>CAYSSK010000013.1:0-36589 GCA_964433645.1 uncultured Desulfofustis sp.
GGGGAGATGATTTTCATATAAAAAAAAGGATACAGAGTGTTGACAAGAATCGCAAAACGCTTTTTGCTCTTGCTCAAAATGCATTATATCATCGTCAGAGGCTGGGCCGATTGCCCCATTACGCGGAATCTTTCGGCCGGTGGCACGCCAGCACGGGCGGGTGGCCTTGCCGGGCAACCCCGACAACGCATCATTTATTGACAAGGACACCAAGGGATTGCAGATATCACATTCTGTCGTCGGCATGATTTCCATCGTTGCCGCCGCCGTTTTATGGGGGACGACCGGAACGGCGCAGGCGCTGGCTCCGATCGAGAGCACCCCGCAGATCATCGGCGCCCTGCGTCTGCTGGTCGGCGGCTGTGCTCTGGCCGTGCTCAGTTTGATGCGCAACGGCCTGTCGCTGGCCGGTATGCCGAGAATGCTCGCAGTCGGCGGCGGCCTGTTTGTGGCGCTCTATCAACTCTGTTTTTTTTGGGGAGTTTCTCTGACCGGCGTGGCCGTCGGAACCATGGTCGGCATTGGTTCGGCGCCGGTGTTTGCAGGTATCCTCGATACGCTGTTCATGAGGAGGCGGCCGACCGGTCAATGGTACCTGGCAACGCTGATGGCCCTGCTTGGCTGTACTATTCTGCTCGGTAATGCCGGCCGGATCGAAATCCACCCCTACGGCATCGGTCTGGCCGCCGGAGCCGGCCTGGCATATGCCGTCTACACCATGTTCATGAAAAAACTCCTTCCCGGCCGGCCGCCAGAATCGGTGGCGGCAGTGGTCTTCTGCATCGGTGCCGTGGTGCTGCTGCCGTTTCTGTTCACCGCCGATCTGTCCTGGATCGCCCGTCCCGCCGGGTTGGCCGTGGTCGTGCATCTCGGGGTGTTGGCCACGGCACTCTCTTACTTCCTGTTTTGCCGGGGACTCGAACATGTCCAGGTGTCGACCGCCGTCACCTTGACCCTGGCGGAACCATTTACCGCCGGCGTGCTCGGTATTGCGATGCTTGGTGAACAGGTCAGTGGTGCCGGTTGGGTCGGCCTGTTTCTGATCCTTTCAGGGCTGGTTCTGCTTGCCCTGCCGTTCGGCCGGGCCGCGACGCTGAACGGCAGTCAACGGTAGCCGGGCGGGTATGACCGATCAGGCAAAAGCCATTCTCTACGGGCTCACGGCCGTATTGTGCTGGTCGACAGTGGCCAGTGCCTTTAAAATCAGTCTGCGCTATCTGTCGGCTGCCGAGCTGTTGTTTTACGCCACCGCCACTTCGATCGTGGTACTTACCGTTATTCTGCTCTACCAGGGCAAATTTTTTCTGATCAGACAGGCCGACGGCGTCACCTGGAAGCGATCGCTGGCGTTTGGAGCGGTTAATCCCTTTCTTTACTATCTGGTCTTGTTCAAGGCCTATGAAATGTTGCCGGCGCAACAGGCCCAGCCGATCAATTTTACCTGGGCGATCACGCTGACGCTGTTGTCGGTGCCGCTGCTCGGTCATCGTTTGCGGCCGCTCGAGCTGGCTGCCGTGCTGATCAGTTATTTCGGCGTCTATATCATTTCCAGTGAAGGGGACCTTTTTTCGTTTTCCTTTGCCCGTCCGGCCGGTGTTGCGTTGGTCTTGTGTTCGACGCTCATCTGGGCGCTCTACTGGATCGCCGCGACCCGCGATCATCGTGACCCGATCGCCGGACTGCTGCTCAATTTTCTTTGCAGTCTGCCGCTGATCGGCGGATATATCCTCGTTTTTGAGGACTTCAGAATGATTCCGTTGGCCGGGCTGGCCGGTGCCGTCTATACCGGCTGCTTCGAGATGGGGATCGCCTATGTGGCCTGGTTGATGGCGATGAAGCTGACCTCTTCAACGGCACGGGTGGCCAACTTGATCTTTTTGGCACCCTTTTTATCGTTGGTCCTGATCCATTTCATCGTCGGAGAACGGATTCTGCCGTCTTCACTGATCGGCCTGGTCTTTATCATGGCCGGCCTGATCCTCCAATCTCTTTCCGGAAAGAAGCGATCTGTCCGGAACAGGCATTGATTGCCCCGGGAAACGCGGGATAATCCGGGAAGCTAGAAAGCATCGCGATTATCTGCTATGCTGAAGCTGAGAAGAAACCGGTGAGATCGACAACGGATCAGCCGCTGCAAACTATGGTCCAGCCGGCGGATAAACGCGGTGGTCCGATAAGAGCGTCGAACCATACCACAGAGCGAGTCAGACAATGGAAGAACTTTCCAAATCACAGCGGGCACGAGCCGCCATAGCCGCCTTTAAAACCCTTGCCGATGCGCTGATTCTCACCGGATCGTATCAGCCGTCCGGAACCACCGGCCGCAAATTGGAGGATGCCTTGCGGCAGTTCAGCCCCGAGATCTACGGCTCGATGTCCGATCAGCGGGTGGTTGAACTCAAGGGGCTCGAATATGTCATCGATCGATTGCCGCGAGGCATTGAGGAGTGTAACAAGATCGTACTGACCGCCCAGGAGGATCTCGAAGGGACTTCGTTCGAGGAAATCAGGCCGCTCAAGCGGCGGAGATTGTCCTATGTGGTATCGCGCAAGGAGATCTGCTTCGTGATAACCAAGGGAGCAACGGAAATCTACGACATCCTGACCCACCTGACATTTCTCAACATCGAGGCCCAGAAGATCAGGACCCAGATCAACCGCATGGGCAGCGAGACCAGCCTGGAGTGGAAGGCCCTGCAACAGATCGTCGATATCGAGGCGTTGACCGAGGGGCCTGAACTCGATCAGGCCCTCTGGAATCTTTCCATCATTCTCGGGCGGACCTATCGGGAGACGAGGCAGACCTATCACTCCCTCGACCAGAACCAGGTCAAAGGCTTCAACAATGGCCTGTTCCGCATTATCCATCGGCTCGGCTACCGCATTCTCAAGGAGGAACAGGGCGAGGAGGATCGGTTGATCATCTACTTCACGCCATCCCTGCAGGATATTCTCGGCCATCATCGCTATGCCTCGAACTGGGCACGCTCCCTCAAGCAGCGCCTCTTGGCGCTGGAGTTGCAGGATCGGCCGATCCATATCATCAGCGCCAACATGCATTCTTTCAGAAATATCTTCTACGGCTATGGCGCCCTGCAGGAGCGCGGCGTCAAGCCGGCCGACGATCTCTACGAGATGATCCAGCAGCTCCGGGAATTCGACGACGACATCGAGCGGTACGCCGCACCGTTTGGCTTCAGTCTGCACCAGGATGCATCGGGATCCAATATCGACGTGCAGATCATCGATGCCGGGCGACTTGTCGAAGCCAGTGTCCATCCGAACGTTCTCTTGTCCTGGGACTCAATAAAAAAAGATCGGCCGGTGATCCTGGTGATGGATTATGCCTTCGGTGCCCAGGCGTATGAGGTGATGGACGAGTTGTTGAGCCCCATGACCTCCGACCGGGGCGAGTGGACCCTTCGGATCGAATCTATTTCAATCATGGGTAAGGCCGGCATCCTCCCGGGCAAAAAAGGCGATATCATGTTGGCTACGGCCCATGTCATGGAAGGAACGCCACATAACTACATTCTCGACAACGATCTGTCGACCCGTGATTTCAACGGTGATCTCGACGTCTATAGTGGCCCGATGGTCACCGTGCTCGGCACCTCCCTGCAGAATCGTGATGTGCTGGATAGATTTCACTCCTCGTCCTGGCAGGCGATCGGCATCGAGATGGAAGGGGGACATTATCAGCGGGCGATCAATGCGGCGATCATTCAGTGCCGCATCCCGAAAACCATGAAAACCAGATATGCCTATTATGCCTCGGATAATCCATTGATCAGCGGCCAGACGCTGGCCTCCGGTCCGATGGGTGACGAGGGGATCATGCCGACCTATCAGATTTCCAAGGTGATAGTCGAGAAAATTCTGCGCACCGACCATGGCCCCTAGCAAACAGAGAGGCCCGAAAGGGATCGTTTACGCATCGCCGGTGCTGTTTGCCAGCGCCTGCGTCCTGCTCACCGTGATTATCGGTGTTTTTGCCGTCAATAACGTGCAGCGTGAGAAGCAGTTGATGACTTCGGCCCTGTCGCAGGAAGGGCAGGCGATCCTTAACCTGATTGCGGCGAGCACCCGGGCATCGCTGCGGCGCTCACTGATGCGGGGCGAACTCGATGCCCAGGTGTGGCACCAGACAATCCGGCAGGTTATTGAAAACGGGTCGGACCATCCTGGAATCGTCGGTCTCTACCTGGTGACGGCAGCCGGTGAGATTGTCGCTCACAGCGATCAGAGCAGAGAGAACACGACCCTGGCCGATGAGACGATGGATTTTCTCAACCAGCACGATACCCGGCGGGAACCGTTTCGTATCGTCACCGGTGGCGACGGCCGGGAGGTCTTTCAGCTCGCCCTGCCCTTTGGTGTGGGCAGCTCCAGTCAGATGATGCCGCATCCGCGCGAGATGGGGCGAGGCCGGCAGGGACGATCCCTGGACAGGCTCCATACACCTGAAATCCAAAGATTTCTCGACCGCATCGAGCATCGCGAATACTTCTGGGTTGCCGAACTCGGCCTCGAGACCTTTCATCAGGCGGTGCGCCAGCAGTTTATCCAGGTCGGCGTATTGTCTCTGGTCCTGCTGCTGGTGGGCATCGGCGGGATCCTTTCGCTGATGACCTTGCAGGGATTGCGTGGATCCCAGGTTCGATTGACGAGGATGCGCGAATTCACCGATCTGCTCGTTTCCTCTCTGCCGGTCGGCCTGATCGCCACCGGACCGGATGGCCGGGTGCTGACCTGCAACGCCAGTGCTTGCTCGATGTTGCAGCTGGAAGAAACCCAGGTTCTGGGGAAATCATCCGTTGCCGCGCTCCCCGAACGGTTCCGCGATCTGCTCTCGCCCCGACCGACTGCAGCCGAGGAAACCCGGTGGGAAGTGACCCTGCCGGAGCGAAGCGGCGGAGCCACGTCGCTTCATGTCGTCAGGCTGCCGCTCCAGGATCCGGACCGGCAGCAGGCCGGCATGCTCTTGCTGATCCAGGATCTCAGCAAGATCCGGGCGCTGGAGAGTGAACTGGCACGGGTTGAGCGGGAAGCGGCAATCGGTAAAATGGCCGCCGGTGTTGCCCACGAGATTCGCAATCCGCTCAGTTCCATCAAGGGACTGGCCCTTTTGCTCCAGGGCCGGCTGCACCAGGATGCACTTGGCCGGGAAACAATCGAGCTGCTGGTGACCGAAGTCGAACGGCTCAATCGCAGTATCGGAGAATTGCTCGATTACGCCCGGCCGACACAATTGGAGATCGCTCCCGTCGAGATAGACGCCATGGTGGCCAAGGCCGTTACCTTGCTGCGTGCCGACGCGCTGGCCGCCGGCATCGAGATAAAAGAGCACTACCGCAGTGACGGCCTGCAGCTTGCCGTCGATCAGGACCGGCTCATCCAGGTAGTGCTCAACCTCGGACTCAATGCCGTCCAGGCCATGGCTCGGGGCGGCACGCTGATTGTTACCACCGACCGTGAAGGAGGCAGCGTGAAAATCAGCATTGTCGACGACGGGCCGGGGATAGCCGCCGAACTGATCGAAACCGTGTTTGACCCCTATGTCACTACCAAGCCGGAAGGGACCGGGCTCGGACTGGCGCTGTCGAAGAAAATCGTCGCTGATCACCGCGGCAGACTCACCCTGGACAGTACGGTGGGGCGTGGCACCACGGCGGTCATCGATCTGCCCTGTCAATGAGTCGGCGGATCCGGCGGCGGCCGGGACGATGACGGTGGGGGGGCGGCGGGCGGAGTCGGGGAAAACAGCACTTTGATCTTATCAAAAACCAGGCAGATGCCGCGCCAGAGTTTGGGGATCAGCCAGATCGACAGGATAATGAAGAGCACCAGCAAAACGAGAAACAGCGCCGGATAGTGCAAGGCGACGAACAGTCCGCCGATGACGCCCACATCTTCCGCGACGGAGGCCGCCCAATTGCTGAAGGGTTCCGGAGAGGTGTTGATCAAGACCCGTGAGCCGGCCTTGACCATATGACTGGAGGCGCTTACGGTGCCGCCGAGAATGCCCGCCGCGACGACGATCGCCGGGTTGACTTCGCCGACGGCGCCGGCGGCCAGCATAACCCCGGCGGGGATGCGGATGAAGGTGTGAATGGTGTCCCAGCCGGTATCGACGCCCGGCGTCTTGTCGGCAAAGAACTCAACACCATACATCAACACCGCGGCGCCGATCACCAGCGGATTCTGCAGGACTGCCAGGGTCTCCGGCAAGACGATATTGCCGCTGATGCCGAGCAGGCCGAGTACGCCGATCGTTGCATAGAGATTGATGCCGCTGGCCCAGGCGGTGCCCATGGTCAGTGCGATTGTCGCGATTACCTGGTGATATGCATCCATTATCCCTCCACGCCGGGATATCGGTTGTTTCCCCGGCTTTCACCGCTGCAAGCGCGGTTACACGCTCAGAGCCGACGGTTCACGGCTCACCGTCCTAGTCGAGGCATTTGTTCAGAAATTCGCATTCCAACGGCGAGAGATCGAATTTCAGTTCGACCTCCTGCAGCAGGTCGCGCCTTGATTTCTCCGGATATTGTTCCTGCAGATCGCAAAAAGCCCGCACGGCCTTTTTCAGTTTGCCCGAGGCAAGCGGGGAACTGCTCGGTGGTGAAGTCATGACATTACGCTCCCCGGCATGGTTTGAGCACAACGCCGGACAACGGCGGAACGGTGAGGCGCGTGTGCTGGTCGGCCCGGGCGTGCGGTTCCGGGTGGGCGGTGAACACCTGTTCCGGGCAGGTCGAACTGCCGCCGTAGGCAGAGCTGTCGGAGCAGAAGACCGCCCGGTAGTCGTTGCCTGTCGGCAGACCGAGTCGATAGTCGGGGATGGTCTGCGGCGTGAAATTGAGCAGGCAGACGAGATGGTCGTGCGAATCTGCGGCCAGCCGGGTAAATGAAATAATCGAATTATCCTGGTCTTCCAGGTCGAGCCAACTGAAACCGCGGTAATCGTGGTCGAGTTGCCAGAGTGACGGGTTGTCCCGGTAAAATTGGTTGAGGTCGCGGACGAAGTCGACCATCAAGCGGTGGTCGGCGTCATGTTCGGGAAGGTGCCAGTCCAGGCTTCGTTTGCAATACCATTCGGAACGCTGACCGAACTCGCCTCCCATGAAGAGCAGTTTTTTGCCGGGATGGAGGTACATGCTGAGCAGCAGCAGGCGCAGGTTGGCGAATTTCTGCCACCGATCGCCGGGCATCTTCTCCAGCAGCGAACGCTTGCCGTGCACCATCTCGTCATGCGACAGCGGCAGCACATATTGCTCCGAAAAAGCATACATCAGGGAAAAGGTCAATGCGTTATGATGGAATTTTCGATAGAGCGGATCTTTGCTGAAATAGCTGAGGATATCGTTCATCCAGCCCATATTCCATTTGAAGCCGAACCCCAGCCCGCCCTGATCGGCAGGTTTTGAGACGCCGTAGAAACTTGTTGATTCCTCGGCGATCATCAGCGTACTGGGAAAGCGGTCATAGATGATCGAGTTCATGTGCCGAATGAACTCGATGGCCTCGAGATTCTCCCTGCCGCCGTAGCAATTGGGCACCCACTCCCCATCTTGCCGCGAGTAGTCGAGGTAGAGCATCGAGGCGACGGCATCGACCCGGAGGCCGTCGATATGATAGCGATCCAGCCAGAACAGGGCGTTGGCAATCAAAAAATTGCTGACCTCGCGGCGCCCGTAGTTGTAGATCATGGTTCCCCACTCCGGGTGGGCGCCCTTGCGCGGGTCATCATGTTCATAGAGGGCGGTGCCGTCAAAGCGGGCCAGGCTGTGTTCGTCTTTCGGGAAATGGGCGGGCACCCAATCGAGGATGACCCCGATGTCGTTTTGGTGGCATTGGTCGACAAAATACATGAAATCGTCCGGAACACCGTAGCGGCTGGTCAGGCTGAATGGTCCGGTGACCTGATAGCCCCATGATTCGTCAAGCGGATGCTCCATGACCGGCATCAATTCGATATGGGTATAGCCGAGATCTTTCACATAGGGAATGAGCTGGTCGGCAAGCTCGCGAAACGTCAGGAACCGTTCGGGCTGCTCGGGATCACGCCGCCACGAGCCGGGATGCACTTCGTATATGGCGATCGGCTGATCATAGGGCTGGTGGGTCCGTTGCTTCTCCAGCCAGGCCTGGTCGTTCCACGTGTAGCGGTTGAGGTCGCGGACGACGGAGGCGGTCCGTGGTCGCAGCTCACCGAAGAACTGGTAGGGGTCCGATTTTTCCCGAACCGCCCCGGTTGCGGTCCTGATGGCAAAGCGATACAACTCGTCTTCAACGACTCCCGGAATAAAAAGCTCCCAGATTCCGGAACTGCCGAGTACCCGCATCTGGTGCACCCGGTTGTCCCAGCCGTTAAAGTGACCGATCACGGAAACGGCGCGGGCATTGGGCGCCCAGACGCGAAAAAGGGTGCCGCTGACGCGCAGGTGCAGGCCGAGTTGGGCACCCATCAGGTTGTAGAGCGAGTAGTTGGTGCCGAAATTGAACAGGTATCGATCCTGATCGGCAAGAAACGGGGGAAATCGGTATGGATCGTTGATCAGGTGCCGGGTTCCGGACCGATACGTAATCCGGTAACGGTAGTCAAATGGATCGAGATCCGGAAAGGCCAGCTCGGATCGATCGATGCTGCTGCTGAAGAGCCCGTCCGGATGGGTTCGTTCAAGCGGGTAAACGCGGTCGCCGCTGAGCAACTCGACGGTCTCGGCATGGGGATGCAGACAGCGGAAAATAACGGTGCCGGGTCTGCCCGGATGATCGTGGACGCCGAGGAATTGGAACGGGTCATAGCAATCGGCGGCGAGGATGGAAGTCTGCGGGTTGTTCATAGAAGGCACGTAGAAAAAAGACGATTCAGGCCGATCAGTACCGGCAAGAGTGGAATAATTTTGCACGGACTGGATGGGCCTCCAGACCAATAGTAGGGCATCACGGTGAAAAAGTCATGGACAAAAGATTTTTTTCTATCGGGAATACGCCATGCTATCAACCAGAGTCATGGGTCCGCCACGCTCTCAGCCGTGCCGCTCTTGACGGTTGCTGCCGCTATTTGATACGCTTGAAGATGAAAGGTTACGTCAGATCATGTTTCTGCCGAGGTGCCACAATGGTTGCCGAGAAAACATCCGTCATCGACACATTAACGGGTTCATTTCTGATTTCAACGCCGCGAATGCCCGATCCCCGATTCGAAGAGCAGGTGATTTTCATCTGTGCGCATAGTCACGAGGGGGCCATGGGCGTTGCCGTCAACAAACCAAATCCGTTTTTCAGCCTCAACGAGATTTTGCGTACCGCCAATCTGCCGGTTCCCGAGGGACAGCTGCCGCCGGTGCACATCGGTGGCCCCGTCGAACTGGAGTCGGCCTTTATCCTCTATCAATCCGACTACCAGGCCGAGCATCGGCTGGAGATTACCTCAACCATCTCGCTGTCGCGAGAGACCAAGATCCTGGAAGATATCGGTTATGGCAGGGGGCCAGACAAGTACTTGTTTCTGCTCGGTTATGCCGGCTGGGGACCGGGGCAGCTGGAAGGAGAGTTGCTGGCTGATGGCTGGCTGACCCTGCCCGCCGATGACCATATTATCTTCGACGTCGCCGATGAAGAGAAGTGGCGGATGGCGGCGATGCTCTACGGTATTGATATTTCCACGTTCGGGGACATGATCGGTTACGCTTGAGCGGCGCCGCCGCATCCCCGCCCCGGAACAGCGCCGGGAGCATAACTCCCGAGGCTGTTTCAACTGCGGCATCTTTTCCGCGGATCTGTTATCATCGGTGCGCCCGTTTTTAAGCAGTGGCCAAACCAGATACCAGGATTCCGGTCATGGAAGAGCTCGAACACCTATTCACCTGCCGACAATGCGGTTTCTGCTGTCATGGCGAAACCACGGTTTCCCTCACTGGAGCCGATCAGCAGCGGATGATCGATTATTTGCAGCTACCGCGCGAAGAATTGGCCCGCAGGTACTGGCGGGTGTCCGGATCGGTGGTGCAGATGCGCATCGTCGACCACCACTGCATATTTTATGACAACGGGTGTACCATTTATCACGGGAGACCCTGGCGGTGCGCGCAATGGCCTCTGGTACCGGCGTTGTTGCTCGATGAAGCCAATTTTCAGGCCATCAGCGCCTCGTGCCCCGGCATTACCAGAGAGATGTCCTATCGGCGGTTCTGCTCGATACTCAAGCGGGTGCTGGCCGGGCAAGCGTCCGAGAAAGAATACGGACGATGAAGTTGGAAATCCTTCTGCTGGGCAAGACCAAGGAGCCTTATCTGGCCGCCGGGATCGATGATTTCAGGGCGCGACTCGGACACTTCTGTCCGTTAACGCTGACCTATCTGAAAGGAAAAGGGACGAGCGGCAAAACCGGTGCCGAAATCAGAGCCCTGGAAAGCGGCATTCTCAATGGGCGCATCGACGCTCGGAATTGCTATCGCATTGCCCTTGATCGCGCCGGACGCCAGTTAACCTCTGAGCGACTGGCCTTTCTTTTGGATGAGTTGATCGGCCGGGGGGTCAAGAAGACCGTCTTTGTCATCGGCGGACCACTCGGCCTGGCCGAGGAACAAATTCGGGCGGCGGACCTGGTGCTGTCTTTGTCGACAATGACCTTTACCCACGATATGACCCGCTTGCTGCTGCTTGAACAATTGTATCGCGCTTTTTCCATCCGGGCCGGTACCGGTTATCATAAATAAGGAGGGAGATAGACGTCGAAGCGGCTGCTTTTTCCGGTTATTGAAAACAACGGTTGTTCCGGTGTCAGCACCGGCGCTCTGCGCGGCCGCTTGACGGCGATCCGGGAGGGCGCGGCCTTTTGAGCGGCAGCCATCAGAGCCGGACTGTCGGAGTCGTCGCCGACAATGGCCCGGAGCATGCGCATTTTCTGCTTGTTCAAGGCCGACTTGCCGGCCGCCGGATACATCGGGTCAAGATAAATCGTGTCGAAGGACTGACCGACGGTATCGAGAAAGCTTGTTGCCTCGGCCAGGTGCAGGCTGATGCGGTCGGCGACCAGTGGCCCGACCCGGGGATGAGCAGTTGCCCGTTGCAGTCCGTTCTCGAGCAGGGCCCAGATAACCGGCGATCTCTCGACGAGAATTACCCGGCAGCCGAGACACGCCAGGACGAATCCGTCTTCTCCGAGCCCGGCGGTAACGTCGCAGACCGTTGGTCTAAATCCTTTCTTGATCCCGGCGGCCTTGGCGAGCGGCTGGCTGATCCGGCGATCGTGGAGGAATCGAAAATAAGAGGGACCGGCCAGGAAGTCGACGCTGAGAGGATGGGCCGAATCGGGCAGGGCTCCATCATGGAGTTGCAGGCGATCGTTGCGGTAGGTCAGGAAAAATCTGGAGATGCCGTCTGTCGCCGCCAGGCGGGGCAGTCCGAGCGTGTCGGCCAGACGTTCGGTCCGAGCGAGATCTTCAGCGCGGTCCGACAGGTCCCTGATACTGATGAGTTGTTTGATATCCATGGAAAAATGATTTATGTAGTGGAGTGACCCGATGGTTGCCCGTGATCAACTATACCATGAGGCCCATGAGATAGATGCCAGAATCAAAACCCGATGTCCAGGTTGTTGCGATTATTCCCGCCCGGTACCAGTCAAATCGTTTTCCCGGCAAACCGCTGGCGATGATTTGCGGCAAGCCGATGATCCAGCATGTGGTCGAACGCGCCCGCCGGGTACCGTTGTTGTCCAGGGTCGTGGTTGCCACCGATGACCGACGCATCGCCGATGCCGCAACCTCGTTCAAGGCCGAGTGGGTGATGACCCGGAGCGATCACGTCTCCGGTACCGACCGACTGGCCGAAGCGGCGGAATTGCTCGGGATTTCGGAACAGGATGTGATCGTTAATATCCAGGGAGATCAGCCGTTGTTTCCGGTCGAAGTGATCGGTCAGGTGGTCTCGCCCCTGCTCGACGATCCGGCCCTGCCGATGTCCACGCTGATCTACAGGATCGTCAGGAAAGAGGAGATTTTCGATCCTAATCATGTCAAGACGGTCTTTGATAAAGAGCGGTACGCGTTGTACTTTTCTCGTTCGCCGATCCCGTTTCAGCGCAACCCGAACGAAACGGGGCCCACCTACTATAAGCACCTCGGTTTTTATGCCTATCGCAAAGGGTTCTTGCTGACGTTTGTCGCGTTGCCTGAAGGCCAATGGGAGCATTATGAAAAACTGGAACAGCTCCGAGCCCTTGAATATGGCTATAAAATCAAGGTGGTGTTGACCGAGCATGATTCGATCGAGGTCGACACCGAGGAGGAGTTGGCCCGGGTCGCGGCGCTGCTCGGCAAAGACCCGGCAACGACCGGACGGCCGGGGTCCGCACCCTGATCGGTCGGGCAGGGATGTGTCCATGAGCGTTGACTTTATAAAAAACAACAAACACCTGCTCAGCGAGCTTGGCACCAGGCAACTGGCGCCGCTCGATTTGCTGTCTCATCACGATTTGCGGGAGAAACTGGTCGACCTGGTGCTCAATGAGGGTCCGCGGCTGGTCGATCTCCAGTCGAATACGCTGTTCGGCGAACTTCGCCAGAACCTGATCGAGGCCAGGACCGATGACCTGCGGGTCGTGGTCTTCGGCGGCGGGACCGGCTTGTCCAATATTATCGGCGGCGATTGCCGGCAAAGAGGCTGGGCGAGACGGCCATTCGAGGGTCTCAAGCACGTTTTCCCGCGGACGACGGCGGTGGTCTGCATTACCGACGATGGAGGATCGACCGGGGAGTTGCTCAAAGATCTGCCGGTGATCGCCGTTGGTGATATTCGGCACGTGCTGCTCAGCTCGATCCAGTTGAAACGGCTGCAGTTGCGCTATGAGCTGACCGTCTCCGAGGCGACCGAGGTGGCCGGCGAGTTATCGCGGCTCTTTAATTTTCGCTACACCGCCAGGCCGGCATCCGCTGAGGATCTGCTCAAACAATGCGGCGCCGCGCTCGACAGCCTGCCGGCTGAGATGAGAGACGCTGTGGTGCGGGCACTGAGCTTCTGTTTCACCAACGAGCTGTGCCGGCACGTCCTGCAGCGACCTCATTGCCTTGGCAATCTGATTATTCTGTCGGCCATCTGCCGTCGTCTGCCGGATGATGTGCTGCGACACGATCCAAACGGCGTTGCCGTCACCTACGGTCAGGATATTTATGACGCAATTGCCGATTGTGCCGTATTGCTCGGAGCAGGCCAAAATGCCGTCATGCCCTGCACGGCCACCCCGGCACAACTTCGTTTCCTCTACGCTGACGGCGTTCAAGTCACCGGAGAGCGAAAATCGAGTGAGGCCCGACGAGGCTTTCCGGTTGACCGGGTGTTTGTCGATTTCTGCGGCCACCCCTTCGTGCCTGAATCGTTGGGTGAACGGATCGGTTCGGCCGATGTGCTGATTATGGCGCCCGGCAGTCTGTACAGCTCGATCATACCGGTCATGCAGGTTCCCGGTATCGCCGCCGCGGTGAGAAGCAACCGCCGGGCGCTCAAACTGCTGATCGCCAACCTCTGGGTCCAGGACGGGGAAACGGATCGAAGCAATCTCGATCCTGAGCGCAAATTCCACGTGTCGGACATGATCAGGGCCTATGACCGGAATCTCCCCGGCGGTGTTCGGGGACTTTTCGATCAGGTTCTTTGTCTGTCACTCCAGGATATTCCCGGTTCGGTCATTCAGAATTATGCCGTTGAAGGCAAGAGTCCCATTTACCTGGACCGGGAAGTCCTGAAACAGCAAGGTTTTGCGGCCATCGAGTGCGGCTTTTATTCCAAAGCGGCTCTCCATGAACGGCAGGTCATTCAACATGATCCGCAGATTGTCGCTCAAACGGTTAAAACCCTCTATCTCGCCGAGCAGTTGACCTCTCAGACGCCGTATACCGTTAATGCCCCAGGGCTTGCCGACGATGGTGAAGGTCATGGTTCCAGTCGCTATACAGTCTGCCTGCCGGCGGTAAAGTATCAGAAGGTCCGCCGTCGCCTGGCTGAGTTGCCGTTTTCCTGCTGGCCGGCCACCTCCGATTGTATAGATGATAAGCGGATACGCGAAGATCTGGTGGAAATGATCTGGTATCACCAGGATATTCCACTTACCCATTTCGCAACAATTCGAGGGATTACCTATGTCCACAGGGATTATTGGCGCCGTGATCAACGCTGGGACAATGTCTTTTCTTTCTATGATCCTGAAGACGGGCAGGTGTATATTCGCCGAGACCGTCTGGACGATGAAAAGCAGCTCGAAGTTGCTTTTCTGATCGCTGTCGGTCAGGCGCTGCTCGGTAATTATGCCCAGGAAAAACGGATGGAGCCGCTGCAGTGCCGAGGTGTCGCGCTGGGGAGCATCTACCATCTGCTGTTGCGGCCGGTTGACCAGCGGAATTGTTATTTTTCCGACGACGAGCTGCGCGAGTTTCTCACGCTGTCTCGGATGAAAGAGGTGACGCCCTGCCATTTCACCAGGGTGGTCAACGGTGAGGAAGGTTTCACTCCCCCCGGTTTATTGATGGGGCTGATGTACGCCTGGTATCTGGACAACCGGTTGGCAAGCCATATCGAGTATAAAATGTCCATTCTCAAAATGCACCAGACCGATTTGATTCCCGAACAGATCAGGACAAGGGATCGACGCGTGCGTCTGACCACCTTTTTCCGGCAGTCGGTCTTCGGCAAGCAGTAGTGGATCGGGGGGGATGGCCGGTACTCTACCATTAACGGCGGGGCAGGTTTTAAGCTATCCCCCCGCTGACGCTCAAGCCGGATTTTTGCGGTGCAGCTTCCGGCATGGCGGGCCGGGACTTCCGACCGCGCCGCCGATTTTCATTGTTTGTTGTGACTTCAAGTCATGGGGGGTTAGATCGGGATCAGGAATGAAAATTCTCATTATCGACGACGAACCGGCAATCAGGGATATCCTTCGGACGTGGTTCGAGAAAGAAGGGTGGGAGGTGTACGAAGCGGGAAATGGCCGGGAAGGGGTGCGGTTGCACCAGGAAATACCGGTTGACCTGGTGGTGTGCGATCTGATCATGCCGGTACAGGAAGGAATTGAGACGATTTCCTCGTTTCGGCGGTCGTATCCCGAGGTCGGCATCATCGCCATCTCCGGCGGTGGACGGTTGTCGCCGGACCAGTATCTGGAAGTCGCCCAGCTTCTCGGTGCCTGGAAAATATTTCGCAAACCGTTGGAGATCGATCGGATTCTTTCCGCTGTTCGGCAGTGGCAAGCAAACGGCGGCAACGGGGAGAGGCGATGAGCGACGGACACCCCAGGGCACTGGTCGTCGATAACAACCCGGTTCTGCTCAAGGCGATTTCGACCTTGGTGCAGCGGGGAGGCTGCCGGGTTCATACCGCGAAAAACGGGCTTGAGGCCTTGGAGATTTTCAAACAGGAGCCGATCGACATCGTTTTTACCGATCTGGTGATGCCATTGGTGAGCGGCGAGCAGCTCTGTCGAGTGATTCGCCAGCTGCCGGATCGCAGCACGGTTTTCATCGTGGTCATTTCGGCAATCCCGGTCGCCGAGGCCAGACGGATCATGGCCACCATCTCCTGCGACCTGTGCATTGTCAAAGGCAGTTTGGCCGAGATGCGCAGCAATATCCACAAAGCATTGGAGCGATTTCGCCGCCGATCAGATGCAGCTGAAAAGGTGCTTGGCGACCGGGCCGGATCGCTTGATCGCCAGGTGGTCGATCAATCCATCGCCTCCGAGATTCTGGCGGAAAAAATGCATCGGGAAGAGATCGTCGCTTCGCTGTCGGAAGGGGTGATCGAGCTCAATGAAAGAGGTCAAGTCGTCGATATCAACCGGGCCGCTCTGGACATTCTCGGCAGCGATATGGCCCGGCTCATCGGCTCTGATTTGGCAGCGATCGGATGGGGGGAGCACGACGATTCGATCGCCGGCTGGCTCGACGCCGAGTTGCTGGGGCGCGGCATGAAGCCGCTGACCATCGGAGATGACAGACCGGTCAGGCGAAATGATCGGGTGCTGACTGTCTCCCTGCTGGCTGTTGCCGGCGCGAGCTATTTCGGGATCTGCATTGTCCGCGATATCACCCGGCAATACCGGGCTGAGGAATATCAGCGAAAACTTGATCAGGCCGTCAGGTTGGTGAAAAAGATGGACGCGTTGAGCGGCATGGCCGGCGGCGTTGCCCACGATTTCAATAATCTGTTGGCCGTTATCTGTGGCAGCATCGATGTGGCCGCGCTGGCCCTTGACCGGGGTGCCCCTGAACAGGTCAGGGAGAAACTTGAGCAGGCCAAAGTATCGGCGCAGAACGCCGTCGAGCTGGTTCGAAAGATATCCCAATCATCGGCCTATGGACTTATCGACCGGGAAACGAGGAGTATCGAATCCGTTCTGCAGCGTGCGGTTGCCACCTTTTCGGCCGAGCCGGCGCCGGACATCGCGGTTGTCCTTGAGAGCGGCGACACGCAGGTTTCCATCGACCGGGAGCAGATCGACACCGCCCTTGTCAATGTCTTGCGCAATAGTGTAGAAGCCGGTGCGACCAGGATATCGATCACCGTGCATCGGGTCCGTTTCGCCGAGCCGCTCTTCGTTACCGGACAATATGTACCGGCCGGCGATTATCTGCAGATCGATCTGTGCGATAACGGAAGCGGGGTCGAGACCGAGCATATCCCGGAAATCTTCGATCCGTATTACTCCACGAAGCAGCGGGGGGTCGCCAAAGGGATGGGGCTCGGTTTGGCGGTTGTCTATTCGACCCTGCGAAATCATGGGGGTATGTTATCGTCACCTCCGCGATCTCCCGGGGAACCACGGTATCGTTTTATCTGCCGCTGCCCGCCGATCAGCTGAGAGGGATATCGCCATCCGTGACGAGTGGCGGCACCAGTATTCTCCTCGTTGAGAACGACGAACCGACCAGTCTGGTTGCCGCGGCGATGATCGAATTCCTCGGGTTGGAGGTGGTGTCGGCCGCCGAAACCGATCAAGCGTTGGCGCGCTATCGCCAGGCGCTCGAGCAGGGAGTACGGTTTGCCGCGGTGCTGATCAATCTCAGAGACGAAGATGATCCTCAGGCCGTCGAATTGTGCCGTCACCTGCGGGCAATCGATCCGGATCTGCGGATCATCGCCACCAGCGGCATGCCGGTCGGGCCGGTGATGGCGCGCTGCCGCGATTACGGCTTTGCCAATGCGCTCCCGAAGCCCTATACCGTCGACGATCTGCGCAATATCCTGGCGCTGGGTAGTGGGTGACGGTGAACGGGGCAACCCGGGGTTACGCGGAGCGGGGCTCCAGGATGTTCCTTTTCAGGAACGCTTCATCGCTTATTCATGATCAGGATACCGATGATGAAGGCGGCCAGCCCCAGGACCCACTGGTTACGATGCAGCAGGATCAGCGCTCCGATCGACAGCAGGATGCCCAGACTCACTTTGTTCATGGCCGCCTCCGACCGGTTGCCGTTACTGATGACGGACAGGCGGACAGTACCTCCTGCCAGGCGTGGTTGACGATCTTCTCCGAGACTTTTTCGCTGGTCTTGATTTCCGGAGAGAACAGCGAAATGCCTCGTTCTGAAACCAGAAAGCGATAACGGCGGTAGGCCGTTCGACAGCCCGAATCACCGCCGGTCAGCGCGAACCGATAGTCTTCGGTGTTGCCAAGGTGCGGGAGGAACGGACGCTGTTTCTCCCGGTCTCTGGCCAGGTTGAGGGAGGCCCGGTCGATGCGGATCGCCAGACCTTTGAGAAACCGTCCGGCATGCTCGAGGTCGTCGCGGTTAACGTGCTCGAGAAAATCGGCGGGCAGGAGCAGCTCGAGATGGCGCTGGAGGTCGTTGCCCGCCGCGTCGGCTCCAGGGACGTCGCGCTTCATTTTCTCAATCAGCGTTGCCGCCTCGCGGCGCAGGCGCAGTACGGCCATAATGCTGTCCACGAGGCGCTGACCGCCGGCGAATAAGCCGGTTCGGTGGAGATCGCCGAGACGTCGCAGGTATTCGTCTTCGGCCTGGAAGATATCGAAATCGACCGGAAACAAGGTGTCCAGCACAAAGCGACCGATCGCATCACGACCGTTGCCGGCGGACCCGAACGCTGAGCTGAGCCACATCGATGACGGACCGGAAAATGTCGTTTTGAGGTATCGTTTCAGCTGGCGGTACTGGTCCTGGCAGCTGATCTGGACGAGGCAATGCACCCCGGTCGTGGTGCGACGCCGGGCATCGTCCGGATCGGGCAGATAGACCACCTGTACGCCGTTTCCTCCCGCTACCGGTTCTAAGGCCGGATAGAGGGCGGCTACGGTCACGCCGGCCTCGGAGATGAGGGGCAGACGCGGTTTGATCGAGGTAAAATGGTAGGTGCGAAAAACGGTGTCGGCCAGGTCCTGGACCAGCGCCTCGTCGGCTTGCTGCAGGCGACCCGGGACCCGATCCGCCGACGGGTGGTGGGACTGCTGCTGCAAGGCGCGCAGGTCTCTGCCGGAGCGGATCTCCGTGTTGTTCTGATCGACCACGACAAAGCGCATGCGCAGGTGGTCCGGCAGCTCCGCCGGCCAGTCGTCCGGCTGGATGGCCGTGTTGTAGAGTTTGGCGATGGACCTGGCCATTTCTTTCAGGCAGGCGCCGCTGCCGATGGGCATCTCGTCGAGGAGCCGCTCAACCGTTTCGTTGACCGGGATGAGTCGCTTGCGCAGTCGTTTCGGCAGCCCTTTGATCAGGAAAGCTGTCTTTTCCGGGAGCAGGCCCGGCACCAGCCAGTCGAAGAGCTCAGGCTTGAGGCTGTCAATCAGGTGCTGCGGGATGCGGGCGGTGACGCCGTCGTCAGGACTGCCCGGTTCGAAGTGATAGCGCAATTCGATGTCGGTCGAGCCGTGGCGGATGGTCGGCGGGTAGTCGATCAGTTCTCGGTCGCCGGGCGCCCGCAGCAGGATATCCGCCTCGCTCATCAGCAGTTGCTGCTCACCGTCACGCTTTACGGCCTTGATCAGGGAGTGCCGGTCGTAGACAGAAAGGTGCAGTCGATCATCGTAAAAATCATAGATGACACCGTCGTCGACGATTACGTCTCGCTTGCGCAACCGGGCCTCGGTATCGCGCCAGCGCGCCAGCAGATCCTCATTGTGCTCGAGGAACCCAAATGAACCGCTGATCTGGCCGTCGATCAAGGCCTGTTGGATGAAGATTTTCCGGGCCTCGGCGCGGTTTTTTGGGTCTCGGCGGCCGAAATTTACCAACCGGCCGCTGATCAGGACCAGTCCGTAGAGAGAGACGGTTTCATCGGCGACCACCCGGCCGGTCTTCTTCTGCCAGCGCGGGTTGCTCCACGAATAGCTGCAAAAGGCGGCTGCCGCGGATTCGATCCATTCCGGCTCGATGGTGGCGACGGTCAGGGCAAACAGGCGCGAGGTCTCGATAAAGGAGCCGGCCATGATCCACGAACCGCCTCTGGCGTGCTGATGACTGCCGGGAAAAATCACCAGTTCACGGTTGCCGATGCCCTGGTAGTTCGCCCCGGATGTTTTCCGGGCGCATTGCCGGAACAGGCCGGCGAGCAGTGATCGGTGTACGGTTTCGTAGGAGGCTTCAGCATCGTTGAAGGTGAACCGGTGCCGCTCGGTCAGCAGACGGCTCAATTGCTCGTGCAGATCGATCCACTCGCGCATCCGTTGAAAAGACAGGTAATGGCGGCTGCAGAAACGCTTCAGTGCCGACCAGGAAAAACCGCCGATTTCAGCAAAGCACCGGTTCCAGATGGTCAGCAGCATCAGAAAGTCCGACCGCGGGTGATGAAATGTTGCATGCGCCTGATCGGCGAGCTGTTCCTTGTCGGCCGGGCGGACACGCGGGTCCTGGATGGCCAGCGCCGCGGCGATGACGACTGTCTCCCTGAGGCAATTGTTTTTTTCCGCTTCAATAAGGATCCGGGAGATGACCGGGTCGATCGGCAGCCGGGCCATGATCGACCCGTGGTCGGTGAGCCGGCCGCTGTCGGTGAGGGCGCCGAGTTCGTGCAGCATCCGGTACCCTTCCCGGATCGCCCCGGTTTTGGGCGGGTCGAGGAAAGGAAAGGCAAAGGGATCGCCGAGCTTGAGCGACACCATCTGCAGGATGACTTCGGCCAGATTGGCGCGTTGGATCTCCGGCACCGGGAATTGCGGGCGATTCAGATAGTCCTCTTCGCTATAGAGCCGCAGACAGGTGCCCGGCCCGATTCTGCCGCAGCGACCGGCGCGTTGATCGCAATTGGCCCGGGAGATGGCGGTTACCGGCAGATTCGTGGTGCGGGCCCGGGGATTGTAGACGGCAATGCGGGCAAGACCGGAATCGACGACGTAGCGGATGCCGGGAACGGTCAGCGAGGTTTCCGCGACATTCGAGGCAACGACGATTTTCAGCGACTGCTGCTGCTTGAATATCTGCTCCTGATCGGTGGTCTGCAGCCTGCCGAACAACGGCAGGATCCGGCGCTGCGGCAGGCGCCCGCGCAAGACTTCACAGCAATTTCTGATATCTTTTTCCGTCGGCAGGAAAATCAGGATATCGCCGGGCGGATAAGCCGTGCAAAGCGTTGCCGCCGCGTCGACGCAACCATCCACATAGGTGCTGTCATCGTCGGTTTCAGCCGGTTGCTGATAGATGATCCGCACCGGGTAGGTCTTGCCGGTGACCCGCAGAACCGGCGCCTGTCCGAAATGGGCAGCAAAAGCGCTCGTGTCGATGGTGGCCGAGGTGATGATGAGTTGCAGGTCGCCGCGTCTTTTCAGCAGACGATGGAGATAGCCGAGCAGGAAATCGACGTTGAGGTTACGTTCGTGTGCTTCATCGACGATAATACAGCGATACTGATTGAGAAACGGATCTTGCCGGGTCTCCGCGAGCAACACCCCGTCGGTCATGAATTTGATCCGGGTATTCCGTGTTGTCCGATCATGAAAGCGAATTTTACTCCCCACCAGATAACCGCGGCCGCCGAGTTCTTCCTTGACCCGCCGGGCGACCGTCGTGGCGGCAATGCGGCGCGGCTGTGTACAGCCGATCAAACCGGGACGGTCGGGGGACAGGTCGAGGCAGATTTTCGGTAATTGAGTGGTTTTCCCGGACCCGGTCTCACCGGCGATCACGACGACCTGATGATTGTTGAGAAGTGCTGCGATCTCGGGGATGAACGGGGTGATCGGCAGCTCTGAAGGGTAGGAAAACTCCATGAAAACGATGGCTGAGACGGTGCTTTTATGGTAACAATCCGGTTTCTGAGAAAAGTTTGCTATACCATAGTATCGTTTCATCTGTCATTACGAAAGGGGAGAAGTCCATGGACATCCGTAAAGCCGTCATTCCCGTGGCCGGCCTGGGAACCAGGTTCCTACCGGCGACCAAGGCCATACCGAAAGAGATGCTGACCATCGTCGACCGGCCGACCATTCAATATATCGTCGAGGAAGTGGTTAATTCCGGGATTGAGCAGATCATCTTCGTGACCAGCGAAGGAAAATCAGCCATCGAGAACCATTTCGACTATAACTTCCACCTGGATGCCGTTCTCAAGGAGAAGAACAAGACTGCGCTCGGCAAGGAACTCGACATGATTTCCAACCTGATCGATATCGTCTCGGTACGCCAGAAAAAACCACTCGGCCTCGGTCATGCCATCTGGACCGCCCGGCATATCGTCGGCAATGAGCCGTTCATGGTCTGTCTCGGTGACGACCTGGTGCTCAGCGAGGTGCCCTGTGCCCGGCAAATGCTGGAGTTGTACCGTGAAGTGGGTGAGTCGATCGTTGCGGTGCAGCGAGTGCCTCCTGAACAGACACATCAGTACGGCATTGTCGAAGGAGAGGCCAACGGTCGCGAGCGCACCTTCAAAGTCTCCCGCATGGTTGAAAAACCCGCTCCCGGCACGACTGATTCCGATCTGGCGATCATCGGCCGCTACATCCTGAAACCCGATATTTTCGAGATTCTCAGCAACACCACGCCCGGGCACGGCGGCGAGATCCAGTTGACGGATGCCTTGCTCGCCCTTTCCAAACGGCGTGAGATGTATGCCTACGAATTTCAAGGCACCAGATATGATGCCGGCGACAAGCTCGGGTATTTGCAGGCAATCGTCGCCTATGGGCTGCGCCACAATGAACTCGGGCCGTCGTTCAAGGATTTTCTGCAGGAGACGATGGCGTCGCCATGAGATGGGTGGAGGTAGCCGTTGCCGCCCCGGTCAGGCAGACCTATTCCTATGTGCTGCCTGACAGTCTGGCCGGCGCGGGGGAGCAGGATCAGATGCTGGTCGGGCGCCGGGTGTTCGTGCCGTTCGGGGCCGGTCGGACCAGCGGTTATATCCTGGCAGCGGGACGACAGCAGGACTTTTCGATCGAACTGAAAAAGGTTCTCGATCTCATCGACGCGGTGCCGTTGTTCCCCGGCGCCATGGTCGAGTTGTTCCGCTGGCTGGCCGCGTACTACCATTACCCGCTCGGACAGGTGATCAAAACCGCGTTGCCCGGCGGTTTGAAGGTCAGTGTCGAATCGATCATATGCCTGACAGAAAATAAGTGCAACGATGGGGCCGGGGATCGAATGTCCGAAAGTGGCGCCGAGGACTGGCTGGCCACGCTGCTCGCTGCCGGTTCTCTGTCGCCTCGCCAGAGCAAGAAGGTGCTTGCCGACAGGAGCGACCGGACGACGGTCAATCGGTTGATTGAGAGCGGCGTGGCGCGGGTGATCAAGCGCTGCAGCAAGGACTCGGTCGGCAAGAAGCTCGAACGATGCTATCGACTCGACCAGGAGCTGTGCCGGGAAGTCGGCGGCGTCACCGGGGAAGCTGCGGCGTTGGCGGTGATCGACCGGCACGTCAGGGATAAGCTCGGGCGCCAGCCGGGTCGGGCCGAGACCAAAACCCTGCTGGCCGTGGCAACGATTTCCGTCAACAGCGGCGCCGACGACGTACCGCGCCGGGAATTGACGGCCGAATATCCCTACGGGGCGAGAATCATCGAGACCCTGGCTGCAGACGGCCTGATCACCGCCCGGGACCGCCGGGTTTATCGCAGCCCCTTGGGCGACCTGCTGCCGTTTTATCCCCGGATCGAGCAGTACAGCGACGAGCAGCGGACCGCCATTGCCGCGATTGTCGAATCCCTCGAGCGGCGAGTCTACCGCACCTTTCTGCTGCACGGGATTACCGGCAGCGGTAAGACCGAGATCTACCTTGCCGCCGCCGAGCGGGCACTGGCAGGTGGGCGCGGGGTGCTGGTCCTGGTACCCGAAATCGCGCTGGCAACCCAACTCGAGGCGCACTTCGTATCTCGCTTCGGTTCGCAGGTCGCCTTGCTCCACTCCGGTTTGTCGCCGGGGGAGCGGTTCGACGAATGGAGCCGAATCCTCTCCGGTGCTGCAAAGATCGTCGTCGGTGCCCGATCAGCCGTATTTGCGCCGCTGCCCGACCTCGGTCTGGTGGTGGTCGATGAGGAGCATGACGGTGGGTTCAAACAGCAGGACGGCCTGCGCTATCATGCCCGCGATGTCGCGATAGTCAGGGCGAACATGAATGATGCAGTGGTGATTCTCGGTTCGGCGACGCCGTCGGTGACCAGTTATCAGCACGGGCGCAGCGGCAAGTACGAGCTGCTGCAGCTGACCCGGCGGGTTGGCGGTCGAAGCCTGCCGGACGTGGCGATCGTCGATCTGAAAAAACAGCAACAGCGGCAAGGGAAGGGACTGTTTCATACGGAATTGCAAACGGCCCTGCAGGAAACCTTTGACCGGAAGAAACAGAGCATCCTGTTGATCAACCGGCGGGGATTTTCATCGTCGGTTGTCTGCCTTGACTGCGGCACGATGGTCGAATGTCGCCATTGCAAGGTGACCATGAACCTGCATAAACAGCCACACCTGCTGCTCTGCCATTATTGCGGCTATCGCCTGCCGTTTTCTTCGCGCTGCACGACCTGCGATTCGATGCGGCTGCATCCCGTCGGGTTCGGTACCGAACGGGTCGGCGAGGAAGTGGCGGCGTTGTTGCCCCAGGCGCGCATCGCCCGGCTCGATTCCGATATAGCCTCGGATCGGCGCGCTTTTCTTGGTCTGCTCAAGGCCGCCGGCAACAGGGAATATGATGTGCTGGTCGGCACGCAGATCCTGGCCAAGGGGTTGCATTTCCCCGACGTGACTCTGGTCGGTATCGTGCTGGCCGACAGCGGGCTCGGTTTTCCCGACTATCGCGCCGCCGAGAAGACCTATCAACTCATCGCCCAGGTGACCGGCCGGGCCGGCAGGGGGGATACTCCCGGCCGGGTGATCATCCAGACCCTGCAACCCGATCATTACGCAATCGGCTTGGCGGCCGAGCACCGTTATGCAGACCTGGCCGACCAGGAGGTGCGGATCAGGGCATCCGCCGGTTTTCCGCCATTTGCCCGGCTGGTATTCTTTCTCGTCGAGGATTGCCAGGAGCTGCAGGCCCGTGCCAAGGCAGAGGAAATCGGCCGGGCAGCGCGAGACTGGATTAAAAAAAACGCCTCGTCGTCGCAGGTCTCGGTTCTCGGACCGGCGCCGGCGGCGATCGAACGCTTGCGCGATCGGTACCGCTGGCAGATTCTGCTCAAGGCGACGGACATGGCCGTCCTGCACCGGCTGACCGATTATCTGGCCGCATCTTTCCAGCGATCCGGCGGCCAACGGGTGCTGATCGATGTCGATCCGGAGAACATGCTGTAGCCGGGCCGGCGGTTTATGGAGCGACCGGCGGTTCCTGGCGGAAGAAGAACGGCCGCAGCGAGTTGAGGTTTTCGTCTATTTCCATCGGTAATATCTGGGCCAGACAATTGAGAATAACGATGGCGTTCCTGTCGGCATCCAATTCCGCCGCGTAGCGAATCCGATTGAGTATCCCCTCGTTGACCTGCTCGATCTGGTGCCAGGATTGTTTGATGCGAGCAAGGTGAAAATCGGGTTTTCCGCCATCCGTTTCAATGAAATATTGGCGCAGCAGATAGACCGACACGATGCGGAACATCGATTCGTCGACGGTCGCGAAGGGCAGATGAAAACGGGCCATCGGACGGAGGATGTCCAGGGTCGGACAGCCGCTGGTAGCCATGATGATGCCCATGATCGAGCTCAAACCATCCTGGACGATGGTCTCTTTGATAGTCGTTCTTTCCGAGGTAATGCACGATACCGTGCATGATTCATGCGACAGGATATCCCGGAACGCGGTAACCAGGTCGGCGATGTTGATCGCCACCGGGCAATGACCGACTCGCTCGGGATCGAGCCGACAGCAGGAGCACTGGTGAGCGGCCAATGTGGTCCATTCCGCTTTGCCGTAAGATGATGGCCGCATCAGCGACGTCGCCGGGTCGAGCCTGATCAGGAAGCGCTTTTTCGTCCCGTTGGCCAGGTCAAAACTGTAATTGATTGTGATATCGTGTTGATCCATGGTTATTTCAGGTTTTTTTAAGAAATTCGGTTCCCCCGGCTGGTCGGTTCAGCCCGAGGCTGCATCGCGACGGCCCGGCTGGCCCGAGTATCAGGCCGCAGCGCAGCAGCCGGAGGGAGGCCAGACAGGCCGTCCGGTGGTGACGGTAGTTTCTAATGATCGGTGTGACCTCCGGTCTTGGAAGTAATTACAACCGGAACCATTTCTTTTTCGGAGCCCACAGGCAGACCTGGTTACGTCCCTGGCGCTTGGCCTCGTAGAGCGCCTGGTCGGCCCGGTTGATCAACAGCGATTTGGAAAAATCGTCCTCAACGCCGGGTCGACTCGAGCACACGCCGATACTGGCGGTAACATGGTGCTTCTCTGAGGCGACGAGAAATTGGTGATCGTCAATTTCAGCCCGGAGTTTTTCGGCGACGAGCAACGCGGTGTCGGCGTCGGTGGCCGGCAGGATGACACCGAATTCCTCGCCGCCGTAACGGGCCAGGGTGTCGTAGGTGCGCAGGTGAGATTTCAATAATGAACTGAAATCTTTAAGAATTTCATCGCCCAGCTGATGGCCGTAGGTGTCGTTGAACTGTTTGAAGCGATCGATGTCGATGAGCAGCAGGGAGACGGTGGCATCCTGGCGGATGGACCGGTCGATCTCCCGGTCGAGGGTCGTCTGGAAGTAGCGGTGGTTGTAAATTTCGGTCAGCCCGTCGATATGGACGAGGCTGTCGAGGATCTTGTTTTTTTTCTCCAACTCCCCGGTGAGGTTTTCCAGCTCGATCTTGGCGGCGATCAATTGCTTGTTCATCTGGTCGTAATCGAGGTTAAGTAGGCTGAGCCGGATATTTGCCTCCTGGAGGATCTCCTGGATGGATTTGGTGTGTTTCAGCTTCAGCCCGAAATACTCGCCGGCCTGGGCAACGCTGACATGGACTTTTTCCAGGATATTCTCGATGTCCTCGTTGGTCAGTCCGAGCAGCTTTTTTGCTTCTCTGCGAAATTGCTTATGGTACTCTTCCGGCTTGCTGGAAAAGAGGATATTTATCAGCAGATCTGAGAGATAAACAGCTTTAATCGTGGCCAGGATGGTTCGGTCGCCGCCCTGGTAATCGGCCGGGTGGTGATGGTATTGGAGCGGCTGCAGCAAGGTTTCCGGGAAAGACCAGTGCCGTGCCACTTCATAACCGATATGACTGTGGGTAATGCCAAGCAGCGACTGCTCGGCCCCCAAAAGATCGTATTGATTGTCTGCCACCGCTTCGATGACCCGTTCGTAGGTGTCGGGGAAGGTACGGGCAAAGATCAATTCGCCGAGGTTCTGCAGGAGCCCGGAGATAAAGACTTCTTCGGTATCGACTCCCTTGACTTTTTCCAGAATCAGTTTCGAAGCAACAGCGGCAGCCAGCGAGCGCTCCCAGAATTTGGCAAAATCAAAGCGGCTCTTGCGCGATCCATTGCGGATCGAAAGAAAGGAGAAGGAGAGCACGAGGCTGCGGACCGCGTTGGTGCCAAGGATCGACACGGCCTGTTTGATGGAGCCGATTTGTTGCGGAAAACTGTAAAAGGCCGAGTTGGATACCTTGAGAATTTTAGCCGACAGCGAGATATCCTGGGCGATCAGGTCGGCAATATCGGTCAGGGTCGTGTCTTCCTGAGAGGTCAGGGTGATCAGTTTGGAGGCAACCGTCGGCAGGGTTGGCAGCTCGTCTGAAGCGAGCACTGTTCTCAATAGTTCGTCGTGATCCATGATTGCTTGGTCCTGCTGATGGTTGTCTGACGGCGCCCTCATTCGGCGAGCAAGCGCCCGATCGCCGCCGCCACGGTGTCACCGGACTGCGGCGGGTCCAAGCGGGACGGACAGGCGACGAGCGGCTGGTGCGTGATGCGTGTTATCTCCTACTATATCGTTTTCGAATCAGACGTTGCAAGTTTTCCCGGTGAAAAAAGAGTCTCGGCCGGGTCCGGTTCGGGATAGCTGCAGAGCTGTCCACGAAAGGAGCGAAAGCGGAATATGTCATCGCTTGTTATCTGATATTCAGGAGTCAGAGGAATTTTCCCGCCGCCTCCCGGTGCGTCCAGGGCGTAGGTGGGGATAGCCATGCCGGACAGATGACCGATCAACTCCCGCATAATGGCACGGCCTTCGTCGATGGTCGTGCGGAAATGATTGGTACCGCTGGTCAAATCGGCCTGGAATAGATAATACGGCTTGACGCGCAGGCGCAGCAGGCCGCGCAGCAGGTCACGAAGGATGACCGGCGAATCGTTGATCCCTCTGAGCAAAACCGTCTGACAGCCGAGCGGAATGCCGGCATCGGCCAGCCGGCGGCAGGCGAGCTCTGCTTCGCCGGTTAGTTCCGCGGGATGATTGAAGTGGGTATTGATGAACAGGGGCTGATATTTTTTCAGGATCCGGCACAGTTTCGTGGTCACTCGCATCGGCAGGGTACAGGGCACCCTGCTGCCGATTCTGATAATCTCCAGTGAAGGGATTGCTCGCAGTGCGGCAAGGATCTCGTCCAGCCGGTCGTCGTCGAGCACCAGCGGATCGCCGCCGGAGATCAGTACCTCCTTGATTTCCGGATGATTTCTCAGATAGTCAAGACCGGCGGCAACCGCGGGACCGCCTCCCGGCATGCTCGGCCGACCGACGTGGCGCTTCCGGGTGCAAAACCGGCAATAGAGTGCGCATTGTCCGGTAACCAGGAAAAGAGCTCGGTCCGGGTATTTGTGTACGATCCCGGGAACCGGGCTGAGGCTTTCTTCGGCGAGCGGATCGGGAATGCCGGCAGGATCGTCGAGTTCTTCCGGGCGGGGAACGGCCTGCAGAAACAGCGGCAGACCGGTTGTTCGAATAAGTTTCAGGTAATAGGGATTGATGCGCAGCGGATAGCGCTCGATAACCGCGGCGACGGCGGGATCGATCCGGCCCGGGAAGCAGCGGCAGAGCTCTTCGTAACTGGTAATGCTGCGACGGAGAAGGTGTTTCCAGTGGGTCATCGGTGTCGGTAACAAGAAGGAGGAGGCGGCTGTCTCAGGCCGGCGGCGCCGTGTCGGCGTCGAGCACTTCGGTCAACATCCGCCAGTCGGCCGCCTGATAGATTCTTTCGCGGAAGCGGGCGGCTCCCGGCAATCCCTTGTAATATCTGCCAATCTGGTTCTTGATGGAGCCGAGGTGTCTGGTGT
Organism: uncultured Desulfofustis sp.; assembly: GCA_964433645.1. Taxonomy (GTDB): domain Bacteria; phylum Desulfobacterota; class Desulfobulbia; order Desulfobulbales; family Desulfocapsaceae; genus Desulfofustis. The sequence goes on from CAYSSK010000013.1 coordinate 28,627, forward strand.
TGCCGTGTTGTGCTATCAAGGTCAGGTGTTGCCGGGTGGTGGAGAGGATAGCCCGCGGTGAGTCTGGTCTGGTGCCGGCTGAAAAGATCCAGGGGTTGCCCAGCGCAGCGCGGCCGATCATCACGGCATCGCAGCCGGTTTCGGCCAGACGAGCCTGGGCCTGGTGATAATCGCCAATGTCTCCGTTGCCGATTACCGGTATCGAGACAGCCTGTTTGACCCGGCCGATCTGGTGCCAGTCGGCGTGCCCGGTAAAGCCCTGTTTCCAGGTCCGGCCATGGACCGTGATGGCGGCGGCGCCGGCTGCTTCGGCCATGCGGGCAAACGCGATGACGTTGATATCGGAGCGATCCGGTCCGATCCGGCATTTAACGGTAACCGGGCAGCCGGCAGCGGCCACCACCGCTGCAATGATTCGCTTGGCGAGCCGAAGATCGGTCATCAGAGCCGCGCCGGCACCTCGCTTGGTTACCTTCTTGACCGGGCAGCCCATATTGATATCGATCAGGTCCGGGCGATATTCGTTGAGCAGACCGGCGGCTGCCGCCATGATCGCGGCGTCGGCACCGAAGAGCTGAAAAGACACCGGTCGCTCCTCAGCGCAGCTGGTCAGCAGTGCTTTGGTAGCCGGCTGATCGTAGACGAGTCCGTGCGAGCTGATCATTTCCGACACGCAGAGGGCCGCCCCGTGCCGCCGGCACAGGAGACGAAACGGTAAATCACTGTAGCCGGCAAGCGGGGCGAGAACCAGTTGCCCGGCAAGGGGCACGCTGCCGATAACAATCTTCACGGATGAAATGCGGCTATTCAGTGGCTGGGACCGGCCGGAACGGTCACTGGCTCATGTCGGCCCGGCGAGGGCGGAGGCCGGTGTGAACCAATGACCGTTTAACAGTCAGGGCAGCTTGGAAATTTGTACCAGGGAGCGTTGGTAGATTTTCTGGGCCATGTTTTCAATGATGGTTTCCAGGGCCCGGTTGCCATTGTCCCTGGTCAGTGCTGAATCGGAACTGATCCGGAAGTCCTCGATCCACTCCTCCGATGACTGTTCGATCAGCACCCTGTCGGTGTTCAGGTCTTTCAGGATATAGCGGACTCTGAGGCGCAGCTTGACGGTCGATGCGGCGTTATTGGCACCGTAGGTGAGGCTCGGCAGGTTGTAGGAAATGATTTCGCCGGCCAGGATCAGATCGGCCCCTTCCTTTTGTTTGGTGATGGAGATGGAGCCTGATTTCTGGAACCATCTGATCAGGGCCTGATAGATATCGGCATCAAGCTGCAGTTCGCTGGTCCGGTTTTTCCAGGTGGTCACGTAAATGGATTTGTCCGGGCCGGAATAGACATAGGGATTGCGGTATCCGCATCCGCCGAGCAGAAGGGTGGTTCCCAGGATAACCACGAAGAAACGAACGAGCAGTTTCACGGCAGGACTCCTTTCTGATGGGTTCAAGACGGCAGCGACTGCCGCTGTACGGTCGGCAGCCAGAGGCGCCGGAACTGAGTCATACTAGTATTAAACAACGATATTAACAAGTTTCTTCTTGACGACAATGATCTTTTTAACCTCTTTCCCGCCGATATAGCGGGACACATTGACATCGGCGACGGCCTGCTCACGGAGCAGCTTGTCGCTGATGTCGGCGGCGACCTGCAGGCGCGATCTGACCTTGCCGTTGACCTGCAGGACAATGGTCAGCTGTTTTTCACGGGCCGTCTCCTCGTCGTAGGACGGCCAGGATTGATCCTCGAGGGTGTCGGCAAAGGCCATGACACGCCACATTTCCGAACAGAAATGCGGCACCATCGGGGAGAGCAGCACGAGCATGGTCCTGACGACTTCCTCGATGACGGCAGGGCTTGCCTGCTGCGCTTTGGTTGTGTCGGTGGCGGCGGATAAGGCGTTGAACAACTCCATGACCGCACTGATGGCGGTATTGAAATGGAAATCGTTGTCGATATCAAAGCCAACCTTCTTGATGGTCTGATGCAGTTTTCGTTGCAGATCGCGATCAATCTCGGCGGCTTCGACCGAAGGGACGGCAGCAGGGCGATGCTGAGCGAATTGGACGATGGTCCGGTAGACCCGGTTGAGAAAGCGGCTGGCCCCTTCGACGCCCTGAGCGTTCCACTCCAGATCACGTTCCGGCGGCGCGGCGAACAGGCTGAAGAGGCGGACGGTATCGGCGCCGTACTGGTTGATCAGCTGATCGGGATCAACCACGTTTCCTTTTGATTTTGACATCTTGGCACCGTCCTTGATGACCATCCCCTGGGTCAGCAGGTTGGTGAACGGTTCATCGATGGTGAGGTAACCGAGATCGCGCAGCACTTTGGTGAAAAAACGCGAATAGAGCAGGTGCAAAATGGCGTGCTCGACACCGCCGATATACTGGTCGACGGGCAACCAATAGTCGGTGCGTTCATCGAGGATGGCGTCGTGATTATCGGAACAGGCAAAGCGAGCGAAATACCATGATGACTCGACGAAGGTGTCCATCGTGTCCGTTTCCCGCTGAGCCGGGGCGCCGCAGGACGGGCAGGTGGTAGAGATGAATTCCGGCCGGCGGCTGAGCGGGGTGCATTCATCGGCGGTGGTGTCGGCGTCGTCCGGCAGCCGGATCGGCAGATCTTCAAGCGGCACCGGGACCACGCCGCAGGTCGGGCAATGAATCATCGGGATCGGTGCCCCCCAATAGCGCTGCCGGGAGATCCCCCAGTCACGCAGGCGATAGGTGGTGTGGCTGCTGCCGCTGCCGATGCTCTCGGCATGGGCGATGATGGCGGCCTGCGCCTCAATGGAATCCATGCCGGTGAAGGCGCCCGAATTGACCAGGCGGCCGGGCTCGGTTGAGGCGGCCGTCATCTGCTCAGGGTCAAGTTCGGTGTCGGGGGGGATGACCACCGGCACGATGGGCAGCTCATAGGTCCGGGCAAACTCGAAATCGCGCTGATCGTGGGCCGGGACGGCCATCACGGCACCCGTGCCATACTCCATCAGCACGAAATTGGCGATGTAGATCGGAATACGCTGATTGTTGAACGGATTGCGGCAGAAACGGCCGGTAAACATTCCTTTTTTGTCGAGGTCGTCGGTTACCGGCCGGCGTTGTTTGTCGTCGATGATGGCGGCGATGAAAGCGCGCAGCTCGGTTTCCCGGGCACTGCCGGCAATGAGGGTGTCGACCAGGGGGTGTTCGGCGGCGATCGACATGAAGGTGACACCGAAAATGGTGTCGGGGCGGGTGGTGAAGATGGAAATCTCTTCATCACTTTCCTCGACCGGGAAATTGCAGATCAGACCGGTCGATTTGCCGATCCAGTTGTGCTGCATGGTCGCCACTTTTTCCGGCCAGCCGTCGAGCGTGCGCAAGTCTTCGAGGAGTTCGTCGGCATAATCGAGGATCTTGAAGAACCAGCCGTGCATTTTTCGTGGCTGCACAAAAGCGTCGCAGCGCCAGCAGGCGCCTTCGATGACCTGTTCGTTGGCCAGCACCGTCTGACAGGTATCGCACCAGTTGACCGTGGTAACCCGGCGATAGACGAGGCCACGGCTATACATCTCCAAAAACAGCTTTTGCTCCCAGCGATAATATTCGGCGTCGCAGGTCGCGAATTCACGGTCCCAGTCATAGGAGAAGCCGAGCTTTTTCAACTGGGACTTCATATAGGCGATATTCTCGTACGTCCACTTGGCCGGGTGGGTCCGGTGTTTTTGAGCGGCGTTTTCAGCGGGCAACCCGAAGGCGTCCCAGCCCATTGGATGGAGAACGTTGAAGCCGCGCAACCGCTTGTAACGGGCAACCACATCACCGATCGTGTAATTCCGGACATGGCCCATATGGATGCGTCCGGACGGGTAGGGAAACATCTCCAATACGTAATATTTCTCTTTCGCGTCGTCTTCGATGACCCGATACGTTTTGTTTTCTTGCCAATGATCCTGCCATCGTTTTTCCACGGTGCAGAAATCGTATTTCTGCGGAAAAGGGCTGTCCTCGCTCATGCCTTTTTTCTCCTGCGGCTGACTGCTGTGTGATTGCTGGAATCAGACGGGCGGCGGGCCCGTTTCATGACGATTCGTCGTAGGAACTGAGGTTTTCGAACATCGTGTACTCTTTTTTGAAAAACAGGCGGACCAACCCGGTCGGACCGTTTCGCTGTTTGCCGATGATGATCTCGGCGATATCTTTGTTGGGGTTGTCTTCGGCCTTGTTGTAGACTTCGTCTCGATAGATGAAGCAGATCACATCGGCATCCTGTTCGATGGCGCCGGATTCGCGCAGATCAGCCATCATCGGTCGTTTGTCGGTTCGACTTTCCAGGCCGCGGTTGAGCTGGGACAGGGCCAGTACCGGTACGCCGTGTTCCTTGGCCAGGGCCTTGAGCGAGCGGGAGATATCGCTGATTTCCTGGGTACGGTTCTCGGCGTTGCGCCCCCGCATCAATTGCAGGTAATCGACGATGATCAGGCCGATATCATGCCGGGCAGCCAACCGTCTGATCTTCGAACGCATCTCGAGGATGGACAGCGCCGGGGTGTCGTCGATGTGGATCGGCGCGTCGGAGAGCATGCCGACCGCCCGGGTCAGGTGCGGCCAGTCTTCCGTGTGCAGGCGCCCGGTGCGGATCCGCTGTGAATCGATATGTCCGACAGTACTGAGGAGGCGCATGGCCAATTGTTCCCGGGACATCTCCAGGCTGAAGATGGCGACACCGGTTTTCTCGACGAGGGCGGCATGCTGTGCCAGATTCAGGGCAAAGGCGGTCTTGCCCATGGACGGCCGGGCTGCCAGGACGATCAAATCCGATGGCTGCAGGCCGGCGGTCAGTTTGTCGAGTTCGTAGTAGCCGGTCGGCACTCCGGTAATCAGTTCCTTTCGCTTGTAGAGTTGTTCGATCTTGTCGAAACATCCGGGAATGACGCTTTTCAGCGGCTGGAAGACGGTGGCGTCCTTCTTGCCGGCAATATCGAAAATCGACTGCTCGGCGTCGTCGACCAGCTGGTCGATATCATCCTGTTCCTCGAAACAGCGGTTGGCGATATCGCTGCTGGCGTTGATCAGGTTGCGCAGGACTGCTTTCTGCCGAACGATACGGGCATAGGAGGCGATATTGGCGGTAACCGGCACGATCGAAGTCAGCGACGCCAGGTAGGAGGCGCCGCCGGCGGCTTCAAGCCGGCTGGTGTCGTTGAGGACACTGGTTATGGTGACCAGGTCCTGCGGTTCATTGCGATTGAAGAGTTCGATCATCGCCGAGAAGATGATCCGGTGACTGTCGCGATAAAAATCCTGCGCGGAAACGATGTCGACCACCGTCGCGAAGGCCTTGTCTTTCAGCAGAATCGAGCCGAGCACCGATTGTTCGGCTTCGACGTTGTGCGGTGGGACACGGCCTCCGGCGGGGTGGCTGGGAGCGGTGGCTGACGGGAGCAAATCATTCATAGGCATCGGCTTCGAAAGGACCACAGGTTGCTGTCTAATACAACGTTTCTTCGCTGTCAAAACAAAAACACACCGGGACAGCTGTCGAACTGCCGGTGCGTTTTTGATCCATCAACACTCCTCCGTCACCGCACGGTACACGGGGTACCGCAGCTGACGAGAGCGGTGCCGGGCGGCCGGTGCGGAGCCTCAGGCGTCGCTTTGCTGAGCGCTGACCTTAACGGTTATTTCGGCAAACAGATCGAAGCCGACCTTGATCAAGACCTGGTGTTCGCCGAGGGACTTGATCGGTTCGCTCAGGATGACTTGTTTTTTCTCCACCACGATTTTATTCTCGGCGAGTTTTTCACAGATATCGTTAACGGAGATGGATCCGAACAATTTGTCGTCCTCGCCGACCAGGGCATCGAATTCGAGGACTACGCCGTTGAGTTTGCCGAGCGCGGCATCCGCCTGTTTCTGTTCTTGGGCACGCCGGGCCTGGATCTCGGCCTTGTGTTTCTCAAGGATGGCCAGGTTGGCCGGATTGGCCAGGACCGCCTTGCCCTGGGGCAGCAGATAATTTCTGCCGTAACCGGGCCTTACCTTGACGATATCGCCTTCACGGCCCAGTTTTTCTATGGTTTGTTTCAGTATGAGTTCCATGGTTGATTCCTCATATCGGGTTATGCTTGACGATACTGTTAAGCATTGTTGTTTCACGTAGGGGTGTCATCTTGTTCCGGCGGCGGTTCGATTTTGTCGAGCCGTCTCATGTCGAACCAGACGTCGGCCAGACCGACACCAAGCAGCAGCATGGCCCCGAAGGATTGAAAGAGCATCATGCCGTAAACGAAAAAGCGCAGCAGCAGGGGCGTTCGCCATTTGTGCAGAAAAAAAGAGAGAATGGAAAAACCCTGCAGGACATACACGAGACTGAGTGCTATCAGCAGGTTGATACCGATCAGACGAACCGTGCCGAGCGGCAGCAAAGACAACACTGCGGCGCCGATAAACAGCCAGACCAGACGATCCGGCAGCTGCCAATTGGTGTGCTCCTCCCATGGCTGATACCCGGTCAGGCGACGGATCAGTCGATTGCCGGTCAGCATGGCCAGCCAGGAGACGAACAAAGCCATGCTGAAAAACAGAGATGGCAGAATCTTCGGCAGGACGGTTTTCATCTGATAAAACGATTGTTCCAGCAGGACCATTGTGTCCGGCGCAAACGCTTCGCTCTGGCGGTAGGAAGCAAGGGCCGCCTCGATATCGTGGTCCAGGGAGCCGAGAAATCCGCTGATCGGGTTGACCCCGGTAAAGACCGTTTGGCCGACGATCAGCAGCAGACAGCAGAAAAGCAGCGCTCCGGTGCCTTTCAGGCCGGACAAGGCCGGGCCGTCGTTTTGCAGGGCGGAACGGGCCAGAAAATAGCCGGTCGGGATGAGTATCCCGGCCAGCACGATACTCCCCCAGGCCCCGATCAGGCCCCCGACGACAGCTGCGATGAGCAGGCCGGCGAGAACCAGGCGAAAGCCATGCTCCCACCGATACATGGCAAACAACACCGCCGTCGGCACCATGAAGTACAACCAGCCGAACAATACCCCCTGGGTGCCGGGCAGCAGAATAAGGAGGGCAAACAACAGAACGAATTGCAGCGCTCTGTTGCCTCCGACGTTGCCTGTCTTGTCGTCAGTCACCACCGCTCCTGCCGATACTTCCATTTAACCCTGGGTGTTTCCCGAATAAGGCAACAGGGCTATCTGGCGAGCTCGTTTGACGGCCGAACAGAGGTGGCGCTGGTGGGTGGCGCAGGTGCCGAGGATTCTTCTCGGTATAATCTTGCCCCGCTCGGTAACAAAATTGCGTAGTGTTTTGTGGTCCTTATAGTCTATGGTCAAGTCCTTGTCCATGCAGAATCGACAGACTTTCTTTCGGGAAAACAGTTTTCTTTGCGGTCGTGCGGCCATGATCTATCTCCTTACACTCCGGTTTCGCGGTTTCGATGGGGGAGTGATTATTGTTTGTCCTCATTGTCGTCAGCTGGGCGGTCGTCGGCATTATCGGCTACTGCCGGTGAATTCTCGGATTCATCGTCCCGGTCGGTCGAGCCCGCCTTGGCGGCAGCCGCATCTTGCGCGGCGGCGATCTCTTCGGCATCGATGGCGTCTGCAATTTTTACCGACAGGTATTTCAGCACCGTGTCGTCGATCCGGAATTTTCGTTCGATTTCAGCAACAGCCTTTGGTGTCCCGGCGAAATCGCAGAACACGTAGAATCCTTGATTTTCCTTCTTGATGGGATAGGCCAGCTTGCGCATGCCCCATTTATCAAGCTGGATAATTGTTCCCTGCTCTTTGAGAATGATGTTGTTGATGTTCTCGATGAGCGTGGTGATCTCATCTTCGCTCATTGACGGGCGAAGAATATAGACCTGTTCATACCTTCTCATACGTTCCTCCTCGTGGACGTTTAGCATGGCGGTCTGTGCCGCCGTTCGGCCCTCGCTTTCCGTATATCTTGCAGAGAGCGAGGAGGGG
>CAYSSK010000013.1:36689-53333 GCA_964433645.1 uncultured Desulfofustis sp.
CTGTGCCGCCGTTCGGCCCTCGCTTTCCGTATATCTTGCAGAGAGCGAGGAGGGGATAACGGTGAACGGATGGATCCATCAGCCCACCGACAAATCATTAATAGTACAGCATTATGGTGTGTTGAGTCAAATGATTTCTCGGGATCGACCGGCGGGCTCTCAACCGGCCGCCGCGCCGATAACGTACCGTTCTGCCTTGCTGCCGCGTCGCTGCCGACGGGGCTTCAGCTCTTCTCACCTTTCTCCCGGGCCTTGATTTGTCGCCACTGCTCGGCCAGGGCCGCTTCGTCGAGTATCGGGGCGCCGGCGAAAACGTGCGGGTGTCGTCTGACCAGTTTTTCATTGATCGTGGTCAGTATGTCATCGAGGGTGAATGTCTGCTCTTCTGCGTTGATTTCTGCAAGCATGATGATCAAATAAAGAAAATCGCCTAACTCTTCGCAAAGATTCTCTCGGTCACCCCGGGCGATCGCGTCGGTGATCTCGGCGAATTCCTCGTTGAGGTATTTCTCCAACGTATCGGTTGTTTGCCGACGATCCCAAGGACAGCCGGAGACGCTTCGAAGGCGGTGAATCGTGGTTAACAATTGTTCGAACTGACTCAGGGTCTCTTTCATAGGGCATCCATGGTTCGGTACTGGTGTTGCGGCTTCGCTGCAATGAGGCGGTGATCCCCAGGAAACACCGAAAAGATCTTCTGAAAATACCGAAAAGATCTTCTGAAAACACCGAAAAAGGTTGACAATTTCCACCTGACCAACTATGTAGTCTAGGCGCGGCACGGCTCTTGCCAGGTGCCGGAATAATTCCGACCGGCGAGGTTCTCCGTTGGGTGGCGCCCCTGGCGGAGTGTTGCCCAGGTGATCGGCGGACGACCATAACAAAACAGAAAAGAGAGGTTTTGCAAAGTGATTGTGGCAGACAAAAAACAAAAGCTGTTGTTGGAAAAACATAAGGACATAGCCCGCATCGATCAGGAATCGAAAAGAACGCACGGCTGGTATGTGCGGGTTCGCTACAAGGGAAAGACCCATTCCAAGTTCTTTTCCGACCGCAAGTGCGGTGGTCGCTACTCCAGCTTGCTTTCAGCGATTTCCTGGCGGGATCAGATCGAGAAGAAGCTCGGCAAGGTCCGGACAAACAAGCATATGGTCACCGTCAGCAACTCGGGCACCGGAGTCGTCGGTGTCCGCCTCAACGAAAACCTGAACCGCTACGAAGTCAGTTGGGTGACACCACAGGGCAAGCAGGGAAAAACCTCGGTATCGATCAAGAAGCATGGGAAAAAAGCTGCTTTCGAGCGGGCCTGTGAAATTCGTCGGAGCCGGGAGACTGCCAGGCTCGGTGTTTAAACGGCCGGTCGCGAGCGATCGGCTCCGTCGCGAAGTCAACCGGTGGCGCTGGTGCAAGTCTTCGTCGAGAGAAGACTGCGCGATATAACGTCTTGACAAAAAACCATACCGCCTGATATAATCGTCCGTTTGAGTCGTTTCTATTTACGCTATGAATTGTTCTGGACAGATGAGGCACTAAACATGTATGCAATCATAAGGACCGGTGGGAAACAATATCAGGTCGCCGCCGGGGAGCAGGTGCGGGTTGAAAAGCTCGCAGGCAATGTCGGCGATACGGTGGAACTTGAAGATGTCTTGCTGGTTGCCGATGGCGACGATATTGTTGTCGGTCGGCCCGTTGTCGACGGCGCCACGGTGGTTGCTACCATCGCTGAGCAGGGGAAAGACAAGAAAATACGAGTCTTCAAAAAGAAGCGCCGGAAAGGCTATCGTCTGACCAAGGGACATCGTCAGGCCTTTACGGCATTGAAGATCGCGGAAATCAACCGGTAAGCGAGCGGGACATCCTTCGGGGTTCCGCCAGTGATAGGGAGTGAGTCATGGCTCATAAAAAGGCAGGTGGTAGTTCCAGGAACGGCCGCGACAGCAGCGGGCAGCGGCGCGGTGTCAAGAAATTCGGCGGAGAGACGGTCAGAGCCGGCAATATCATCATTCGACAGCTCGGCACCAGGATCCATCCCGGCACCAATGTCGGGTGTGGGAGGGATTACACGCTGTTCGCCAAAGTCGATGGAATTGTCACCTTTGAAGAATTCGGTAAGGATCGAAAGCGGGTCAGTGTCTATCCGGCAGCATAGCGGAGGATGATAGAGAGAACGCGTACCCGCGACTCTTTTTCTTTTTTGACTCGATCATCGCGCCAGGCGGTGGTCGAGTTTTTTTTTCAGGGGAAGACCGTTTGCCGGTACTTGCCGGCACCAGCGAACGGACTTCAAGCCCCGCTGAACAGATAGATAACCATGTCTTTCGTCGATGAAGCAACATTTCACATAAAGGCTGGAGACGGCGGCAACGGTTGCGTCAGTTTCAGGCGGGAAAAATATGTGCCGAAAGGCGGCCCGAATGGCGGAGATGGCGGACGGGGCGGGGCTGTCATCATCAGGGCGTCTCGAGAGTTGCATTCGCTGATCGACTTTCGCTACCGCAGCCACTTCAAAGCGGAGAGGGGGCAACACGGACAGGGCAAAGACAAACATGGTGCCAAAGGCAGCGACTGTCTGATTACGGTACCGCTCGGTTCGGTGATCATGGATAACGAGACCGACGAAATTCTTGCCGATCTGACGGAGCATGGCCAGGAGTTCCTCGCCGGCGAGGGAGGCCAGGGCGGGCTGGGCAACATGCATTTTGCCAGCGGTGCCAATCGGACGCCTCGCTTTGCCACGAAAGGCGGCGCCGGCGAGGAGCGGTGGCTACGCATTGAGCTGAAATTGCTCGCCGATGTCGGTCTTCTCGGGTTGCCCAATGCCGGCAAATCGAGTCTGCTGGCCCGGCTCTCCGCCGCCAATCCAAAAGTGGCGGATTATCCGTTCACCACGGTGGCGCCGCAACTTGGCGTGCTCCAACAACGCTTCGGCGAACCGTATATCGTAGCCGACATCCCCGGCTTGATCGAGGGTGCGCATCTCGGAGTCGGACTCGGGCATTCCTTTCTCAGGCATCTCGAGCGTACGGCGGTGATCGTCCATGTGCTCGACATTTCCACCGACAGCTATCGCCGTGATTTTCAGGTCATCGAGCAGGAGATTGGCGCCTATCAGGCCCGTATGACAAACCGGGTCAAATGTGTCGCGCTGAATAAAATCGATCTGGTTGACCCGGAGATGGTCGCTGAGATCGAGGGCGAGTTTGTGCGGCAGGGCTATCGGGTCAGCAGCATTTCCGCGCTGACCGGCGATGGGATCGATGACCTGAAAAAGAGCCTGATCGCACTACTCGAGGGACCCGCGGAAGAGGCCGGTCACCGGGCGGGCGAGTAGACGAGGCGCGCTATGATTTCAATGGAAGAAGGACTCTATCTGCGGCAGACGCTTTTTGACAAGGCGCAGCGGATCGTTGTCAAGGTCGGCAGCGCCGTTCTTACCGGCGAAGACGGTCTTGATCCGGAGGTGATACGCAATATCGCCCGTGATCTGTCGTTTCTACACAATACCGGCCGCGAGGTGATTCTCGTCAGTTCCGGGGCGGTTGCCGCCGGCCGGAAAAAGATCGCGATCGATAGCGCAATGGTGCTCGGACTGAAAGAAAAACAGGCCCTGGCGGCCATCGGTCAGTCGTGCCTGATGCAGGCATATGATACGGCGTTCCGCGCGTTTGGCAAAAACATTGCCCAGGTATTGCTGACCCACCGTGATCTTGCCAAGCGAGACCGCTACCTCAATGTCCGCAATACCCTGTTTACCCTGCTGAAGTGGGGAACAATTCCGATCATCAATGAAAACGATACGGTATCGGTGCAAGAGCTGCGCTTCGGTGATAACGATACCCTCGGCGCCCATATCTGTAACTTGATCGAAGCCGATATGTTTATCTGCCTGACCGATGTTCTCGGTCTCTATACCGGTGATCCGGCATCCGATCCCCAGGCACGCCCCCTATATACCGTTGTCGAGATCACCGCCGAGATCGAACAGATGGTGGCGCACGTCAAAAGTTCGCTCGGGACCGGCGGCATGCAGTCGAAACTCAATGCGGCCGGGATCGTCGCTTCCGGCGGCGGCAGTTCGTTCATCGGCCCGGGACGGCAGCATGATATCCTGCGCCGGCTGTTCAGCGGCGAGTTGATCGGCACGTTTTTTCTGCCCAACAAGGAGCGCATCAACAGCAGAAAGCGCTGGATCGCTTCGGTACTCAAACCTCACGGAGCGCTCGTGCTCGACGATGGTGCCTGCCGTGCGCTGCTGGAGCGGGGGAAGAGTCTGTTGCCCTCGGGAATTGTCGAAGTAGTCGGTGAGTTCGACGTCGGTGATGCGGTGCATTGCCGCAACGGACGGGGCGAGGCGATCGCCGTTGGCTTGATTAATTACGGGGCGGCGGACATCAGACGGATCATGGGCTGTCACTCCAGCCGGATTGAAACCATTCTCGGCCATCACGACAGCGAAGAGGTCATGCACCGGGACAACATGGTCCTTCTTCGTCCTCGAAAAGAGCAGTCGCCGGCATAAAGAAACCCGCTGTTTTGGAACTGGGTTGCACGTTTTGCCCGCCGGCTGTACCATGGATCCTCAGCAGGGTTTACAAACGGGCATCGAAGACAACGGAGAGATGCCGAACAATCGACAGCGGATCGAGACGAGGGGTTATCTCGAAGGCCGCTGGGCAGGAGAACAGCCATGAGCCACGCGGAAATCGAGACGACCATTGCCGACATGGCCGAGCGGGCCCGAAGCGCCTCGAGGCGTCTGGCAATCCTTGAGACAACGACCAAAAACGCAATCTTGAAACGCGTTGCCGACCAGCTCCGGTCACGGACAGCTCAGATCCAGGAAGAAAACGGCAAGGACCTGGAAGACGGGAGACGCAAAGGACTTTCCGCTGCCATGCTCGATCGACTCTCCCTTACCGAACGGGTTATCGATTCGATGCGCGACGGTCTGCAACAAGTTATCGACCTGGCCGATCCCGTCGGTCAGGTCGAGCAGTTGAGCAAACGGCCCAACGGCCTGCTGGTCGGCAGGATGCGCGTGCCACTCGGTGTCATCGGGATGATCTATGAATCACGGCCGAATGTGACCGTCGATGCCGCGGCCCTGTGCCTGAAAGCAGGCAATAGTGTGGTTTTGCGGGGCGGTTCCGAAGCCCTGCGCTCCAACCTGATTCTGGCCGAGATTTTGCGGGAAGCCGCAGCGGATAACGGTGTCGATCCGGACGTGGTGCAGGTCGTACCGACCGTTGACCGGCATGCCGTGTTGGCGTTGCTGGGGCAGGAAGACTCGCTCGATCTGATTATTCCGCGGGGCGGCGAGGCGTTGATCCGCTTTGTTACCGAACACTCGCGAATTCCGGTGCTCAAGCATTACAAAGGAGTCTGTCATATTTTTGTCGATCAGGATGCCGACCTTGACAAGGCAACGCCGATTATCGTCAACAGCAAAGTACAGCGGCCCGGCGTCTGTAACGCCCTTGAAGGGTTGCTGGTGCATCGCCGCGTCGCCGAGCGCTACCTGCCGGTGGTCTGCGCGGAACTGGCGGCGGCAGGAGTACGACTGCTCGGCTGCAGCGATACCGTTTCGTTCTGCCGGCAGGCGGTCTTGGCCCAAGATGATGAGTGGGGCAGTGAATTTCTCGATCTGTGCCTGTGTATCAAAGTCGTCGATTCGCCGGCTGAGGCGATGGATTATATCGCCCGTTACGGATCCAGGCATACCGAATCGATCATTACCGAGAATTACAGCACCGCCCGCTTGTTTGTCAGCAATGTCGATGCTTCCGCCGTGATGGTCAACGCCTCGACCCGGTTCAATGACGGCGGACAACTCGGGCTCGGTGCGGAAATCGGCATCAGTACGACGAAGCTGCACGCCTACGGCCCGATGGGCCTGGAGGAACTGACGACGCGCAAATTCGTCGTCTACGGTTCAGGACAGGTTCGTTCCTGATGCAAACCGTCGGACTGCTGGGAGGAACGTTCGATCCGGTCCACAACGGGCATGTGCAACTTGCCGAGGCGGTCTTGTCCCGTTCTGCTGTGAACAAAATCCTGTTCATTCCGGCGGCCGCCCCGCCGCACAAGACCGGCACCTCGCTGTGCCCCGTCGAACACCGGCTGGAAATGGTACGCCGGGCTATCGGTTCGTTGCCGCGATGCGATGTTTCAGAGCGTGAGGCGTCGCCCGAGCGACCATCCTATACCATCGACACGCTGCTGAGCCTCCGTGCCGAAAATGGCGGGAACACCCAGTATGTGTTCGTTCTCGGCGGTGATGCCTTTCTCGAAATCGAAACCTGGTATCGGTGGCCGGAACTGCTCGCTTCAACAGATTTTATCGTCGCTGTTCGCCGCGGTTTTTCCCTTCGGGAAGTGCAGGCCCTGCTCAACCATCACGGTTATCGGAGGCAATCGAAAACGGGGGAAGAACAGTATCGCGGCCCGAGTGGCACCAGTGTGTTGGTGCTGGACGCGCCGATCGAAAACATCTCGTCCACCGATATCAGGCGTCGGATCGCCGACAACAAACCATGGCGCCACCTGGTGCCGACGAGCGTCGCCGACTATATCGACGAGCACCGTCTGTACCGGCAGCACTGAGCGCGGGGTCGGTCGCGCCCTGATCGGCGAGGTGGGCGGCGAAGACGTTGCTGTTTTCCGGACTATCCGGATTCGTTACCACATTCGGTCTTTGCATTATCGGCAAATGGGTTTATGATGACCTGTCCGCTGGCGGCTTTTTCAGAAAGAACAGACATTATTGACAAACATAGGGGTCATGGCAGGCAAGTCGAAGATCATCTCAGCCCACAAACCGATCAGGTTGCTGATCGTCGATGACTCGCTGGTATTCAGGAAGATCCTGCGCGATGTGTTAGACAAGACCAACAGCGTGAAAATCATCGGCGAGGCAACGAACGGTATTGAAGCGCTGGATATGGTTCTCAAGCTCGATCCTGATGTTATCATTATGGACATGGAAATGCCGCTGATGGATGGCATGACCTCTCTGCAGCATTTGATGATACACAAGCCGACGCCGACCATCATGTTTTCCAGCCTGACCCGGGAGGGGACGGCGCGCAGCTTCGACGCGATCAAAAACGGCGCGGTTGACTTTGTCTGCAAAGATTCTTTTTTTCACAATCATGATCTGATCGGTTTTCAAAAGCATATCGTGCATCGCATCCTATATGCTTCCCGGGTTCAGGTTCGCTCCGTGGAATCGGTAGTTACCTCCAAAAACGATATCCCTCCCACCGCCCCCAAACCGAGCGACATCATTTTCTGCGAGGAGTGCGGAACTCGCAACATCATCGACGAAGAGCAGCGGCGTGAGCAGCTCGACCTGCGCTGCCGGCAATGCGGGGATGTGCTCGAGGTCAACCTGATCAACAAATACCGTCGCATCACGAGTCTGTCCGTGATCGGAGCCGGCCAAGGCGGTTACAGCAACCTGCTGCGGGTTATCCCGAACATCCCCGAAGACATCGGCGGGGCGATCATCGTTGTACTTTATGCCGAGAGCAGCCATATCGATGCCTTCACCGATTATCTCGATGCGGTCAGCAACATCAGAGTCGTTCGCATGGTCGACGGACTGAGCGTGGAAGGCGGAACGTGCTATATTGCCGCGGCGACCGATCATTTCTATCTGAAACCATACAGCGCCCACTATACGATTCGGCAGACCACGGCCAAGCCCGGTTACGGCCCGTTCGATCTGGTGATGCACTCGGTCGCCTCGATCTTCAAAAACCGGGTCGCCGGTGTGATCCTGTCCGGTAGTGAGCTTGACGGCGAGAAAGGGATCAATGCCATCAAGAATAACGGTGGTCTGACCGTGGTACTGAACTCGGCCAGTTGCCTGTGCAAGGAAATGGGCGAAAACATCCTGCGGAAATGTATGGTGGACAGGATTTTTGACGAAAAAGACATCGCCGGCTGTCTGGCGCAGCTGCACGAGGCTGCCAACGGAGAAGCAACGACCGCCTGAGACGGTCCGGCGATCGGAGCACGGCGATGATCCGGGTCCGTATCAACGAGGGAGAAACGCGCGTGCTCTGGGAAGAACAAGTGCCGCTGCTGCGGCAGGGACTTCATCGGGAACTGGTGCGAAAAGCCTACCTGGGGATACCGGAGAAAACGGTGTATCCCCCGCGTGATTTGGTTTTCAACGCGATGCGGGTTACCCCGTTCGAACAGGTACGGGTCGTGATCATCGGCCAGGACCCGTATATCAATGAGCATCGGGAACTCGGGCCGGAGGCGCACGGACTCTGTTTTTCCGTTCGTGAAGGAATTCCGGCGCCGCCGTCATTGAAAAACATCTTCAAGGAAATAGACGACAGTCTGCACGGCGGCCGGCAACGCCGCGTCAGTACCGACTTGACCAGATGGGCTCGGCAGGGAGTCCTGCTGCTCAATGCCAGCCTGACGGTTGAAGCCGGCCGGTCGAACTCCCATGCGTCCCTGGGCTGGCATGTTATCACCGATGACATCATCAAAACCATTTCCAACGCGCATGAACACGTCGTATTTATGCTCTGGGGAGCTTTTGCTCAGAAAAAAACGGAGTTGATCGATCTCACCAGACATCTGGTACTCAAGACCAGTCATCCCTCGCCGCTATCGGCCCACAAGGGATTTCTCGGCTCCGGTGTTTTTCTCAAATGCAACCGCTATCTGAAGAAAAACGGTTATCCGGAGATTGATTGGTAATTGCGGACCGGGGCTTCACAGCACCGTTCTGATGATATCTTTCTTGCCGACGATGCCGATCATCCGGCCCGATTCACTCAGTACCGGCAGGGTATGAATCTTCTTCTCGGTCATCAACGTGGCAATTTCGTCGAGCGTAGTTTCCGGAGAAATGGAGGTTGCCGGCGAACTGAAGATATCCTCAACGGTGGCCCCGGCGATCTTTTTCAGTTCCCGCTCCATTTTTTCGGGTGAGTCGAGGAAAAAGAACGAATCGAGAATGGTAATGAACGGCGGTACGCTGAGGCGCTTGTTTTGGAAAACCAAGTCACTTTCGGTAACGATGCCGATGACTTTGTCTTGGTCGTCGACCACCGGAACACCGCTGATATTGTTCTCCGTGAAAATTCGAGCGACGTCCCTGACCGGTGTGTCGGTCCGCACCGTAATAACCGCGGAAGTCATGATGTCTTTGGCGTTTTTCATGATATGTGATCGATGAGTTGTTTGAGACACCTCGGCAGGTTGCGGGCCAGGTCCGAGGCAGTGAAGCCGTATCCGTCTTCGGTGTATAATCCGTCACCGGCCATTCCGTGCAGATAAACACCGGCCGCGGCGGCAATGGTCGGGGACAGGCCCTGGCAGAGCAATGCTCCGATAATGCCGCTCAGCACGTCGCCCATACCGCCGGCAGCCATGCCGGGATTACCGGAGGTGTTGATCAGTACCTGTTGGTGATCGGTGATGATCAGGGTGCCGGCCCCTTTTAAAATGACGACCAGTTCCCGGTCCTTTTTCTTAAAACGATGATAACAGAGTTTGCCGGCATCCAATCTGTTTTCCTGCACTTCAGCGGCGCTTCGGCCGATGAGTCGGGCCATTTCTCCGGGATGGGGGGTCAAAATCCGGGGCCCGGCCGGCGATTTCAATTGATCCACATGGCGTGCCAGGATGTTGAGCGCGTCGGCGTCGACGACCATCGGCTGTTTAACACTGTGATAGAGGTAGAGAACGAGTTCGGCGGTACGTGTATCGGTGCCGAGTCCCGGACCGATGAGCGCGGCCGTCTTGTCGTCGAGGTGCTTGAGAATGGTGGCCAGGTCGGAGACGTTGAGAACCGAAGACGAGGTTGGTAGGGGCACCGTCATCGCTTCGGTCAAGCTGGTCTCGAAAATCGTGTTGAGGTCATAGGGGACGCACAGGCTGACCAGACCGCAGCCGCTTCGCTGCGCTCCGCGGGCGGCGAGGATTGCGGCGCCGGTTTTGCCGGCCGATCCGGCCAGAATCAGCAGATGACCGTAACTGCCCTTGTGGGTATTGGCCTGCCGTTTCAGGCGACGCAGCCAGCCGGATGCAGTCCCGGCGGTAATCAGCGAGGTGGCGATGGTGTTTTTGGCGATCACCTCCGGCGGGATGCCGATATCGATAACATGGAGGCTGCCGGTAACGGCGGAACTGCCCTGCATCACCTGGCCGGGTTTGGCGCAACCAAACGTTGCGGTCAGAGTCGCGGCAACGCACCTGCCGAATATCCTGCCGGTATCGGAATCGAGGCCCGACGGCGTATCAACGGCCACCACCGGCGTATGGGTGGCAAAGCTGCGATGGTTAATCAAATCGATGGTGTCGGCAAAATGGCCGGAGATATCTCTGGCCAGGCCGGTGCCGAAGATCGCGTCGATGATTGCGCAACACGGTTTACCGCGGGATTCGATCTGTTTGAACAACACCGGAATAGTTTTGACCCTGGTTGCCGAGTCGATGACGTGAAAGGGCAGCTTGAGTTTCTGGACAACCGACAGGTTGATGGCCGCATCGCCGGCCAACGAGTCCGGGGTGACCAGAAAGAAAAAAACCGGTTCACACCCTCGTTGATGCAGATGCCTGCCGATGACCAGCCCATCGCCGCCATTGTTGCCGGGGCCGATAAAAATCAGAGCAAACGTGCCGGCCAGGGAACCGAACTGCTCTTCCATCAGGCGGACGGTTCCGGTTCCGGCATTTTCCATGAGAACGACGCCGGGAATTCCGAATTCTTCGATTGCACACCGATCGATTGCTCTCATTTCTTCGGAGTCGGGAAGTTTCATGGTCAGATTCCTCCTGTGCACGGAGATGGCGATCAGCTGTGTTGCTGATCGTTGGAGTTGGCAGCGGGCATCAATGTTTTGCAGAAACGACAGGGTTCAAAGCCCGCCTGTAGGGCTACCTTTACATCTTTAAATTCAATTGAACAATTTTTGCAATAATAATAGTCACATTCCGGAAAATGAAAGACCCTGCTCTTGACGTTGCCGCGGAGTCTGGTCTTTTTCGGCAGGATCGCGTTGTCTTGCCCCGCGGCCGGAGCTGCGGCCGTGCCGTCCGCGGGGGCGGGACGAATCAGCACGAAAAGATGATGTGCGAGCTGGGTCGAGGCGTTTTTGATGGACTCGAAGACCCGGTGAACGGGGCCGGGAATGAGCGGCTTTTCGTGGGCGACCCGGTAAATGGAGAACAGGGCCAGCAGAAAAAAACAGGTGTTGGGCAGCCACATGACCAGTGGGATCGACAGCGTGCTGTCGATCGAAATAGTGCGGGACATGGAAAACATCAGGTAGTAGATGATATACAACGCCAGGCCGAAGGGGACGCCGATGGCGCGTTTGCCCGGTCCGGCCTGCAACCCCAGCGGCATGCCAAGGAGGCACAGAAAGAGACAGCCTACCGGCAGCACCAGGCGCTTGTGAAATTCAGTCAAGTAGGATCGCCCCTCCTCGGAATCAAGACCGACGGTGGCGGCCTGTTCGTGTAATTGGGTCATATTCATCGTGCCGCGGGTCTTGGTCCCGGGTGGTCGGGCGTGTGGCTGGACCGGAATATTGATCACATAGGTGTCGAAGGAGACCGTCTGGGCACTGCTTTCTTCCGGAATATGCATGCTGCCCTCGCGCAGAACGAGAGTCACCAGCATGCGATCCAGGTTGGATTCCATGGTGCCGGAGCGGGCCATGGTAATGGCGGGGAGGGCGCGGTCGCGCATATCCGATACCCAGACGTTGTGCCATTGTCCGGTCTGGTGATCGATCGAATCGATATAGACGACCAGATCGCCGAGCGCCTCGGTAAAGGCCCGTTCCTTGATGCCTTTGTCGATCTTTTCCTTGGCGAGTTGATACATCATCTGCTGCATCGCCGAGTCACCGGCCGGAATCAGCTTGATGGAAAAATAGGAGGTGATCAACGCGACGCCGAGCGACACCAGGATCAGCGGCGGCAGAACGTGGTAGAGCCCGATGCCGCTGGCCTTGAAGGCAAGGATCTCCGAGTCGTTGGCGAGCCTCGAGAAACCAATCGTCACGCCGAGCATGGCCGCCATCGGGATCGAGTAGAGAAACATGTTCGGAAACAGATAGGAAAAGAGCCGGACGAAATCGGCAAAACCGATCTCGAGTTCGAGAACGACGTCGAGAAAGGGGATCAGCTTGACCAGAAAAAAAACACCGTTCATGATCACGAAGCTGGCGAAGAACGGGGCCAGCATCTCGGTTGCCAGGTAGCTGTAGTAGAGGAGCGGCAACCGGTTTTTTCGCGATGATTCCGACATGGCAGTTTATCGATCGCTCCGGAAGATAGTCATGGCCGGGAAAGCGTGCTTCGGCGGTGCGGGCTGATGGCCGGCACGCTATTGAAAGCGCGCGTCCTGCAGCGGGCCTTCGATGTTGACATCGATCCAGTGCTGATCCCACCATTCGACAGGTGTCACGAAAATGCCGTTGACCAACATCGAAAAGTGCAGGTGATCGCCACCGGCCATGCCGCTGGTTCCGGTTCGACCGATGGCCGTGCCCGCTTCGACGGTGTCGCCTTCGGAGATGTTCATCTGGCTGAGGTGCGAGTAGAGACTGAACAGTCCCTGGCCGTGGTCAAGCAGCACCATGTTGCCGTAAATACCGAGATAATCGGCGTGAACGACGATGCCGGTGGCAGCGGCCCGGATTTCCGCCTGCCTGGTTGAGGCGATGTCGATGCCGAGATGGACCTGATGGTCGATGGCCTGTCCGTTGTAAAAGTACGTGCGCTGATCGGCGAAGCCGGCGCGCGAACTGCCCGGCATCCTGGCAAAATGGCCGCTCCACAATCGTTTCGTCTGAGGAGTGGAACAGAGATCTGAAATCGTTTGATTGTTTCGGTTTCTGATGTCGGTGTTGAGGAAGAGATATTGATCGAGCAGGCTCCCCGTCATTTCCGGATAATGGTGTTGAAATTCGGGCATTTTGGTCTCGAGAAACCGGTCGTCGATGGTGATCCGGTCCTTGTTGAAGGAGACCGCTTTGACGGTAGTGGAAAAAGGCAGAGTGGATTCATTGCCGGCCGGATCCTTCGCGACGACCTGGGCGCCGGTAATGTCAACGGTATCGTAGGGCAGCGCAAAGAGTGCGACGGAGGTGTCGTCGGATCCGTCGTCGGCGGGAAATCCGGGATGAAAGATATCGTTGATCATGACGCCGCTCGTGGCACTCTGGTCATCGACGCGATAGACGAGGAGGCCGGAACCGCCCGGACTGACATAGCGGTCGCTGTAGAGGATGGTGACCTTCGGTGCGGTCGTGTCGATGGTCAGCTCACGTGAAACGCTAATCGTATTGCCGCGGAAAAATCCGCGACAGGAATAGTCGGCGGCCGTCACCGTCAGTGTGGCCGGCCCCTCGGCAAATCCCTGTTGTGCCGGTTGCACATCGATTTCGGCCTGCTTTTCGGCAACCCCGATCAGGCCGGTGTACCCGAGACGGGGGAAGGATTCGCTCAGCAATTCTTTTTCCACCGCCCCTTGGGTCAGTGTTGCCTTGAGTTGTCGCAGGCCGCTTTCACCGTCTTCGGCGGCGATCCTGATGGTGGCCGAGGCGCCGAGGTATGAGGTCGGTGCCTCGATGGCCACCGTTGGCGGGTCGCCTTCAAAAAAGAGGAGGAAGAGGGCAGCCAGTGCTCCGCCCAGGATCAGCAGCAGGATGAGCAGCAGCATTGTCGATGTCGATTTTCGTTTCGAACTGAGTGTCGTCATGTTGTATCCCCGAAAAGGCAGCGGTTAGCGCTGCCAGATGATTTCGTATTTTTCGATATGCAACTCTTTGGCCGGAGCGATTACCAGCCGTTTGCCGGTATCTGCTTCCAATTGATTCACGGTCGACTCCTCTTCTTTGTGCAACATGTCGGCAATGCGCGGGTGAACCCGCACGGTGACGGTGAAGCCGCCGGCATGGCCGGAATTTCTGCTGATCTTCCGGAAAATTTCGTAACAGATGGTGCGGCGTGATTTCAGGACGCCCTCGCCGCCGCAATAGTGGCAGGGCTCGCACATCATCTGATTGAGGTTTTCGCTGTGCCGTTTCCTGGTCATTTGCACCAGGCCGAATTCCGATAACTTGAGAATATTGATGCGGCTCTTGTCTTTCTTCACCGCCTCGCGGAAAAAATTAAACAACTCATCGCGATGGTGCTCACCCTCCATGTCGATGAAATCGATGATGATGATGCCGCCGATATTGCGTAGCCGCAGTTGATAGGCAATCTCCTTGGCCGCTTCCATATTGGTCTTGAAGATTGTTTCGTGCAGGTCGTCCTTGCCGACGAACCGGCCGGTATTGACATCGATGACGGTGAGAGCCTCGGTATTTTCAATGATGATATAACCGCCGGAACGAAGCCACACCTTCTTCTCCAGGGCCTTGCTGATCTCCGCATCAATACCGTAGGCTTCAAACAGCGGCAGGTCGCCACGATACAGAGAAATCTTGTTTTTCAGCTGGGGCGTGAAGGTGTTGACAAAATGCATCAGCTTTTCGTAGGACTTCTCGTTGTCGATAATCAGGTAATCGACATCGCTGGTGAACAGATCGCGGACCGAACGAAGTGTAATGTCGAGGTCTTCGTAGAGCTGACAGGGAACGGTGGCCTTGGGCTGTTGATCCTGGATCTCCTCCCAGAGCAGCATCAAGAACTCCATGTCCGCCTCGAGATCCTCACGCGTGGCATGTTCGGCCACGGTTCGGGCGATAAATCCGATACCCTTCGGCCGCAGATCCTCGATCAACTCGCGCATTGCGGTGCGTGTCGGTTCGTCTTCAATCTTGCGGGAGATGCCGATATGATCGGTCTGTGGGATAAAGACCAGGTTGCGGCCGGGCAGGGTGATCTGGCAGGTGAGTCGGGCGCCCTTGGTGCCGATCGGATCCTTGCTCACCTGAACCATGATTTCCTGCCCTTCCTTGAGCAGATCCTCAATGTTGTGGGTTGGGCTGCCGTGGCGTTCGGAACGGACCGGTTCGGCGACATCGGGGAGTCCCGACGGCTCGAGCTCGGCGGTGCGTTGTTCGAGTTCCGATTCCGGGATAAAGACGTCGTCGACATAAAGGAAACCGGTTCGTTCCAGGCCGATATCGACGAAAGCCGCCTGCATGCCGGGCAGTACGCGAACTACCCGGCCAAGGTAAATATTACCCATCAGGCCTTTCTCGGTCGGTCGCTGGAGGTGGAATTCGGTCAGATTGCCGTTTTCCACAAGAGCGATCCTTACTTCATATCGTCTTGAATTTATTAGTATTTCTGTCGTCATTGAGGTGGCTTGTCAACGTCAGGCAAACATGGAGGAGGAGATCACTTCCAGCCGGGAGAGTGCGCGTACGGGTTGCGTTTGGCAACGGTGCGCTCAGCGGGTAGGTGTCGGTAATGTCTACCATGAGCCGTGGTTACCTGCTATATTATGTAACAAAACGTTTACTATACAATATTTTGTAGACTTTGTGCACCTTCTCTTGGCTATTGCGTGAAAAAAGAATGGAACACAGCGGCATCGACAAGATTTCGGTTATCATCCCGACCTTTAACCGTGCCGGGCTGCTCGCCGACGCGGTGCGCTCGGTGCTCGCTCAAACTCTGCAGCCAGCCGAGATCCTGGTGGTCGACGACGGTTCGTCGGACGCCAGCGAGGGCCTGGTAGCCTCGCTGGCGCGAGACGCGGCGACCACCCTTCGCTATCTGCGTCAGCCCCATCGTGGTCCGGCGGCGGCGCGCAATCATGGGATCGCCAGGTGTTCGTTTGACCTGCTGGCCTTTCTCGATTCAGACGACTGCTGGAAACCGCGCAAGCTTGAACTGCAGGCCCTTGCCATGCGGTTGTCGCCGGATACACTGGTTTCGCATACCAGGGAGTTGTGGTATCGTCGGGGGCGGTTCCTCAATCAGCAGAAACGGCATCGGCCGCCGCACGGCGCCATCTTCGAGCAGTGCCTGCCGATGTGCTGTGTCGGCATGTCAACGGTGATGGCCCGCAGGGCCTTGTTTCAGCAGTTCGGTCTCTTTGATGAAACGCTTGCCTGTTGCGAGGACTACGAATTCTGGTTACGAGTCGCGGCCAGCCAGCCCTTCCTGCTGGTGGAGCAGCCGCTGACCATCAAGCACGGCGGCCGGCCTGACCAGGTTTCGGCCATGTTTCGTCAGGGGATGGACCGTTTTCGCATCCAGGCTTTGGCCAAACAACTCGCCGATTCGCACCTGAGCGCCTCGCAGCGACTGCACCTTGGCCGGGAATTGATCAGGAAGTGCAGGATTTACGGCAGGGGGTGCGGCAAACACGGCAAACCGGAAGAAGAGCGCCATTACCTGCGACTTGCCGATTGGGCGGTCGCGTTGACGGGGGTGCCC
This sequence comes from uncultured Desulfofustis sp., assembly GCA_964433645.1. GTDB lineage: Bacteria > Desulfobacterota > Desulfobulbia > Desulfobulbales > Desulfocapsaceae > Desulfofustis. The sequence continues at coordinate 53,076 of CAYSSK010000013.1, forward strand.
GTGCAGGAGGGACCATGAAGAGCGGCACGGACGGTCTTGAGCCGACCGTTTATCTCCGGCAACTTGCCATCGAGCGCAGCGTTGCCGACCACCCATATGCCCGGGAAATCGCCCGGCGGGCAGCGCTGCCGGTACGCATCGTCGATGAAACGGAATTGGCAACACTCGTCGACGGAGCGTATCCGGATAATCTGCAGGCCGGTAAACGAACCCTGCTGCTCTGCCGTAACCCCGCCGGTTTTCTCAAACCCTGTCCGT
>CAYSSK010000014.1:0-35759 GCA_964433645.1 uncultured Desulfofustis sp.
AAAATCATGCGGCGTATCGATGAGTCGCCGGTGCGATGTGCCGTCGCTGATTGGCAGAATTTCGACCAACGACGGGACAGGTTTTTCCCCGTTTTCGTTGACTATCAAAGGTGCGGGAGCCCTGCCCGCCACCCTTCGGACCTAATTCTGAGCCCTGCCCGGCCTTCGCGATGCAGCCTCCGTGAGAACCGACCAGCCCGGGGAACTGATTTTTATGTAAAAAATCGATACGACCGGAGTGCTTCGGGCATACACGCGGCTCAGGGTCTGACGGGGATGGTCGAAACCAGCCCCGCGGCAGAGTCGCTTCTTGACAGAGGGGGAGTTCATTTGCTTAAACGGTGTTAACGGTGGGACAAAGGGTCGTGGGGGCCGGCCAATAGCGGGCAAGGAGTGCAAACGCGGGGTTTCAGTGGTGCGGTACCGATTTTTCCAGAGAGACGGCGGGGTCAGCCAGGGCCGGTTTGCCGGTTTGAACCTCAGCTACCATGTTGGCGATGATCATTTCCACGTCGACGAGAATCGACGGCGGGTCAAGGAAGCGATGGGGGCCGCGCGGCTGGTCAGTGCCCGTCAGGTGCATGGCGATCGAATTTTTCTGGTCGAAGGCGGGGAGACCGGGGATTTCGAGGTCGACGGTTATGATGCGCTGATCACCACCGAGCCGGGCACTGCTTTGCTGGTGCAGCAGGCTGATTGCCAGGCGGTCCTGCTGCACGACCCGGCGTGTCGCGCGGTGGCGGCCATCCACTGCGGCTGGCGCGGCAGCGTCGCCGGGTTGATCGGCAAGACGGTGGCGCTGATGAGCACGGCGCTGCAGACCGATCCCCGTCAGTGCGAAGCCTTTATCGGTCCGTCTCTTGGTCCCTGCTGCGCCGAGTTCGTCAATTATCGAACTGAATTGCCGTCATCGTTCCGGCGCTTTCAACATGCGCCCAATTATTTTGATTTCTGGCAGCTGTCGGCCTGGCAGTTGACCGAGGCCGGTGTGCCGATCGACAGGATCCGCATCTCGCGGATCTGCACCAGCTGTTCCACCGACTATTTCAGTTATCGCCGGGCCTGCCGCACCGGCGTCGGTGTGACCGGCCGGCACGGGTCGGCGATCTGCCTGCAGGAGAGGGGAGCAAAGAGTTTATATGAAAATCAGCTCCCAAGGCTGGCCGGTTCTGCCGGAGGCTGCATCGCGAAGGCCCGGCGGGACGGAGAATCAGGCCCGGAGGGCTGCGGACAGGACGTCCGCAGCCGGCGGCCAGGCCATGGATGGCCTGTCTGCCGGCCTCGGAGTCCAGCCGACCAGGCCGCAGCGAAGCAGCCGGAGGCAGGGCCGGTCAGCCCTTCCGACCGCGATGCCGCTTTTCATTGTTCGTTGTGACTTCCAGTCATGGGGGGTAGAAGCCATGAAGGTGTTGATCATCGAAGACGATGCGACCATCGCCTCGTTTATCGGTAAAGGGTTACGCGAAGCGGGCTTATCCGTCGATATCCGTCATGACGGCCGGGACGGACTTGCCGCCGGTCTCGACGAGCAGTATGACGCCGCCGTTATCGATATCATGCTGCCCGATCTCGACGGTCTCGAGGTCATCAAGCAGTTGCGCCGACACCGGGTTGCCACGCCGGTGTTGATCCTCAGTGCCCGGCAATCGGTGGACGATCGGATTAAGGGACTCCAGCAGGGCGGCGACGACTACATGGTCAAACCGTTCTCCTTCAGCGAACTGCTGGCCAGGGTCCAGGCCCTGATCCGGCGGGACCGAAAACATGCCGAACCGACGATGCTGCACTATCACGATGTGCGCATGGACCTGCTGCGCCGCGAGGTGACCCGGCAACGGCAACTGATCGAGCTGCCGGCCAAGGAATATGCATTGCTCGAGTATCTGATGAGAAATCCAGAAATCGTTATTTCCAAGACAGCGATCCTGGAGAGGGTATACGATTACTCCTTCGATCCGCAGACCAATGTCGTCGATGTGCTGGTCTGTCGTCTCCGCACCAAAGTTGACCGGGATTTTGAGCAGAAATTGATTCATACCGTCAGGGGCATGGGCTATGTCCTCAAAGTCGGCGGTTGATCGGCTGCGCTCTGCCAAAGGGGCACTCGGCTACGTGCTGCTGCTCTGGCTGATTCTGCTTGTTTTCTTCGGGGGGATGCTGGCGTTTGCCCGGTCGCTGATGCAGCAGTCGATCATGGATGAGCTGGCCGTCTCGGTTGAAACATTCATGGAACGCAACCGGCTGCTCTTTCTCGGGCCGGACATCTTTTCTTCCACCTTTGATGAAGACACCCTTGATGATCTTGCCTTTGTGCGCGTTATCAGAGATGAACACCACCTGCTCTTCTTTGCCGGTCGGGAGAAGACCATCGATTTTTCCGCTCTGGCCCGGCTTGATCCGCAGATCAGCGGCTGCTGGCTCGATCTGAGCGGCGATGATGATGCGGCGGAGTGGCGCTTCAACATTATCTCTCTGAGTGCCGGTGACGGAGTGCATATTCAGGCCGGACGGCCGGACCGGCTGTTCTATCGCCTCTATCGGCGCCTGATTGTGCTCGGTGCCATCGGAGCGGTGGGGGCCGTGCCGTTGTCGATTCTGATTGTTTTGATCGGCCGCCGTTTCAGTCGACGGCCCTTGCGTCACTTGGGTACTTCGCTGCGCCGGCTTGACCGGGGCGGCAATGAACTGCTCGATCCATCTCTCGTAGATGAGCCTGACTATCGGCTGATCAGTGAGGAGATGAACCGGATCATCGAACAAAATCGCGCCCTGGTCAGGGAAATGCAAGGCTCGCTTGACAACGTAGCCCACGACCTGCGCACGCCGATGACCCGCCTGCGCTCAGTGGCCGAGTATGGTCTGCAGGGTGGTGATGACCCGGTTCTGCTGAAAAACAGTCTGTCGGACTGCCTGGAAGAGGCGGAGCGGGTACTGTCCATGTTGCGGATCATGATGAGTGTTGCCGAGGCGGAAGCAGGGACCATGCAGCTGGAGCTCGAGAGGATCGATGTGCGAGAGGCGCTGCAAGAGGTGGTTGAACTCTATCAATACAGCGCCGAAGAGAGCGGGGTTGATATCAGCCTGTCGGTTGCCGCCGATCCGGCGGTGTGCGGTGATCGGACCCGGCTTGCCCAGGTCTGGGCCAACCTGCTGGATAACGCCATCAAGTATAACCGCAAGCGGGGGGCGGTGGTGATTGCCGCCGAGCGGGTCGATGACCGGGTGCGCATCAGTTTTCAAGATACCGGCATCGGTATCTCGGCCCATGAGCGGCAGCGCATCTGGGAGCGGTTGTACCGCGGCGACCGGAGCCGCAGCAAGCCCGGGCTGGGGCTCGGGCTCAATTATGTCAAGGCCGTGGTGACGGCCCACAACGGACAGGTCTCGGTGATCGGCGCGCCCAACGAAGGAGCCACGTTCACCGTTGCTCTGCCGGCGGCGACAGGTGCACAGGCGGCTGTGGCGCCGGCAGCCGATCGCATCCTTTAACGAGGCGTCTGCCTTACATTTCCGGAACATCTGTGGTAAGGTGTCGCTTTTTCACCGACGCACCATTTTAAAGAGATAGAGCGATGATAACGATTACCATCGGTACGAGAAAGAGCAAGCTCGCCATGTGGCAGACTGAAACGGTGGCGCGGATGCTCGAGGCGCACGGCCTGAAAACGAACATCACCGCCATTGAGACGCGCGGCGATAAAATTCTCGATCGGTCTATTGCCAAGATCGGCAGCAAAGGGGTGTTTACCGAGGAACTGGAAGAGCAGCTGGCCGGCGGATTCACCGACATAGCGGTGCACAGCGCCAAGGACATGCAGTCGACGCTGCCCCCCGGTTTCGAGTTGATCGCCTATACCGAAAGGGAGAAAAGTCACGATGTGCTGATCAGTTATCAATCCGGCCTGCGGCTCGACGAGCCTCGACGTACCATTGTCATCGGGACATCATCGGTTCGCCGGGTCGCCTTGCTGCGCCATTTTTATCCCCACGTCGAGACGGTACCGATGCGCGGCAATCTGCAGACACGCCTGCGAAAGCTCAAAGATGGAGCCTGTGACGCGCTGATGCTGGCGTATGCCGGAGTGACCCGGATGGGTTATGACGATTTGATCGTTTACGATTTTCCGGTGCAGCAGTTCGTGCCACCGGTCGGCCAGGGGTGTATTGCCGTTGAAGCATCCGATCGACTGCCGGCGGACAAGCGCCGGCTGATCCGCACCTGTTTGAATCACCAGGAAACCGAGCTTGTCATGCGTGCCGAGCGAGCCTATCTGAAGACCCTTGAAGGCGGTTGCAGTATTCCGGCTTTTGCCCATGCCAGCCTGCAGGGTGATACCATCAGCCTGACCGGCGGCCTGGCCAATCTGGACGGCAGCTGGCTGCTTTGCAAGACGAGATCCGGTTTTGTCGAGGACCCGGAGTCTATCGGCAGCTCCCTTGGCTGGGACATCCTGGAAAACAACGGCCGCGAAGTGCTGGCGGCCATCAAGGCGGAGCTGTAGCCCGCAGGGCGGCTATCCGTCATATCGAGACGAATGAAGAGCGATCGATTTTACTGAGAAAGATCGAGGTACAGATCAGGATATTGCGGGGCGTATCCCCGGCCTGGATGCGGAGCAACCCTTCCCTGCTGATGATCTTGCTCAGCAGTTCCCTGCCGTTCGATTCATTGTAGTAAATGTCGGAATCAAGAATATCCTTGATATTGCTCGGTTCGGTGCGATCGATGATGAGTTGCAGACCGAGACGCAGGAAGCGGTCTTCGATGCCGGGCAACTCCGATTCAAGCGCCAGTAGACCGTTTTTCTGCGCAATTTTGGCGAGTTCCTTGAGTTTGAGAACAAGGGGCACCAAGGTTTCCTGGTCGGCGGCCGAGCATGCCGCTTTGCCGGCCAGAGCGAGATCTCTGATCATGGTTGTTCCTGTCGAAAACCGGTGATACGTCGCTATCACCTGGCGGTTTCGGTCCGGAGCCGGCTGACCAGTTGGTGAAGATAATCGAGCCAGGTATCGAAGCCCTCGCCGGTTGTCGAGGAGAACGCCATGACGTTCAGGGCCGGGTTGAGAGCGAGTGCTTCCCTGGTTGCTTCTTCCACCGGGAAATCGAAATAGGGCAGCAGGTCGGTCTTGGTGATCAGAAAGACCTGGGAGCTGATGAACGCCTTCGGATATTTGGCCGGCTTGTCCGGTCCTTCCGGCACCGAAACCAGTACGATCCGCTGATGTTCTCCCAGATCGAACGTAGCCGGGCAGACCAGGTTGCCGACGTTTTCAATGACCACCAGCTCGAGGCGATCCCCTCCTGCCTCTTTTTGCAGCTGGTGATAGGCGCGGTGAATCATCGAGGCGTCCAGGTGGCAGGCTCCGCCGGTGGTCAGCTGGATGGCCGGAACGCCTTTGGCCCGGATGCGTTCAGCATCGCGCTCGGTCTCGATATCGCCCTCGATGACGCCGATGGCGATTTCGCCGCCGAGCCGGTCGATGGTGTGTTCAAGCAGCGTGGTCTTGCCCGATCCCGGACTGGAGATCAGGTTCACGGTCACGACACCGTCGGTGTCGAAGTGTTCCCGGTTACTGCGGGCCATTGCATCGTTGGCGGCAAACAGAGAACGATTGATATCGACGATCAGTGCCTCGTTGCCGGCAGGCTGGTCGTGATGATGGTCGTGCTTGTGCCCATGGCCATGGTCATGGCCGTGATCGTGATCGTGCCCGTGGCTGTGACATCCGCATACATCGCACATGATAGGTTCCTTGAATTGGTTGTTATAACATTGAATTTCGTAGTTCCGGGCTCGTCGGCCATTCCTCCGGCTGTCGCGTAGCGTTTGGCAATCATGGGGATTTGTTGCTATTCCATTTCAACTTGTTGCAGGATCAGGTCGTCCCCCCCGTCGGCAATGATAATCGGATCACCGCAGGCAGCGCAACCCTCGGGCCGCTCTCCGTTCGTTTCTTCCCGGTGGCCGCAGCTGCTGCAGCGGAAAAGTGCCGGCGGCACGACAATGTCAAGCGCTGCGTCCCGAAAAAGATCGTCCTGCCGGGCCAGGATATCAAAGCCGAAGGTGAACGAATCGACGACGACGCCGGATAACGGCCCAATGAGCATGGTCACCCGCAGCACCCGGGTTGCCTTGTTTTCCCGGGCGATATCGCGTAATTGCTGCAGCAGGTTCTGGACCAGCGAAATCTCGTGCATGGTTCAGACAATTTCCTCGGCAGAGCGCTGTCGGACCCGGATGCCGAGTTCCTCCAGGCGCGCCAGGACGAGATTGGCGATCTCCTTGATTTTCGGGGCGACAACGTCGGATAGTTCGGTCGATGCCTCGAGGCTTTTCGGGACCACGCAATAAAATTCCAGATGCTGCGGCGCCGCGTCCCGGAGTTTGCAGATTTCCAGCACCTCGAGCAGGCCGAGTTGATGCGGTGACATGCGGGTGCTGATCTTGCCGGCCTTGACGTCCTCGCTGCTGTAATAGTGCAGTGAGCCCGGTTCGGCGTCGAGATCGACGACGTCGATGACGATGACCCGATCGCATTCCTCGAGAAAGGGGCTCATGAAAATACCGGCGGTGCCGCCGTCCTGGAGTACCACGTTGTCGGGGAAGAGAAAGTTTCTCTGGAGATAGGAAACGGCGTGGACGCCGAAGCCTTCATCGCCGACGATGGTATTGCCGACGCCCAGGATGCCGATTTTTTTCTCTGAGTTCATAAGGGTCCGTGGTGATTAACAGATGCGGGGGAGCGGTTCGCCGTGGAGCGGAGTAACGACTCGCGAGCCGCCGATCGGGGTGTTGATCAGTACTCTTCCGGCCGTGCCGTCAACCACGGTGCCGATGATTGCGGCGTCACGTCCTTCCGGCATCCGGTGCAGAGCACCGATGATGTCCGCTGCACAGGCCTGGTCGACGACGGCCAGGCATTTTCCTTCGTTGGCCAGATAGAGTGCTTCCAGGCCAAGAATTTCACAGGCCGCGCGCACTTCCGGTCTGACCGGCAGCAGTTGTTCGTCGAGAACAATAGATCGTCCACTGCTGGCGGCAATCTCGTTGAGTGAGGTGGCGACGCCGCCCCTCGTCGGATCCCGCAGAACGTGGATGCGGCCGGGGAATTGGTCGAGCAGGCCGGCGACAAGACGGTGCAGGGCCATGGTGTCGCTCTTCAGGTCGCCCCGCAGCGAGATACCGGCGCGTCTCGTCATGATAGTGATGCCATGATCTCCCATGGTCCCGGACAGAATCACCGCATCACCGACGGCGGCCTGTTTGGACGACAGAAAGACCGTATCCGGAACGATGCCGACACCGGAGGTATTGATGAAGATCTTGTCCGCCTTGCCGCGGGGAACCACCTTGGTGTCCCCGGTGACGATCGGAACGCCGCTTTCTTTTGCAGCATCGCTGATCGACATGATGATCCGCTCGAGATCGTCGAGCGGCAAGCCTTCTTCAAGAATCAGTGCAAGACTCAGACACAGGGGGGTGGCCCCACGCATGGCCAGATCGTTGATCGTTCCGTGCACGGCGAGCTTGCCGATATCGCCGCCGGGAAAGAAGATCGGGTCGACAACATAGCTGTCCGTTGTAAAAGCGAGTCTTCCCGGTTGGTTGTCGATGACGGCGCTGTCCTCCAAGCCTCTGAGGATCGGGCTGTCGAGGTACTTGAGAAACAACTCGCCGATCAATTGTTGACTGGCCAGCCCGCCGCTGCCGTGATCGAGGAGGATGGTGGTATCTGACATGCTGTCTCGTTGTTTGCCGGCTCGAATCGAATCGAGTTGCTTTGGTTTTTGTTTCGTTTAGCGCGGATTGCTCGGGAAGACAAGGACAAAGGGTCTGGTTCAACCGGTTTCGCCGTATTTATTGTAGGCGGCGCAGGTGCCCTCACTGGAAACCATGCAGGGGCCGACCGGTGACGCGGGTGTGCAGCGGGTGCCGAAGAGCGGGCAGCGGGGCGGAGTAGTCTGCCCTTTGAGAATCTGTCCGCAGAGGCAGCCTTTGGGTTCCGGCGTCTCGGTGATAACGATGGGTAAGCGATGCTCGGCATCGAAGTCGCGATAGCGCTTTCTGATTCTCAAGCCGCTGGCCGGGATTTCCCCAAGACCGCGCCATTGGGTGTCGGTTGGTTCGAAGACCTCGTCGACCATGGCCAGGGCCCGGTGGTTGCCTTCCCAGGAGACGACGCGGGGATAGATATTGTCGACGGCCGGCCGGTCCTCGCCGATTTGACGGGCCAGCCGGATCAGGCCGTTGAGCAGGTCGGCAGGTTCGAAGCCGGCGACCACGCAGGCCAGGTGATACCGGTCGACGAACGGCTGATAGGCGCCGGCGCCGATGATAGCCGAAACATGACCGGGACAGAGCAGCCCGTTGATCTGCAATTCGGGATCCTGCATCAGAACCTCGAGCGGCCCGGGAATAACTTTGTGGGTTGAAAAGACGCAAAAATTGCCGATCTTTTGCCGCCCTGCGGCGAGGATGGTGGCGGCGATGCCCGGGGTGGTCGTCTCGAAGCCGACACCGAGGAAAACCACCAGCTCGTCCGGGTGCCGGCGAGCGATGTCGAGGGCATCCATCGATGAATAGACGATTTCGACTGTGGCCCCCCGGGAACTGGCATGGGCCAGTGAACCGTGGGAGCCGGGAACCCGGAACAGATCACCGAAAATGGCGAGCCGGACGCCGGGCAGGTCCGCCAGGGAGATAAAGGCGTCCATATGAGCGGCCGAGGTCACGCAGACCGGGCAGCCCGGTCCGGAGACGATCTCCATGCCGTCCGGCAGGATCGAACGAATACCGCTACGGAAAATGGCCATCGTGTGGGTGCCGCAGATTTCCATGAGCCGCACCGGTTTGCTGATCGATTTGTGCAGTTCGGCAACAAGCGGCTCGATCAGGGCCCGATCCCGGTATTCATCGACATGCTTCATGAATCCTCACCGCCGAGAAGGAGTTCCTCGGGCATGTGTGACGCCAACTCCTTGATCAATTCAATATTGCGCTTGGCTTCTTCTTCGACCAGGGAATGAATGGCGAAGCCCGCATGGACGATGACGTAATCGCCGACCTCTGGCCAGCGATCGACCACGTCGAGACGCACTTTTCGGCTGATTCCGTCCATATTCACGGTGGCCAGCTGTTCGCTGGTGAAATCGTCTGGATTTCCTTCCACCTGTTCAACTTTCATCGGTACTGCAAGACACATGTTGTAATCCTCCGATAACTGCCTGGCCGACGGAGATCCCGCCGTCGTTATGGGGGATCTGGATACCCGAATATACCGAGAGTCCCCGTCGGCTCAAGGAAAAAAGCAAACCGTCCAGCAGCAGTTCGTTTTGCAGGCAGCCGCCGGACAGAACAACAGTCGTAATTCCTGTTCTGCCAGCAAGTTTCTCGACAAGCAGTGAGATACGAGTGATAAGCCAGGAGTGAAACCGCAGGGCTGCGACGGGTCCGTTGCCGCCGGAGTCACGTTCGTCAATCATCCTTTTAACAAATTTTGAGGAAATAATCTCCCACCTTTGTTCATTTTCTCGATAACACAGATCCTGCCACCAATCTTCCTGCCGGTCCAGCAATTCGTCATGCCAGTGATCACTCACCGCTTGCCGGGCGGACGCTTCAAGACGCATGGCTGCTTCTCCTTCAAAGCTCGAGACCAGCTGCAGGCCGAGCAGGGCGGCGACGGCGTCGAAAAGGCGGCCGCAACTCGAGGTCAGCGGGGTATTGAAGCCGCTTTCGAGCATCTGCAAAACGATGCGGCGCTGGTCCGGATCGATGGCTGCCAGATAAGGGGAGGCAAGGGCCTGATCGCCCTGGCAACGGAACAGGCAGGCCAGGGCCATCCGCCACGGTTCGGCTGCGGCGGCGTCACCGCCGGGCAGCGGCAACGGTTCGAGACAGCCGAGACGACGAAACGAGGTGAGATCGACCTGGAGCAGTTCGCCGCCCCAGATCGTGCCGTCGGTGCCGTAACCGGTGCCGTCCAGGACGACGGCGAGCACCGGATCGGCCAACCCGTGCTCGGCCATTACCGCAACGGCATGGGCGTGATGGTGCTGCGCCCGATAGAGCGGCAGTCCCAGCTCCCTGGCGAAATGGCTGCTCAGGTAATCGGGATGCAGATCGCAGCAGGCGGCGACCGGCTCGATAGCAAAGAGGCGTTTCAGGTTGGTTACCGACTCTTGGTAAAAGTCGTAGGAGGGCAGATTGAACAGATCGCCGATATGCTGGCTCGGAAAAATGCTCTGGCCGCGGGCCAGGCTGAACGTGCTTTTCAGGCCGCCGCCGCAGCCGATAATGGCGGGCAGGTCATAGGGAACGAGAATCGGGGTCGGCACGTACCCCCGGGAACGGCGCATCAGGCGAGGCTGGTCGGCGACGACTTTGACTACCGAATCGTCGACCCGGGTGACGATATCGCGATTGTGGAGCAGAAAATAATCGGCAATACCGGCAAGGCGCTGAAAAGCCTCGGCGTTGCCGGTGCAGATCGGTTCGCCGGCGACATTGCCGCTGGTCATGACCAGTGCGGCCGGGCAGTCCGGCTGGCTGAAGAGCAGGTGATGGAGCGGCGTATAGGGCAGCATGATGCCGATATCGCCCAGCTGCGGGGCGAGATTGGCCGCCAGTTTCGTCTGCGGCCGGGGCGTGAGCAGGACGATCGGATGCTGCGGTGCGGCCAGCACCCTGGCCTGGATGTCTGACAGATAACACAGGCGGTGGGTTGCGGCGATATCGGCAACCATGACCGCGAGCGGCTTGGCCGGCCGGTTCTTGCGCCGCCTGAGCTGCGCGACTGCTGCTTCGGAGCAGGCATCGACGCACAGGTGGAAGCCGCCGAGACCGCGGATGGCAAGGATCGCCCCGCTGTTGATGGCCTCGACAGCGGCTGAGACGATAGTATCGACGGTGATCGCAGTACCGTGTCGATCGTGCCAGCTGAGCTGCGGTCCGCAGACCGGGCAGGCATTGGGCTGCGCATGGTAGCGACGGTCGGCGGGATTTTCGTATTCCCCGCTGCAGATCGGGCACATCGGAAATCGTTTCATCGAGGTGCGGGGGCGATCGTAGGGGAGTGTTTCGATGATGGAAAAGCGCGGTCCGCAATTGGTGCAATTGATGAACGGATAGCGATAGCGGTGGTCCGCCGGATCCCGAAGTTCCGCCAGACACTCCTCGCACAGAGCGATGTCCGGCGGGATGATGGCCAGAACGGTGCCGGTGTCTTCGCTGGGGAGGATGGTGAAGGCATCGGTCTCGGCGGGGCCGGCCAGAGGCCGGTGCTCGATACCGGTGATGCGCGCCAGCGGGGGCGCTTGTTTAGTCAAAGCGGCGAGAAACGACGCCAGCGAAGCTGCCGGAGCCCAGGCCCTGATGACCACGCCGTCGCTGGTATTGGTGACCGTCCCGCGAATGGCGAAACGGGTGGCAAGCTGAAAAACGAAGGGCCGAAACCCGACGCCCTGGACGATGCCACGGACGCGGATTTCGACCCCGTTTTGTTGTGCGTTACGCCTTGTGGATGAATTTGTCACCGGTGAAAATAGATGAGACAAGTCCTTCAGGGTGGCGCACGTCGTTCCATATCACCAGATAGACGTGGATCAGGGCGAAGATCATGAACCACCACATCAGCAGATGATGAACGTATCGCGCCGACTGCTGGCTGCCGAACAGCATCAGCCCCCAGCCTTCCCAGACGGCGAGCTCAGGATAGAGCATATAAAACCCGCTGACCAGTTGGAATAGTGCCGCGATAATAGTGATCACATACGTGAGTCCGGCCAGAACATTGTGTCCGAGCCGATCGGTATCGTGACCTTCCTTGATGTAGCTGTAGCGCAGCAACGTGTTGAACAGGTTCTTGATGTTGCGCGGGGTGACCGGCAGATGCTCAAGAATCCGCTCCTGCTTGTTGCCGAAGAGGTACAGGAAAATTCGTGCCAGGACCGCACCGGTAAAGACAAAGCCGGCTACAAAATGGATGTAGCGCGTCCAGGCCATCGGAAAACCGGCGCTGCCTTCCTGCAACGTGTTGGTCCATGGGCTGTGGATATAAAAGCCGGTGATGACCAACGCGATGATGGAGAGCGCAAACGCCCAGTGATAAAGCCGGAGCAGGATGCTCCAGCATTTCTTCTTCTCATACGTCATAATTGCCTCCTGTCGGTCGTTGCCGAGAGTTGAAAGTGTTCCGTCTTGCTTTTACAGCGCTTTGACTTTCATTACTTCACGGCCTTCCGGATCCAGCATGTGAACGGCGCAGGCGATGCATGGATCGAAGGAGTGGATGGTCCGCAGGACTTCGAGCGGCCGTTCCGGATCGGCGATCGGGTTGGCCAGCAGTGAAGCTTCATACGGGCCGAGTTGATCCTGGGCGTCGCGTGGTCCGGCGTTCCAGGTCGACGGCACGACGCATTGGTAGTTCTTGATCTTGCCGTCCTGGATGACGATCCAGTGCGACAGGAGTCCCCGTGGCGCTTCGTGCCAGCCCATACCCTTCTGCTCGCCTTTCGGGAAGGTCGGCGGGTTGAAGATCTCCAGATCGCCGGAGCCGACGTTTTCGACCAGCATATCCCAATGCTTCAGGGTCAGATCGGCCATCAGCGAACACCGGACGGCGCGGGCGGCATGGCGACCGAGCGTGCCGAACAGGGCATCCGGCCCGACGCGGACGCCGGCGATGCTGCTGATCAGATCAAGAGCGCCGTTGACCCGCTTGACGATCTCGCCATGCCCGGAGGCATAGCCGATGAGCATCTGCGAAAGCGGACCGACCTGCATCGGTTTCCCGTCGAAACGCGGAGCCTTGAGCCAGGTGTAGCGACCGTTCTCGTCGAAGGCCCCCGGTTTCGGCTTGGTTTCTTCCTCGTAGGGGTGCTTCTGCCAATCGCCGTCATACCAGCCGCGGGCAATCGATTCCTGCACGTTGTCGCGGAAGGCGGGGTCTTTGAAGTCGTTGAACAGCTTGACGCTGGCCAGATCGCCGCCCATGATGGTGCCGCCGGGCAGATCGAATGATGTGGCCAGGGCGTCGGTCGGCATATCGGGTGCGGCCAGGTAATTGGTGACGCCGGCGCCGTAGGGCAGCCATTCGGCATACAGGGCGCCAACGGCGGCCAGGTCGACCAGGTAGACGTTATTGACGAAATCACGGACCTCTTCGACCAGCTGCCTGATGCGATAGAGGCGCTCCATGTTGAGAGTGGCTTCGTTGTTCAGGTTGATTGCCGTGGTGACGCCGCCGACGTTGAGATTTTGCACGTGCGGGTTCTTGCCGCCGATGATGCCCAGGGCGACGGTGGCCTTGCGCTGGTAATCGAGGGCCTCGAGATAATGGGATACCGCCATCAGGTTGGCTTCCGGCGGCAGCTTCATTGCGGCATGGCCCCAATAGGCGTTGGCGAAGGGGCCGAGCTGGCCGCTTTCCACCAGGGCCTTGACCTTGGCTTTTACAGCGGCAAAACGCTTGGCGCTGTTGCCCGGCCAGTTGGACAGTGATTCGGCCAGTCGCTGGGTAGCCCTCGGATCGGCATCAAGAGCGGAGACGACATCAACCCAGTCAAGAGCCGACAGAGCATAGAAATGAACGATGTGGTCCTGCAGGGAATGGATGCCCTGGACGAGATTGCGGACGAGTTGCGCATTGAGAGGGATATCCAGCTTCAATGCATCCTCCACGGCACGAACCGAGGCCAGTGCGTGAACGGTGGTGCAGACGCCGCAGATACGCTGGACGAAATGCTGGGCATCACGCGGATCGCGACCCTGCAGAATGATCTCCAGACCTCTGAACATCTGACCGGATGACCAGGCGTTGGTGATTGCCCCGTCATCGACCTCTACATCTATTCGCAAGTGACCTTCAATCCGGGTGATCGGATCAATGGTGATTTTCTGAGCCATCTGTAAAACCTCCAAAGCTTAGTGGTTGTTTGCAATAATCAGTGATCAGCGATCTACGCGCTATCTTCGCTTCCGTCGGACTTGCCTTTGATCAGGCGCTTGCCGACTCCGACAGCAGCGTGGATACCGACTGCGGCAGCAGTCACACCAAGGATCTTGGTGCCGAGGCTATCGGCATCATCGATGATACCGGATCCCGGAATCTTGACGTCGGGGATGCGGTCATAGAACGGTGTCATGGTATCCCAGAAATTTGGCTCAGTACAACCAATACAGCCGTGACCGACCGATACCGGCCAGACACCGGCTTCATTGAAGCGGGCAACCGGGCAATTGGCGAACGTTTCCGGTCCCTTGCAGCCGACCTTGTAAAGACAATAACCACGTTTGTGAAACTCATCGCCGAATTGTTCGACGAAACGGCCTTCGTCAAAATGGGCGCGGCGCTCGCAATGATCGTGAATGCGACGGCCGTAACCGAATTTCGGACGCTTCAGGCCATCGAGGGCCGGCAGCCGGTTAAAGGTGAGGTAATGGAGGACAGTGCCGAGAAAATTGACCGGGTTCGGCGGACAGCCTGAGATATTGACGATCGGTTTGTCGGTGATGATCTCGTCCACACCGACGGATCCGGTCGGGTTCGGCTTGGCCGCCTGGACACCACCATACGTTGCGCAGGTGCCGATGGCGATGATGGCCGCGCATTTGGAGGCGACCTCCTTGAGACTGTCGACGGCTGTTTTACCGGCAATTTTGCAGTAAACGCCGTCTTCGGCCAGCGGAATACCGCCTTCGACAACCAGAATGTACTTGCCGGCGTTTTTCTCCATGGAAGCGTGCAGCGCCTCTTCGGCCTGATGACCGGCGGCGGCCATGACGGTCTCATGATAGTCCAGGGAGATGATGTCGAGAATCAGGTGGGCCAGATCAGGATGGGCGCCGCGGAGCAGGGTTTCGGAACAACCCGTGCATTCCTGGAAGTGCAGCCAGATAACCGGGGGACGCTGGCCCGAAGTAACGGCTTCCACCATTTTTGGGACCATGGTTTCGGAGAGTCCCAGAGCGGCTGCTGCCATGGTACATCCCTTCAGGAAGCCGCGTCGATTCAAATGCGGATCCAGAGTTTTGTTTACCGTGTCTGCCATATCAACCTCCTATTGCTCGAACGACTAGTTAGCGCATGAAGCGCAGTTATACCGGTACATCGTACCAATACAGTGTGAAGATCAAAAAACCCCCCGCGTGAACGGTTGACTGCAGGACGCTCCCTTTTCATCCGACAATAACCTCGGCAGTGGATTTTCAGCCAGAAGGGGAAATAATTTAAGTTAATAGAGGGGTTCTGGATGAATGTCAATTCATTTTCCAGAAATATACTTAAGAAATATTTATGACGCGCTCAAGAAAAAGTGAAGAATGGCCGGTCTGAAGATCGCCGGTTTGACGCTACCGGCTATTGGGAGAACAGGGCAGAGCCTCTGAACGGCTGTTTTTGTCCGGCGTCAATGGCGGTGGCGGCGCCTTATCGTTTAAAACCGAAAATACCGCCCGGGCGATCGCCGGCAAAGGCCGGCCGGCCTTTGCGCCGCGGCGGTTTCTGCGTCGCCCGCGACTCTTCTGGTCGTGGCGGCACTCCGGAACCGCGATTCAGAAACAGCTGGTCGGGTACCGGCTGGCCCTGTGTTGCCTCGAGATGGCAGAGATAAAGGAGGCGACATTTATTGAAATAGCTTTTGCGGCGCAGCCATTTCGGCCAGCTATCTTTCTGCTGCTGCGCGATCAGTGTCGGCAGGTGCGCCAGCAGGGCGGCTATTTCCTGGCGGCAGGAGCGGGTCAGCCCGAGGGCCGGGCCGATACTCCGGTCGATGACTTCGCGAAGACCGGTTGCCAGGTGGAAGAGACGGCCGCCTTTGAGCGATGGGTCGAAGAGCCCAAAGGTCGCGTCGGCCCAGGGTAGCAGGATAAAGGAGAGGAGGAGATAATCCGGCTGCCGGTGCATGCCGGCGGCCACTGCGCTGTTGTTGAGCCTGTCGATCGTGCGAAAGATGGCGGCAAGCCGTGGCCGCCAGGAAGTGTCGGTGGCGCCGTCCCGGTAGATGGCGAACAGCTCGAAGAAAAGCCCGGAGTCGACCGCCAGGTCGAACCAGGCGGCGGCACTGCCGCCATAGATATCCTTCAGCGTTTCATCGCGAAGTCGGGAAGGGGGACAGAGCGCCAGTTTGTGACTGTAGTCGCACACGGCCTGCCAGCTCCGCTCTTCGATGCTGAATTGATTTCGAGCGGCGTGTCTGATTACGCGCATCATCCGTACCGGATCCCGGTTGATTCGTTTTTCCGGAGTGCCGATGATCCTGATGATACCGTGCTGCAGGTCGGCAAAGCCGCCGACGTGGTCGATGATGGTCTGTTCGTTGATCTCATAGAACAACGCGTTGATGCTGATGTCCCGGCGTTGAGCATCCTCACCGACCGTGCCGTAGGTGTTGTTTGGCGCCAGCACCGCTTCGGGACCGTCAAGGTCGTGTTCACTGAGCGAGCGCAGCGTTGATATTTCGACAATCGTGCCGTGTTTGAAAAAGACCTGGACCAGGCGAAATCGCCGACCGATCGTTCTGCTGTTGGAAAAGATTCGGCGGATCTGGCCGGGACGGGCGTCGGTGCCGATGTCGAAGTCCTTCGGGGTCTTGCCGAGGAAGAGATCGCGGACGCCGCCGCCGACCAGGTAGCTGGAAAAGCCGGCGTTGTTGAGCTTTTGCAATACGTACAGGGCATCCCGGTCGATCAGCTCAAGCGAGATACGGTGTTGTTCACGGGTGATGACGATGGGTTGACATGATGAAGTGCTGGACATGGCCGGGCGATAAGTGACAAGGGCCTGCGAGCGTCAGTTCATTCAGGCATTTTGGCTGGGAGGGGTGAAACCGCGATTTTCCCGGTAGACGGATTCGGCCTGGGTGATGAATTGGCGGAAGATTTCGGCAACCGGCAGGATCGATTTCATCTTGTAGGTGTTTTCACCGGAAAAAAACAATCCTTCCTGGAAATCACCCTGGCGCGAGGCGTTCAGTCGTTCATTGATGCAATAATGGTGGTCGCATTTTTTCAGGCACAGATGTTTACAGGACTTGGCGGTAAAGCTGACACCATTGGCCAAAGCCTGAACAAAGGGGGTGCGCAGCGCCCGACCGGGCATGCCAACCGGTGACGTGGTCAATACGATGTCATCTTTCTCGGCACGCAGGAAGGCCTGCTTGAATTCGTCGGATACGTCGCACTCCTCGCTGAGCACGAAGCGTGAGGCGATCTGAATGCCGTCTGCCCCATAGGCGTCCATCATTTCCGCCATCTCGTAGCCGTTGGTGATACCGCCGGCGGCGATGAGCGGCACGGTTTTGACAACATCGCGAATGGGGGGGAAAATGGTGCGCAGCGGCTGATCGGTGCCAAGATGCCCGCCGGCCTCCGTGGCCTCGACGATGACCGCCGATGCTCCCAGCTTTTCCGCAAGTTTCCCAAGCGCCGGGGATGAGACGATCATCGCGACGGGGATATTATGTTTCTTGCCGATCTTGAAAATATCGCGGGAAAACCCGGCGCCGGTAATGATCATATCAACACCGGCCTCGATAGAGGCGATCACCAGGTCATAAAAGTTTTTCATCGCGTACATGATATTGACGGCGATGATCCCGTCGGTCGCCTTCTTGGCCTTGCGAATGTCGTCCTGCAACTCTTCGGGGGGAATTCCCGATCCCCCGATTACACCGATACCGCCGCATTCGGCGACCGGGACCGCCAGCGACGAGGTGGAAACCCGGATGGACATCCCCCCCTGGATAAGCGGGATACGGGCCGTCAAGTGGCCGATGGAGAGTGATGGTAACTTCATGCGTATCGGAAATCCTCCTTCTCTGGCGCAAAGCTGAAACTGAGCCCCGATAATGCCCACTGTCCCGGTTTTTGTCAAGCGGAGTCTCGAACAAACAGTGCGATAGGGCGGCCCCTACCGCCGGTGTGGCCGGGCCGGAAGAAAGCCCAGGCAAAGGAAAAATCGCAGGGGATTCCGAGATGATAGTAGCGGTGATTGGCGGACGGCTGAGAGGTGTTGGTCCGGCTTGACTTTTGGGCTCGTTTCCGGTTAAACTTAATATTTTTATGAAAATCAGCATCATGATGGGCGGCATGGAGGTGCAGCAGTGAAGATAAAGGCCTTGAACGGCTTTAAAGATATTCTTCCGGACGAAGCCGTGCTCTGGCGCCGGATAGAGACGGTAGTCAGAAATGTCCTGGAGCGTTTTCATTTCCAGGAGATCAGGCTGCCCATTCTGGAAAAGACCGAGCTGTTTGCACGTTCGATCGGTGGTGGTACCGATATCGTCGACAAAGAGATGTACACCTTCGTCGATCGCCAGGAAACCCTGCGTCCGGAGGCGACTGCATCGTTGATACGCGCCTATGTCGAACACAACCTTCACGCTGCCAAGCCGGTGCAGCGGCTGTTCACCATTGGGCCGATGTTTCGCCGCGAGCGGCCGCAGAAAGGGAGGCTCCGGCAGTTCCATCAATTGAGCGTCGAGGTAGTCGGTTCCGCTGCGCCTCGTCTTGATGCCGAGCTCCTGGCCATGGGAGCTATGCTGCTCGATGACATCGGCGTGCCGGCCAGTCTGGAGATCAATTCCCTTGGCTGCCCCGCCTGTCGACCCGGTTATCGGACGCTGCTGCTCGATTTTATCGCCGAGCATCAGGATCGGCTGTGTGATGACTGTTCGCGACGAAGCGTCGTCAATCCGCTGCGTGTGCTGGACTGCAAGAATCCGGCTTGCCGTGCCGAGGTGGCCGGAGCACCGTCGATTCAGCAGCACCTCTGCCCGGGTTGTGCCGATCATTTCCGCGACGTACAGGTGGCCCTGGAGCAACTCGGGGTAGCCTATCGTCTGAACAAGTTCATGGTCCGTGGGCTCGACTATTACGTCAGGACAACATTTGAATTTGTCAGCGACGAACTCGGCGCCCAGTCGGCGGTCTGTGCCGGCGGACGTTATGACGGGCTGGTCGAGTCGCTCGGCGGTCCGGCAATGCCGGGGATCGGTTTCGCCGTCGGGCTCGAACGCTTGGTGCTGCTGCTCCAGCAACGCGATACCGGGGCGCCGCCGCCGGGCTCGTCCATCGACCTGTTTTTTGCCGCTCTCGGTGATGCTGCTGTCGACAGGTGTTTCCGGCTGCTCCATGAAGTGCGGCGAGTCGGTCTGCGAGCGGATATGGATTATGGCGGCAAGAGCCTCAAGAGTCAGATGAAGCAGGCGGACAAGGCCGGAGCGGCCCATGTCCTGATTGTCGGGGAAGAGGAATTGGCACGGGGCAGCGCTTCGATGCGCAATATGGTGAGCAGTGATCAGATAGACGTTGCCCTTGATCACGGCGCGATCCGCTCGGCCATCGGCCGGGGATAATTCAACATAACCGGGAACGCAGATCCCGGGGCTGGCTAGAGACGACTATGGATTCTTTGGGGACAGGGCGCAGGACGCATCATTGTAACGAACTGGGTATCGGCCATGTCGGCGAGAAGGTGACCTTGATGGGCTGGGTCCTGCGTCGCCGTGATCATGGCGGCGTTATTTTCATCGATTTGCGCGACCGTGAGGGGGTTACCCAAATCGTCTTCAATCCGGAGATCAACCCGGCTGTCCACGAGAAGGCGCATCGGCTGCGCAGCGAGTGGGTGATCAGTGTCAGCGGCGTTGTCGATCCGCGTCCGACCGACATGGCCAATCCGAAACTGGCCACCGGCGAAATCGAAGTATTGATCGATCGGTTGCTCATCCTCAATACCAGCGAAACTCCGCCGTTTCCGCTGGATGAGGAAAAAGAGGTAGCGGATAGCCTGCGTTTGCAATACCGGTATCTCGATTTAAGAAAACCGGAAATGACCGCCAACCTGATTGCCCGGCACCGGGCCGTGCAGTCGATCCGGAGCTATCTGAACAAAGAGGGCTTCCTCGATATCGAGACGCCGATGCTGACCAAGTCCACCCCGGAAGGGGCCCGTGATTATCTGGTTCCGAGCCGGGTCAACCCGGGACGGTTTTTCGCATTGCCCCAGTCGCCGCAGCTCTTCAAGCAATTGTTGATGGTTGCCGGAATGGACCGATATTACCAGATCGTCAAATGTTTCCGCGACGAGGATCTGCGAGCCGACCGCCAGCCGGAATTCACCCAGATCGATATGGAGCTGTCCTTCGTCGATGAAGAGCAGATCATCGAGATCGTCGAAGGCATGATCGACGTGGTGTTCCGGGAGACCATCGGTCGCGAGGTCCAGCCGCCTTTCAAGCGTATCAGCTATGATGAGGCGATGAGTCGGTATGGCACCGATCGTCCGGACACCCGTTTTGCCATGGAAATCGTCGATTTGACAGAGATCGCCGCCGGTTGTGAATTCAAGGTGTTTCGAGGCGCCGTCGACGGCGGCGGTACGGTGCGGGCGCTCAACGCCAAAGGGTGTGGCGGCTTTACCCGTAAGGAACTCGATGATTTGACCGACTTTGCCCTCCAGTTCGGCGCCAAGGGTCTGGCCTGGGTCAAGATCAAGGAGGGCGGCGAATGGCAGTCGCCGATCGCCAAATTCTTTTCCACCCAAGAACGGCGGCGCATCGCTGCAGCACTTGATGCGCAGGTCAATGACCTGCTGTTTTTCGGTGCCGACAAGACGGCAACGGTCTTTCAGGTACTCGGTGAATTGCGGGTGGAGTTGGCCCGCCGGCTCCACCTGCTCGAGGCAACGGTCTTTCAGTTCGTCTGGGTTACCGACTTTCCGCTGTTGGCCTACGACGGCAAGGAAAAACGGTTCCAGGCCCTGCATCACCCTTTTACCGCGCCCCGCGATGAGGATATCGAGAAATTGGCGACCGATCCGGGCGCGGTCTACAGCCGCGCCTATGATCTGGTTCTCAACGGCACGGAGATCGGCGGCGGATCCATCCGTATCCATCAGCGTGATGTACAGATGAAGATTCTGCGGGCGCTTTCCATTTCCGACGATGAGGCCCGGGAAAAATTCGGGTTTCTGCTCCGGGCCCTCGAGTTCGGTGCTCCGCCGCACGGCGGCATCGCCTTCGGCCTGGATCGGTTGATGATGCTGATGACCGGCGGCGACTCCATCAGGAACGTGATCGCTTTCCCGAAAACCCAGAAAGCAACCTGCCCGCTGACAGACGCCCCGGACAAGGTGGCTCGCCGGCAGTTGACGGAACTTCATATCAGGCCAGACTGGCAGCAATAGCCGTTTTTGCCGGTGTTGCGGGCGGATTGAGTTACCAGCCGTAGGCCGCCAGTTGGCTGAGAAACAGGTAGCAGCTTGCCAGACAAAGAAGGGCAACGAGCACCGAAGCGGCGGCCGACAGCAGAAAATCACGACGCCGGGGCAACCATCCGGCCAGGCGTGTCGACCAGACCGGCCTGCCGGCTGTCTGGCCGATTCGTTTGATTCCGTTGACGATTACCCGTTCAAGGCTCGGCTGAGCCGTCAATTCATGTCCAGCCTTCATCGCTCTCCTCCCCGGTGATATGTTTCATTGTTGCCGTCAGCATACCGCCGGGGGGGTATCACAGAGTGATCACCCCTCCGATTTTTTCCCTTTGACCGTTTTTTTGTTCTTTCGCGGCGAACGACGAGCTAAAACAACAACCACCTGCTGCCTTGGGCCGCTCTCGGGGTCGGGGCGGCTGGTTTGAATAACGAGGTTTTCCGTTCAAGGTCAAGGTTGACGAGGACGGTCTTGCGCCGGAATATGCTTGATATTCCAGGTATGAACAGGTTTCTTGAACGAATGGGTTGGGTGGGGACCGTTTTTATAAGTGGTCTTTTAGGTTAATCCATTACAGGAGGAGGGAGTATGCAAAGAGCGATCATGGTCCTGTTGCTTGTGTTGCTGAGTGTGGTTCCTGCAGGGGCACGGGAGATAGCCGGCATTGATCTGCCGGAGGAGGTGAGAAGAGATGACGGGACAACGCTGTCCTTGAACGGAGCCGGGGTCAGGACGAAATTTTTCTTCAAGATCTATGTCGCCGCACTCTATCTGGAACACAAGGCGACGAGTGCGAAGGAGGTGCTCGCCGACGAGGGTGGCAAACGTATGGCCATGCACTTTCTCTACAGCGAGGTGAGCGCCGAGGATCTGGTAGAGGCATGGAATGACGGTTTCACCGCCAACGGAACGCCGGAACAACTCGATGCGCTGGCTGCCGACATCGCAGCTTTCAATGAACTCTTTACAGGTGTCGCGTCCGGCGACACCATTATTCTGGATTATCTGCCCGAAGTCGGTACCGCAGTGTTAATCAGAGGTGAGCGGAAAGGGGTTATAGCCGGTAAACCGTTCAATGATCTGCTGCTTTCCATTTGGCTCGGCACGGAGCCGGTGGCAAAAGATCTTCGCGCGGCTCTGCTCGGTACGTGACAGCTGCCGGGGGTATCGAGTGATGTCGCGTTCTGACGGCATCACTCGGAAAAACAGCGGTGCCGGTTGATCAGAGTTCGGGGGCCCCGGCGGGGATCAAGCAGGCGAACACGAGATCGGCGGCAGCATTGTTACGGATCTGGTGTTCCTCGTTGCCCGGAATAAAAGCGATTGAGCCTGCCGAGACATCCTGCCAGATGCCGTCCTGCAAGACCTGTCCCCTGCCGGAGTGAAAGAGGATCTCGTGTTCCCAGTCGTGGGTGTGACGCGGCGTGAAGCCCTCCGGTTTGATCGTGAAGATGCGCATGCAGAAATGAGGGGCACCGTCGGCAGCGCCGATGGCCACTCGTCCGGTGACCCCTTTGACCTGTTCTCCATCGAAGGTCTGCGGCTCGATTTCAGAGTAATTGTTGATGATTTTCATTAGTTGGCGTCCTGTCTGTTGTTGTTTGCTTTGCCCTCGGTTCCCTCTCTATCATCACTATACGACTCTTGTCTCGATTTTGCCAGTGCCCGTATGTCATGGTCCGACCTGACAACGGCCGGTTTCGTGGACGGAGCGCGCGCTGCGGTCATGCCGAGGTAGATGGCAGTCAGCGTGACGGCGACCCCGAGCCACTGATCAGCCGAAGTGGGTCGGGCAAAGAACATTACATCCCAGATGAATGCCAGTGCCGGCTGCAACAGCAGAACCAGTCCGGTGACCGCCGGGGAAACCCGAGGCAGGCTGTTGGCGATGAGGGACCAGCCGATGGTCTGGCTGAACAACCCGAGGCAGAGGAGCGAACCGAGAGGAATCAGCCCGGAGACTCGGAAAGAATCGCCGGCCCACCATGTTGCAGCGCCGAGGAAGAAGGTTGCCGACAGTGATACCAGGAGCAGGCTGAAAAAAAAGGACAGCGATCTCTGGACTTGCTGGATCTTCCTCAAAATAAGCAAAAACGTCGAATAGAGCAAAGCGGTGGCCAGACCGAGATAGACTCCGGTCTGATAGCTATCCGGCAGGGACGACCAGTCAAAACCGATGATTTGAAATAAGCCGAAAAAAGCGAGGGGCAGGGACACAAAGAAAATCGGTCTCATCTTTTCACCGAAAACAACAAGCGAGACCAAGGCCAGGACGAACACCTGAAAATTGCTGATAATGGTCGCCAGCCCTGGCCCGATAAAAATAATGCTGGCATGCCAACAAGAAAGATTAACGGCAAAGCACAGTCCGCACAATATGGAGAGCGGGATCGTTTTCAGCGAGGGGTGCTGAAATTCATCGCGGAGCAGACAGGCGATCGCCAGAAAGAGGCTACCGAAAAAGACTCGATAAAAAGCCGATAGTGTTGGCGCAACGCCGGACAAGCTGACCCAGATGCCTGAAAAACTGATACAGACAGCTCCGGCGAGGATCAGCGTTACCGGGTTTCGGCGACTAGTTCGGGCAGGCATGGAGGGGCGTTTGGCTGGTTTTCACAAGAGACGATAATAGCAAGGTCATGCGAGAGCGCAAGAGCAAACCGGTGCGACCACGCTTTTGTTATCAGCAGGCCTGATAGGGCATGTAAAAAGAATGAAATGAAGCCGGACGGCCTGGTAAGACCAGAAAAAAATTACGTATTCCATACTATGTTGAATGGTTAAGAGAGGGGAGAAGGGAAAAGCTTCTTGCTTTTTGACTCACTATTTGGTACCGGGTCTGCAGTGGAATCCAGTCACAACGCCGATGGGGAGCGGGGCTCATAGCGTTGTGCAGACTGTGCGGTGCAAGCGTGTGGGCGCATCGTGCGTTTCGGCGTCGACTGAGGGATTGAATCCGCGGCGGTACTCCTGCCTCGCGTTCAGCGATGCCTTCCCGAAACGCCATGTTCTGGTGGGAGCGATGCTTTTCGGTAGCCAGTAAACCAAATGGACAGACGAACATGACAGATCTGACGACGAACTATCTCGGGCTGACGTTGAAAAACCCCCTTGTCGCAGGAAGCTGCGGTTTGACGGGGTCGCTGATTAAGCTCAGGGAACTGGCCGATGCCGGTGTCGGTGCCGTGGTGCTCAAATCGCTGTTTGAAGAGCAGATTGAGGCGGACCTGAAAAGCAACCTCGAAGTCTATCAGACCGATTATCCCGAGGCCTACGACTATGTAAAGGAGTACACCCGGGACTCCGCGGTATCCGACTATCTTGACTTGATCAGTGACGCCAAGAAGGAGTTGGATATCCCGGTGATTGCCAGCCTGAACTGTGTTACCGCCGCCGAGTGGACCAGTTTTGCCAAAAGAATCGCCAAGGCGGGTGCCGATGCCCTGGAAATCAACATTTCCCTGTTGCCCAGCGATCCACGGAAATCGTGCGGTGATTACGAGCAGGTCTATTTCGATGTCGTCGATAAGGTTACCGACGGTCTTACCATTCCGATCGCGTTGAAGATGAGCAGTTATTCATCGTCACTGGCCAGTCTCGTGTCGCGCCTTTTTTGGACGGGGAAAGTCGGTGGCTTCGTCCTGTTCAATCGCTACTATCGACCGGATATCGATATCAATAAGATGTCTTTGACATCGGCGGGCGTATTCAGCGATCCCGCCGAGATAAGCACCCCGCTGCGCTGGGTGGCATTGATGTCGGGCATGATCGAGGCCGAGTTTGCCGCGTCTACCGGAGTTCATGACGGTGCCGGAGCCGTCAAGCTGCTTCTGGCCGGCGCCCGCGTCGTTCAAGTGGTTTCGACGCTCTATCAAAACGGCGCCGGTCAGGCGACAAAGATCGTTGCCGATCTCGAGACGTGGATGCACAGTCATTCCTTCACCAGTACGGATCAGTTTCGCGGGCGGCTTTCCTATACCTTTGACTCCGATCAATCAGCCTTTGAGCGGATTCAGTTTATGAAACATTACGCGGGAATCGTCTGATCATGGTGACGGCGGCGCTCGGTTGATCGACAGGACGGCAACGAAAGGATCGTTCCCTGAATGATAGTCGGCCTGAAACGGTGCTGTTCAGGCACACCCGGATAGATAACCCTTACAGCCCAAAGTGCAGGTATCATGGTATCCACTCTGACATTCCCAAAAGGCGGTGTGCATCCGCCGGACTTCAAAGAGCTGACCGAACATCTGCCGATTCGGGTCATGCCGTTGCCGACTGAGCTGCACCTGATTCTCGGCCAGCATATCGGTGCCCCGTGCACGCCGACGGTGGCCAAGAAAGCAGTGGTCGGCGAAGGGGATATCGTCGCTGACGTGAGCAAAGGACTCGGCGTGCCGCTTCATGCCCCGGCGGCCGGCTCGATCAAGGCGATCGCCACGGCGGCCCACCCGATCAGGGTAACCACGCCGTCGATTACGCTGGCCGTGGATCGGGAGGCACCACCGCGTCAGTGGACTGGTGATCAGTGGCAGCATCTGTCGGCTCAGGAACTGCTGCAGAAAGTACATGATGCCGGAATCGTCGGCATCGGCGGGGCCGGCTTCCCGACCCACGTCAAACTCAAACCGCCTTCCGATACGCCGGTCGACACGTTGCTGCTCAACGGCGCCGAGTGTGAACCCTATATTACCGCGGATCATCGAAGTATGGTGGAGAAAGCAGGGGAGATTGTCGAGGGCGCGAAGATTCTGCTGAAGATCCTCGGCATCACCACCTGTGTGATCGGCATCGAAAACAATAAAACCGACGCCATTGCCGCGATGACCGAGGCAGTTCGTGCCGCGGGCGGCGACGGCGGAGATATTTCGGTGGTCACGCTGCAGGTAAAATATCCGCAAGGATCGGAAAAACAGCTGATCCAGGCGATCACTGGGCGTAAGGTGCCGGCGATGGCGCTGCCGTCTGCCGTCGGTGTTGTCGTGCACAACGTATCGACCTCCCGTGCCGTCTATGAGGCGGTTGCTCTTGGTAAGCCGTTGATCGAAAAAGTAGTCACCATCTCCGGTCGGGGTATTGCCAAGCCGGCCAACCTGCTGGTCAAGATCGGTACCAAGGTTAGCGATATCGTCGAATATTGCGGCGGCATCAGCGACGAGGTGGCGAAAGTGGTCCTCGGTGGGCCGATGATGGGTTTTGCGGTCTCGACGCTGGACATACCGGTTACCAAGACAACGTCGGCGGTATTGTTTTTGACCGAAGAGGAAATCGATATCCGGCCGCTGTCTTCGTGCATTCGCTGCGGCTGGTGCCTGGATGCTTGTCCGATGGGGCTTGAGCCCAAGGAGATAGGAATTTTCGTCGAGGCGAACAGGGCGGAGAATACGGAACAGTTCGGCGTGTTCGAGTGTTTTGAATGCGGCAGCTGCAGCTATGTCTGTCCGGCCAAGCGTCCGCTGGTACAGTTTGTCCGATTGGCCAAGATGAAGGCGAAGCGTTCATAAGGCGGCCGCCAGGACTTTTCATTAACCAAGGTTGCAAGGAGTAGAGCCATCGAACCGAAAGTGACGAACGACCAGGCGCCGGCTGTCGCGGCCATGTGGAATGTTTCGGTCTCTCCCCATGTCCGCAGTACCGAGTCGGTTGGCAAAATCATGTGGACAGTGGTGGCTTGTCTGGTGCCGCCGCTTGTGTTGTCGATCTTTATTTTCGGCATCCAGGTCTTGCTGATTACGGCGGTCTCAGTGATCAGCTGCATGGCGGTCGAGGCGATCTGTCAGAAGGCGCTCAACAAACCGGTGACGGTCAGCGATGGCAGCGCGGCCCTGACCGGTATGCTGATGGCTTTTGTCATCCCGCCCGGAGTGTCTTTTCTGATTCCGGTCCTCGGTGCGGTGATGGCGATCTTTATCGGCAAGCACCTGCTCGGCGGCATCGGCTACAACATTTTCAATCCGGCACTGCTGGGACGGGCTTTTCTGCTGGCCACCTTTCCGGTGGCGATGACGTCGGCCTGGCTGCCGCCGCTGACCGACGGGGCGATCTTTTCCTACCTCGTCGCCAATGTTGATGCGGTATCGACCGCAACCCCGCTGGCGGTCATGAAAGAGCAAGGCATGGCCGCTTTCCGTGAGGCCTTCGGTACGCCCTCGGAGGTCTACGGCTCGTTTTTTCTGGGCTGGCGCCCCGGCAGCATCGGTGAGACCTCGGGGCTGCTGATCGTTCTCGGCGGCCTGTATCTGATGTATCGTGGCTATATTACCTGGCATATCCCGGTATCGCTGCTCGGCACGATTGCGCTGCTGACCTGGATTTTCGGCGGGGAAACGCTCTTTACCGGCGATCCGCTGCTGGCGGTACTCACCGGCGGCGCGCTGCTCGGGGCGTTTTTTATGGCCACCGACTATGTCACCTCGCCGACGACCAGAACCGCTCAGATGATCTTTGGGGCGGGCATCGGCGCATTGACCGTGCTGATTAGACTCAAGGGCGGCTATCCGGAAGGAATCTGCTACGCCATTTTGCTGATGAATCCATTGAGCCCGGTGCTCGACGGCTGGTTCAAGCCGAAACGTTTTGCCCCGCCGGCAGGAGGTGAGAAATGAAGAACATCCTCACCATCATCTTTCGCTTGACCCTTTCCTGTCTGGTCGCCGGTTTGATCATGGGCACCACCTTCGTTTTGACCGACAAGGCGAAAAAGGCCAACGAGCACGCCCGGGAGCAGAAAGTGGTCTATTCGCTGCTCGGCTATTCGGGTGGCCAGGAGATTCCCGAATCGCTGGGTATGCACGAGTTGTATCGCTATGTGATAACTGATAGCCAAGGCCAGTCCATCGGCTATCTCTTGCCGGTCGGAGAACATGGTCAGGACGGTGGGTTCAGTTTCCTGCGGATCGGCCTGGACGGCGCCTACATCAATCACACGCCGGTCCGGGTCAGTGAAGAAAACGTTCGGGATCAGGGCGCCCGGGACGCGGCCATTCAGGATGCGCTCGGGGCCGACAAGACGGTTCGCTTCATCGATCAGACCATTGTCGTCACCGATCACGGTCAGCGTACCGCCTATCTGTTGTCCGGCAAATTTCCCGGCTTCAAAACCAATATCGCCATTATCCTGGCCCTTGATCCGGAGTACTCGATCATCGGCCTCGAGATCATGGAGCATGAAGAGGATCCGGGCCTTGGCGCTGAGATTGAGCAGGATTATTTCAAAAATCAATTCAAGTACATGCCTTTTGAGAAGATCAAGGATCTCGAGGTCATCAAGGAACCGCTGCCCGACCAGTATTTTGCCGCCCTCGAGGGAAAGGTGGACGAAGCGACCGCCGTGGATATCATGCAGCAGTATCGCGATCAGGATATTTATGCCCTGACCGGGGCGACCATTTCCGCGGTTGCGGTCAGTTCCGGGGTCAAGGGCATGACCAGAAAATTCGCCTATCGCTTCGATCTGCTCGACAGCGTGCTTGAGCAGCAGCAGATTGCCGTACCTTTTTAAATCAACGAGAGGAACGAAACGTGTCGAACGATAAGTCCGGTTTCCAATTAGTCGCCAACGGCATCCTGAAAGAGAACCCGATCTTCAAGCTGGCTCTCTCGATGTGCCCGGCGGTCGGTATTTCGACCACGGTGATGAATGGTGTCATGCTCGGCCTCGCGGTGCTTTTTGTCCAGGTCTTTTCCAGTGTGACCATTTCCCTGATCAAGGATTTCATTCACCCGCGCATTCGCATTCCGACCTATACCCTGACGATCGCCACCTGGGTTACCGTTATCGACTTGACGCTCGCCGCCTTTTTCCCGGTGGCCTATGCCAAGATGGGGATCTTCGTCAAGATTATCGTCGCCTTTGCCATTATCACCATGCGCCTCGAGATGTTCGCCTGCAAGGAGCCTGTTTCCGCTTCTTTCTGGGACGGCTTTGGTATGGGGATGGGCTTTCTGCTCGGTATGGTGACCATCGGTTTCGTTCGTGAACTGCTCGGCTCGGGAGCAATCCTGGGCTACGATGTTCTCGGCTTCAAACCCCTGCTGTTTTTCATCCTGCCGTCCGCCGGTTTCTTCGTGGTCGGTTTGATGATGGGTTTTTTCAACTGGATAGAAACACGCTATGCCCAGAGAAAAAGAGGTAACGCATGAAGCGACTGATCCGACTCATCTTAGGTGCTGCCCTGCCGGTCTTCTTCGGCCTGGCTGGGGCAGGGCAGGCAGCCGGCCTGGTGGCGTCCACGGAGTTTGGCGCCGACAATGAGATCATCGTGCAGTTCAACACGCCGGTCGACCCGGCGGAAGCAAGCGATACGCAGCGCTATACGGTCTATGAAGAGACCGATCCCGATATCCGGTTGACCGTCTCCGACGTGAGCGTCTCGGCGGACCGCCGGCAGGCGACGCTGTCCTTTGCCGAGCCGCTCAATACCTCGGCTACCCACGTTGTTGCCCTGCGCGATATCGGCGGGGTGGACGAGGCGTCATTTTCGGTGAGCAAGTCATATTTCGGTTATCTGCTCTCTATTTTGATCTCGGCCCTGCTCATCAACAACTTCGTGTTTACCAAGTACCTGGGGCTCTGTGTCTTTTTCGGCACCTCGAAGCGCAAGGAAACCGCCAAGGGCATGGGCGTGGTGTTCACCATCGTTATCGTGGTTGCGGTCAGCATGAGCTGGGTGTTGTTCCAGTATGTCCTGAAACCCTTCAATCTCGATTATCTGCAGATCGTTATCTTTATCGGGCTGACCTCGCTCACGGTGCAGGCGGTCGATACGGTGCTGCGCAAGGTTAACCCGATTCTGTTCAAATCCTTCGGCGTCTATCTGGTGCTGGTCATCGCCAATTGTGTCATCATCGCCGTCCCGCTGCTCATGGCGAGCAACGAATACAATTTTTTCGAGACGTTCATGCTCAGTCTCGGCGCCGGCGGCGGTTTTCTGCTGGCCTTGTACCTGATGAGTTCGGTCAGTGAGCGGATTGAATTGGCCCGGGTGCCCGCTTCGTTCAAGGGGCTGCCCATCGCCTTTATCGTCGCCGGGCAATTCGCGATGGCCTTTCTCGGGTTTTCCGGTCTGCAATTGTTCTGATTGTCACGGTGTGACGAACTACTGTCTGTAACAGGAGAAGCAAATAGATTATGGATCCGCAATTAGTGAAAATGGCAATCGGGGGGCTGATACTGCTTGGCTGTATCGGGCTCTTTTTCGGTATCGGGCTGGCCATCGCTGCGCAGAAATTTGCGGTGGAGTCAAACCCGTTGATCGAAGAGGTTCTCGAATCTCTTCCTCTGGCCAACTGCGGAGGTTGCGGCTATCCGGGGTGCGAGGGGTATGCGATTGAAGTCGTTACCAACCCCGATGTCCCGCCCAATCTCTGTTTTCCCGGAAAAGACAAGGTCGCCGAAAGGGTTGCCTCTTTGACCGGCAAAAAAAAGGCCACGGTCGAAGATACCATGGCGGTGGTCCGTTGTTCGCGGATCGAAGGGCGGGTCAGCCACAAGCACCACTATATCGGCTTTTCTTCCTGTGCCGCCGCCAGTCTTGGTTTCGGCGGCCCGTCCGCCTGCCAGTACGCCTGTGTCGGCCTCGGCGAATGCGCCGAGGCGTGTCCGTTCGACGCGATCGAGATGGTCGACAATTTTCCGGTGATCAGTGCCGACAAATGCGTCAGCTGCGGCGTCTGTGTCAAGACGTGCCCCAAGAATATCATCGAGATTCAAACCCTGAAGGCTCGGGTCTGGGTGCCCTGTTCCACCAGGGATCTCGGCAAAGCGGTCACCAGCGTTTGTGAGGTCGGCTGTATTGGCTGCAAGATGTGCGTCAAGGTCTGTCCGGCGCAGGCGGTCACCTATGAAAACAATCTGGTCCACATCGATCATCAGGCCTGTATCGCTTATGGGCCGTCGTGTGAAGAGATTTGTGTCAGCAAATGCCCGCGCGATATTTTCCGGATCTACGACAGTCGCGATATAATTCGACGTGATCCGTCCGTCGGCTTGAAGATGGCCGGCTAATCGAAAAAGACAAGGCACGAATATGAGTACAGAATACGACAACTGCGATCGGAAGCGACGCTCATTTCTCAAATATTCGGGGCTCCTTGGCCTGGGCACGGTGGCCGCATCGATCCTGCCGGCCGAGCATGCCGAGGCCCTGTTGTTCAACAGAAATGAATACAAGGTGACCAAGACCCGGCTTGCCATGGGGACCTTTGTCGCCATGACGGCCATCCATCCGTCCCGGGATCAGGCTGAGGAAGCATTCGGCCTGGCATTTGCCGAGATTACCCGGCTCAGCCGACTGCTCAGCCGTCATGATGCGTCCTCACCACTGGCCGAATTGAACCGGACCGGCCGGTTGTCCGACGTGCCGGGCGAATTGCATGAGGTGGTGGTACGGTCACTGGCCTTTCATCAGCAAACCCGGGGCAGTTTCGATGTTACCGTAGCCCCTCTCATCGATCTCTACCGGTCCTGTGCTCATGCCGGGCGGGAGCCGAACGAGTCGGAAATCTCCCGGGTGCTTGGCGTCACCGGTGGCGACGGGGTGCGCGTTGCCGGCAGGAACCTGGCCTTCACGCGGCCGGGCATGGGAATCACGCTCGATGGTATCGCCAAGGGCTATATTGTCGATCGAGCCTCCGAAGTTTTGCGCCGACAGGGTATCGACAACCACCTGATCAATGCCGGTGGCGACATCCGGACCTGTGGACGAGCCGCCCGGGGCAAAAAGTGGACCGTGGCGATTCAGGATCCGCAGAAGCGTAAAGAATATCCTGATATCATCACGATGGAGAGCGGAGCGATCGCGACCTCGGGGAATTACGAAATCTATTACGACCGGGAAAAGCTCTTTCATCATATCGTCAATGGTCGTTCCGGCCATTCACCGCGTCTCTCGGCCAGTGTTTCGGTTATCGCCCCCACCGTGCTCGAAGCGGATGCCCTGTCGACTGCCGTTTTTGTCCTCGAACCGCAGAACGGCATCGAGTTTATCAATCGTCGTCCCCGCTGTGAATGTCTCGTCATCGGGCGACAGGGCGGTATCAGGACCACGGCGGGCTGGATCGGCTGATTTTTCGATCATCCGGAGCAGCTAAACGGGAGCACCGACCGGGGACGGTCGTGCTCCCGTTTTTTTTGCGGCAGGTTTCGCCGTTCAGCGTTATGCTGATACGACGTGACGGTCAAAGTCGCCCGGACCGGACAACCCGGCGGTACACGGTCTTTTTGCGGTTGCGTGGCCCGATAGGCGCGGCGTGCCCGGCTTCACTTTCCATCAAGATCAGTAATGATCGGGAGAAAGAACATGGGAGATACGCATCTCAGCACGGCTGTGGGGGATCGTTATGTCGGCACCATTACGCTGAACCGCCCGGAACAGCTCAACACCTTCAACAGTCAGCTGGCAGCCGAATTAAACGCTGCCCTACGGGAGATGGACGGCGATCAGCGGGTCAGGGTCATTATCTTGAAGGGAGCCGGTCGGGCCTTTTGTGCCGGTATCGATGTCAACGAGCTGGCCGATAAGACCACCATGGAATACCGGGCCTGGATCGAGCACATGGAACAGCCGCTGGTGACCATCGCGACCATGAAGAAACCGGTGATTGCCCAGGTACACGGGGTGGCTGCAGCAAACGGAATGGGGCTCGTCGCCGCTGCCGATCTGGCGATTGCCGCCGATAACGCCAAAATGGGTTTGACGGCCATCAACGTCGGTCTCAATTGTGTCGGTCCGGTGATTCCGGTCGCCCGCTGTGTCGGTCGAAAGAAAGCGTTGGAACTACTGCTGTTTGGCGATTTGATCAAAGCTCCTGAAGCACAGGCATTGGGCTTGGTCAACCGTGTTGTCGGCACAGACGATCTCGATCGGGAAACCCTTGCCTGGGCCGAAGATCTGGCCAAGCGCAGTCCGCTGGCCATTCAGATTGCCAAAAAGGCCTTTTACGCTTCGGAAGACTTGGATTACCACCGGCAATTCGATTTGATGAACGAGGCCTTTGCCCGACTCTGCAGCACGAGCGATGCCAAGGAGGGCGTGCGGGCCTTTTTTGAAAAGCGAAGCCCGGCCTGGCAGGAGCGATAGCGGCGTGTTTTGAAAAATCGGGTGAATGTCGTGCGGAGTCTCTATGTATGTCTGGCAGCAACGTTGTGGATAGTGCTCTGCGTAACCGATCCCGGCCTTGCCGGAGTCGATTGCGCGGCAGACCTGTATCGCAATGCGGTTTTCACCGAGCCGCAGACCGATTTCTCACCGTATGATAAGATATTCATCGTCGTGGAATGCGATGGACTGACGGTCGGACCGCAGGTGATGCACGCCAATTGGATTCACGAGAAACGGGGCCTGATTCGCTCCAACACGTATGACTTTAGCCAGGAGGCGGGCGGCAAGCGTTCCGTTTACTTCTGGTTCAAGCTCTTGCGTCGAGGGCCTCTGGCCAGTACGCTGCTCAACAAGGATTTTCATGAGGAAAACTTTGGCCGGTGGCTCGTTGAAGTATATCTTAATGACGAGCCGCTTCTTTCACGGGAGTTTTCCATAACCCCCTGAAGGTGACGAATTGCAACGCTGGAACGGCGCGGAGGATGCTGAGGGCTGCCAGCACCGCACCTTGGCATCCTCCGAGTTGTTGGAAGAAATGTAATCTGACGCCGCATCGCCGCTCTGAATACAGGGCGGCTTGCAGCGGTCGATCAGATCCTTATCAGAGCGCGCACGGCGCGTATTTTCGGTCGACCAGGGCGAACTCCCTGGTGCAGGTTTCGGTTGGCAGCCCGGTCGTTTCATCGATACCCGTTTCTTCACACACCAAAGCCTCATCAAACGTCAGCTGAACCCAGCGCGGCGTGCTGGCATCATGATAGGCGCAATTCCAGGTACAGACCTGCTTGCCGCCGGTATATACATTGCCGTTGGCATTATAACATTCGACGCGGTCTCCGACCCGTGCATAACTGACATTGGGGAAATCCCCCCGGCCACCGCTCGATCCGTCGCTATCGCTATCGCTATCGCATGATGGAAGCAGTACCGACAGCGTGATCGCGAACACCATTGAAAGAACCGTTTTCATGGAATGCCTCTTTTCGTCTTGAATCTTGATCCGATTGAAACTCGTTTATTCCTGCTGACCACATATCGCCGCCATGGCGAACAACACGGTTACGATTCGAAGGTGTTGCATTATCGTTTTGTTGCCATATATAAGTCAAGTAAAATCCAATAGTCAGCCAGATGTCAATACTAAATTATTGCTTTTCTTTAAAAATTTGCTCAGCGGCGCTTGCGGCAAGGCCGATTTGCCTAAAGATTACAACATATTGAGAGTGACCTCGGGCATTGTTGGAAAAACTGGCTGAATGGACGCCCCTGCCAGCTTCAGCTCATCGGTGTGGCACGTTTCGACCCGTCTTTCATTCGTGACCAACGGCGAGGCAGGTTTGACCCGTCCTCCGCCACCTAGCGGGGCTGCTCGCTTGTGCCTCCGGCGATTGCGCTGCGGTCGGACTGCCGGGTACGGGTATCATGGTCGCCCCCCCGGGGTTTGGTTCCGAGCCTCGCCGGGTCATTGCGCTGCCTGCTTCGGGACAGCTCACAGGCATTGGCGGTTGCGGCGAACATTTTCATTGTACGTTATGGCCCCGTCATGGGCATCAGGCAGACAGTAACCGTCCTGACAGAGAGTGGCTTCAAGGTTTCAGAGCGGTCAGTACGGCCTTGCGTCTTCATTGATCCGGCGGGCGAGCGTTTTTCAGGATCTGAATCAGGATGATGAAAATCGCCAGGTCAACAAGTGATGCCGACAGAAAAACAAGAAAATCAAGGCCGGCCAGCAGCAGAGACGCCCCGCCGTCCAGTGTTGTTCGGGCACGCTGGACGAGAAGCAGTGCCGACTCGAGCAGCAGGACCGTGAGCAGCAACGGCGTCGATTCTGCCAGGTATCGAGTGAGAAACGACACTCCTCGGATGATGGCCCCGTGCTGTTGCCCGCGCGCATAAAAAGTTGGGATAACATAAAGATAGAGCATGCTGAAGGCGATCAGGCCGATCTCCAGGTAACCGCCGCTGCCGTGCCCGGCGAACATGATTGCCGGCAGGCTGGCAAGCAGGATAGCCGGCAGATACATCCGGATCAGCAGCCAGAGATACGGGGCAACGTAGGTTTTGGCAATTGCGCCAAGCGATGTGTAGGAATCGTCTAACAGCTGATAGTACAAACCGTAGAAAACCGGAGTGGCAACGGTTGACAGCAGCACGAGCGCGACCGTCGCCGGCATGAACGCAGCTGAATCGCGAAACAGCGGGATGATGGCGTTGCCAAGCGAAAGTAGCCCTACAAACCAGAGCACGATAGGGTGTTCCCTGATCAGTTGTCCGGCGCAGATGGCATAACGACCGATAACAAAAGCGCTTTCCGGGGAGGCAGTCATGGTGCACCGACCGTCATAGTTTCTCGCAGGCGAAATTCAGCTCGAGGCCAAGGCCGGTCGGATCTTTCAGAAAGATCTGGAATTGGTCGATATCCACCAGGTGATTGGTCGTATAGT
>CAYSSK010000014.1:35859-52210 GCA_964433645.1 uncultured Desulfofustis sp.
CGGTTATTCCGGGCCGTGTTCCGCCGAAAGGATCAACGGGCAACACGTTCATAGCGGATAATTGCATAGGGCTCCTCGCGCTCATGGTGCTGGCGGGAGACGGCGACGAATTGTTCGGGATCGATAGGCGGAAAGGTGACATCGCCCTCCACCGATCGTTCCAATGCGGTGACGATGATAGTGTCGGTAACCGGCAGGGCGATACGGAAAATATCTCCGCCACCGATAATGAATGTTTTTTCTTTCGAGCGGCACAGTTCCAGTGCGGCAGGCAACGATGATACTACCAGGAAGCCCGGAATGACCCGGCCCGGATCTCGGGTCAGAACGATATTGTCTCGCCCCGGCAGCGGTTTGCCGATGGCTTCGAAGGTTTTTCTTCCCATGATGACCGGAAAGCCGAAGGTGGTTTCTTTGAAATGACGAAGATCGGAGGGCAGATGCCAGGGGAGCGTGCCGTGGTGGCCGATAACACCATTGTCGGCAATGGCAACGACGATAATGATTTCCGGCATGATGATCACCAACTAATTGCTCGGGATAGTGGGGAAAAAGATTGTATTTGGTTGTTCTTCGCTTTAATAATGCGCTACCAGTATAGCGTATGCGGCTCTTTGCGGCAATCCGGATGCCGCGATACAGGCAAATTGGATACGCTGAACAGGAGAGGGAGGCTGACGATGAAAATGGTATGCCCCTGTTGTGGCTTAACCGGCACGGCGGAGGCTGAACTATTCGCCCGGAAGGTCCGGTGCCCCGGATGCAGGGGGATTTTCCGCATAACCGAAGCGGTGGTTGTCGATTTTCCCGCAAAGGATCATGGCGTAATCGAACGGTGGTTTCCTGGAGCTGCACTAGATAATGAGCACCGACGAGAAGACGCTTCTCTTCACGGCACGGAGGACGGCAGCGCAGGTGGAGCTGGGCAATACCCGGAGCAGGCGGTTTGTTCCCGATGCGGCTTTACCCTCAGCTATTCGTTTATTAAAATGATCGATTCCCTGCCGGTTTGCACGGCCTGCTCGGGTTGAAGCGGGTTCTTGTGAACAGTGGTGCGCGGCGTCAATATCGCTTGCCAGGCGATGGTCCACATGGCCGGAAGGACCTGTCGGAGGAACAATTATGAAAATACGATGTCCCCATTGCCGTGCCAGGGGTGATGTCGCCGCAGCTTTGGCTGGACGTGTGGTTCGGTGCCCCCGGTGTCTCTCTTCTTTCAGAGTACCCTTTTGCCGCCAGCTGGAAGAGCAGATTGGGCCGGAAGCAGCCGGCAGTCAGCAGACCCGTATAGAGCTGCATCCCGAGAACACCGGCTCTCCCCGCAGGAGGACGCCGGCATCGGAAGCGGTCGATGAGCCTGCCCCATCGCAGCATGTAGAGTTGTCCGCCGATCAGGACCGGGTGTTGGCCGGCGGGCAGCAGGAGACGACCGTGGCAGCTCCGGACTTCCCGGACCTTTCGGAGCAAAATGTTGCCTGGGAAGATGCCCCTGCCGACCATCATCACCGGATAGCTTCCGCCGGCGAACTCAGAGGTGTCCCGGACAATGGGAGAGCAACGGTCGATACCGAGGAAAAGCTGCAGGAAGAGTTGGCGACCTTGCTGTCAGAGAGGGGCCGTACCGGCGGCGAAACGAGACCGGATGTATCTGGAGCCGGGAGCGGCGAGTCGGGACGGTGCGAAGATCTGGGCGCCGGCGAAACAAAAGCGTTCCCGTCGCTGGCCGGCGATCACGGTGATTCCCCTGCGGCGTCATTGCCCGGTGGTTATACGCCGGCCGGCGAGTTTCGGGCGGCAGCGATACTGAAAGCAGCCTGGGCCATGGTGGTCGGCGTCAAAGGACCGATCTGGGGAGGCGTTCTTGTGCTGTTGGCGGTCCTGGCCGGGGTGGAGACAGCGGCGTCGGCGCTTGTGCCGGTTGCCACCGCTTTTGGCGGAGAGGCCTTGGCGGTCTGGCTGCAGATCATTGTGCAGGTGACCGGAGCTGTTCTTTTCCTGACTTTTCTGGCCGGACTGTATACCATTGGCGTGCGCCGCAGCTGCGGCAATCATTATTCCTGGAAAACCGTGTTCAGCGGCTTTCCTCACCTCGGTCGGATCGGTGTGGCCGGTTTTTTGATGTCGCTGCTGATCGTCAGTGGTTGTGTACTGTTGATTTTGCCGGGAATCTACCTTGCCGTCGGCTATTCGCTGACGCTGCCGCTGATGGTGGCGAAACAATATGGTCCCTGGGAGGCCATGGAAACATCACGCCGGCTCATTCACCCCAGATGGTGGCAGGTGTTTGGCATCTATCTCGTGATGTCCCTGCTCTCTGTGTTGTCCTGCATCCCCCTCGGCATTGGCTTGTTCTGGACGATTCCGATGTTCTTTACGCTGACCGGCGTTCTTTATCGCATCCTGGTGCAGGAGCGCATTTCCCACTAGCGTAGTGAACCCGAGCGGCGTCGTTTGCCTCGCACTATCAGAGAGTGTGGCGCCGACACCTGAGAAAGGAATCGACAATGGCAGGCAAAAGGCAGGGGGTACAGGGCAAAACCGACCACTCGGCGCGGGTTCATCTGTTGATGCTGACCTGCGCCACACTGGTATCCACATCGTTTATCGTCGGTGAGCATATCGCCGTCCACCTCGATCCGGCCGCTTTGACGTTGAGCCGTTTTGTCATCGCCGTATTCATTCTGCTGCCGGTCATTGCCGCTCGCCACGGTTTGCGCATCGGGGTGCGATCATTTTTACGCTATGCATTGATCAGCGGCTGCCTGGTCATCTTCTTCTGGTGCATGTTTCTCGCCTTGCGCATGACGACGGCCTTGAACACCAGTGTCCTCTTTACGCTGGTTCCCGGTCTGTCGGCGATCTATGCGGCGCTGATCATCAAAGAGAGGCTTGGGGCGAACCGGATGATCGCCCTGCTGCTCGGCCTGGTCGGTGCCGTCTGGGTGATTTTTCGCGGCGAGCTCCACTTGTTGCTGACGCTGTCCTGGAATCGCGGTGACGCCGTTTTTTTCGTTGGCTGTTTGGCGATGGGGCTCTACACGCCGCTGATCAGGCGAATGCACCGCGGAGAACCGATGGAGGTGATGACCTTCTGGGTGCTGGTCAGCGGCTGTCTGTGGCTGCTGCCGATCGGGGCGGTGGCCTTGTCCCGCGTTGACTGGCTGTCGGTGCCGCCGTCCACCTGGGCCTGGATTGCTTATCTGGCCTGTTTTACCACGGTAATCACCTTCTACCTGACCCAATATGCCGTTGCCCATATCGGGCCGACCCGCACCATGTCTTACTCCTATCTCTATCCGGGACTGGTCCTCATCATCGATCTGGTGCTCGGCCGCGGCTGGCCGGAGCCGCGGGTGCTTCCCGGCATCATCGTCATTCTTGGCGCGATGGTTGTCTTGCAGTCCCCCATGTTGCGCCGCAGCGGAGAAAAACATTAGCAGAGGAAGCTTTCCCGGTTGTGCCGTAGCCGGCTGTTGTTTCACGGTTTATTGGGGGCGCAGCGGGTATTTTGCGGCGCTGCTGTGAATCGCTCCTTTGGCCGTCAGTGAGCTGGTGAACAGCGTAAAGGAGTTGACGGTGAACGGTGGCGACTGCAGCAGACTGTTGCTCGTCAGAAAGTCGGCTACCCGGCCGATCGGGCTGTTTTTGAGGCGGGCGATGGTGATGTGGGGATGGTAGGCCCGCTCTTCCACGGGGATCCCGACTTCGGCCAGGGCATGGTTGATGGCCGAGCGCAACGTCTGAAGAGCTGCCGCCGGTTCGACGCCGGCCCAGACGACGCGCGGCATGCCCCGCGGCGGGAAATGGCCGACGCCGCGAATCGACAGCGTCAGCGCACGAGCCTCGACCCCGGCCAGGCCCTCCCTGACATCCTGAAAGAGCGTGCCGTCGATGTCGCCGATAAAACGAAGGGTCAGGTGAATCTGCTCCGGCGGGATCGGACGAGCACCCGGGATAGTCCGGCCCAATTCGTTGAGCCGGATGCGGATCGAATCTTCGAGTTGCACTGCGATAAAGGTCCGGATCATACGGTCTCTC
Source organism: uncultured Desulfofustis sp. (assembly GCA_964433645.1). Lineage (GTDB taxonomy): Bacteria > Desulfobacterota > Desulfobulbia > Desulfobulbales > Desulfocapsaceae > Desulfofustis. Next base: position 39,898 of record CAYSSK010000014.1, read on the forward strand.
TCCCCAGCCACAAGATGACTTCATTGGCCAGTATCAGGCCGAACAGGGCGGTCAGGGTGGGCAGGCTGCCCAGAGTTCGCCGTGACCTGCCCCGATCTGCCGGGCTGCTGTCCGCGTGGTCTGTGTCAACGGGCGGCTGATAGTCGAAGTCGACCGGCTCCGTAGAATAAACACAGGTGATGCCGGAGGTGATGCCGGCGTTGCGCAGACGCTTGCGCAGCCGGCGGGCCAACGGGCACCGGCTGGTCTGAGCAATGTCGCTGATCTTGATGTGCCGCGGATCGCGACGCAGAGCGGCGCCCATTGAAGAAAAGACCGTGACCCGATGGTGATGGCAGGCGGACAGGAGCTGCACTTTGGGACTGAGTGAGTCGATGGCATCGATCACGGCGTCGGGATGCAGCGCGAGGATGTCACCGATTGTCTCACTATCGGCAAAACAGTTGACGGCGTCAATGCGGCAGGCCGGGTTGATCTCCAGAATCCGCTGCCGGGCGGCTACCGCTTTGCTCTGGCCGATGGTTGATTCGAGCGCCAGAATCTGACGATTGATATTGCTTGGCTGGATGGTGTCGAAATCAACGACGGTCAGTCGGCCGACACCGGCGCGAGCCAGTCCTTCCACGGCATGGCCGCCGACCGCTCCGAGGCCGATCACGGCAACGTGAGCCCCGGTCAGGCGGGCAAAGGCCTGGTCGCCGAGCAACAGTCTGGTTCGGGTAAAACGGGGCGACACGTCCATCATTCGTTCCAGGAAAACATTCGCGCGGCACAACTGAGAAAAAGCACCGAGGCCAGGATCATCAAGCCGCATTCGAGCTTGATGTCGGCGAACCCGGCACCTTCGTTCATCACCTTGCGTGCCGCTTTCAGGAGATGGGTCAGCGGCAGCAGCCAGGAGAGTTGCTGGACCCACTGCGGAGCGCTTTCGAGAGAAAACCAGACTTCTGACAGGAACATCATCGGCCAGCTGATGAAATTCAAGGCGCCACTGGTAAATTCTTCGCTGGTGCCGCGAGCGGCAAGCAGCAGTCCTATCGAGCAGAGGCTGAGACCGCCGAGGAAGAAGGTGAAGAGAAAGAGAGGCAGTGAGCCCTGCATGCGAAAATCGAAGATCAGGTCGCAGCCGAACCAGACTACCCCGAAGGTGAACATCAGCAGAAAGATTCGCGACAGGAGCTGGGAACTGAGATATTCGAAAGCGGTCAGCGGTGTCGCTTTGAGGCGCTTCAGCGCTCCGTTTTTGCGATAGCGAACAATGATATAACCGACTCCCCAGAGTGCCGAAAACATCATGTTCATCGCCATGATGCCGGGAAAGAACCAGTCGATATAGCGGACCTGTTCGCCGTCGATCTCGTGCCGATTAGCAGGTATATCGTTTTTTGCGGTGAGGGCTGCCAGATAAAGTTGTTCGACGATGGCTCCGTTGGGAGAGTCGCTGTTGAGCCAATAGGTCGGCGTGTCGGCTCCGGTGTCGAGAAGCAAATCGATTTTGTGCAGATGGATCTTATCGAGTCCTTCGGCCAGTGTTGCAATCGGCACCAGCCTGACGGCGCCGGTCTGCAGAAACGCGTCGGTTACCGAGGTGGTTGTCGTTTCGACGGCGGTGCCGGTCTGGGGATACACCCCGACCGTGAATTTCTGCGGGTGCTGGTCGCTGAAAATGACGCCGAAGCCGATGATGACCAGAAACGGAAACGCAAAATTCCAGCCGAATGCCGCCCGGTCCCGGAAGAATTCTTTATTCCGGGCCAAAAACATGATCCAGATTCGTCGCGGATTCATAACGGTATCCTGCTAGTCCCTGAGTTTTTTTCCGGTGAGCTGGAGGAATACATCTTCGAGATTGGCCGAGTGGACTGCCATTTCCGATAGATTGACGCCGCAGGAAAGCAGCTCTTTCAGGGTGGCGTCCACATCCTCGGTATGAATGGACACCGAACCACCATCGACGGAATAGGGCCTGCTCAGCGCTTCCAGACACCCCGCGGTGGCGGCGTGAGACAAGGTAATGGTGTTGGTCTTGCAAAAAGTGGTGATCAGATGATGCGGACTGCCCTCGGCGACAATCAGTCCCTGGTCCATGATGGCGATCATATCGCAGAGGATCTGCGCCTCTTCCATGGAATGGGTGGTCATCATGATAGTCGTGCCGTCGGCTTTAATGTCCTGGACGATCTGCCATAGATAACGGCGCGATTGCGGATCAAGGCCGGTGGACGGTTCGTCGAGGAAGACCAGTTTCGGACGGTTGACCAAGGCCAGGGCCAGCATCAATCGCTGCCGCTGACCACCGGAGAGCTGGTTGTTGCGTCGCTCGAGCAGCGGTGCCAGGTCGCACCGTTCGATCAGTTCCGCCAGGTCGGCCTGAGTGTGGTATAACGCCCGATAACAGTCCAGCGTTTCCCGCACCGACAGGAAATTGAGCAGCGAGGTGTGCTGGAACTGGATACCGATCTCTTCCCTGAAAAGCTGGTCCCGCTGCCGGCCGTTATAAAGAATGATCCCGCCGGACGGGGGGATGATCTGCTCGATGATCTCCATGGTGGTCGTCTTGCCGGCGCCATTTGGCCCGAGCAGTCCGAAACAGCTGCCCGCTTCGACCGAAAACGAGACATCCAGGACGGCCATGGTGGAGCGGAATCGTTTCTGCAGATTGATTACGTCAAGAAGTGCCATGATACTGTCAACACCGTAGATTCATATTTGACGGCCGGGCCGGATGGCGATCGTTGTCGCGACTGACGACTTTAGCATCGCTCCTGCCACTCCGGCAAGAGCTATTCCGACCGGGCAGAGGCCCGTTCATGCAGCAGAGAGCGGTGATCTTCCGATGCCGTGGTGGCGGAGCCGGTGGAAACGGCAATTGACACAGCAATAATTATCAGCTAATATTGATAATAATTACTGAATGGAGCCGGCGTGCCTTTGCGAATGACCAACCAGCGTGAGATGATCCTGAAAGAGTTGCGGGCCAGCCGCCAGCATCTCACCGCCGACGAATTGTATGAACGGGTCAAAAAAACCATGCCCCGCATCAGTCTGGCCACTGTCTATCGCAACCTGGAAACTCTGTCTGCTGCCGGAATTATTGCCAAACTGGAAATCAGCGGTCGCCAGAAACGATTCGATTACAAGATCGTTGAACATGATCATATCTATTGTCTTCGGTGTCATCGAGTCGACAATATCACCTTTGACCGGGAACTGGCCGGGTTGTCGACCCAGGAGGCGACCGGTGGCTATCAGATAACGGGATATCGGATCGAATTTGTCGGAATCTGTCCCTCGTGTCGCAAGAAATCATAGAACAACAAGGAGCTTGTTTCATGGAGACCGCTGCAACCACTGTTGCCGATGCCGTGACCGCAGAGCAGCGCACCATCCTTGAGGCGCTATCCCGGGTCGGCCAACCCTGTGGTGCCAAAGATATCGCCGCAACGACCGGTCTGGAGAGCAAACCGCTGGCCGGTCGTTTGGCAACACTGAAGAAAAAGGGACTCATCGACAGCCCGGTTCGGTGTAAATATTCGATTACCCCGCTGGGAAGGGCTCTGCTTTCCTGATCTACTCGGGCAATAAACCGTAAAAATAGGTCAGGATGTCGGTTCGGGTGACGATGCCGATCACCCTGCCGTCATGTATTACCGGCAGATGGCCGATATTCTTTTTGACCATCAATTGCGCCGCATCGGATGGCAGGAGATCGGGTGGGATGGTAATGATTTCACGGGCCATGAAGGCCTTGACCGGACTCTTCCACTGACTGTCCCGCTTGAGCTTTTTCAGGTCCCAGAGCACGATGATGCCGTCGAGCCGCTGGTCATTGCCGACAAGAATACCCCGGATCTTCTCGCGTTGCATGATAGCGCGGATTTCGTGCATCGGGGTGGATCCGTCGACGATGGTAACCGGGAACGACATCAGGTCGGCGACCGTTGCCCCCCTTATTTTCCGGTGTTTGATAATGTCGATGATTTTTTCTTTGATCTCGTTGGGCGCATAGTGGCTGCACTTGACGGTTGCCGAACCGGCGGCCGGATGTCCGCCGCCCCCGAATTCCCTGAGGATTCCACCGACGTCGATGCGGTCGATGCCGCTGCGGCCGATCACGGTGCTGCTCGTCTCATCGTTGATGAAGATAACGAAGACCGCGTCGGCATTGATGATCTTGCGGTACATGCTGACGATCGCCGCCAGCATCGGTACCTTTCGGTCCAACTCGACGATATTGATGCCGATTGAATCGTGCCGATGACTGATGCGCTCCGTTCCCTGCATCATCGTGAACAGGATGTCCCGCTGCTCTTCCTCGTACGGCGGGTTGAGAAAGACCGAGGCGACGTTGAGATCGGCGCCGTTGGCCAGCAGATAAGCGGCGGCAGCGGCGTCTTCAGCCTGTGTCGAAGGATAGCTCAGGTGCCCGGTATCTTCGTAGAGGCCGATCAGCAATACCGTTGAGACGAGTGGGTTGAGTTCCATCTGCCGCTGTTTCATCTCCCGGACCAACAGGGTTACCGTGGCGCCGATCTGTTCCTGGCAGCGCCAGTGCGCTTCGATATCACTGTCGTTTTGATGGTGGTCCCACAGCACGATTTCCAGGTCGTTGCGCTGGCGCAGTTCCTCCATTCGTTCAAGACGCCGCCACTGAGCGGTATCGACCACGATGAGGCGACTGACGTGCCGTAGATCGACCTCCTTGGGCAGGACGATATTGAACGCCGTCTTGTGGGTAGACAGGAACCGGGCCACATTGGCATTGACCGAGGTCGGAATGACGCCAACCGCGCCGGGATAGAGCATCGTTGCAGCAATAACCGAAGCGAGGGCGTCGAAGTCGGTGTTCTTGTGAGTGGTGATAATCTGCATGATGCTCTTGTGTCGATACTCAGCCGACACGCAGGTGGTTCAGCGCCGAGCCCGCCTTGAACCAGTCGATCTGCTCGTCGTTCAGTGAATGCTCGAGCTGCAGCGATTCCGAGGAACCGTCCCGATGATGGAGGATGGCCGTTACCTGCGAGCCGGGAGCTATGTCGGTGATATTCGCGATGTCGATGCGGTCTGCTTCCTGGATTTTTTCGTAATCCCTCGTATCGATGAACGTCAGCGGCAGAACGCCCTGCTTTTTCAAATTCGTCTCATGAATCCGGGCAAAAGAGCGGGTGATGACGGCCTTGCAGCCCAAATGGCGGGGACACATGGCGGCATGTTCCCGGGACGAGCCTTCTCCGTAATTTTCGTCGCCGACGGCGACCCAGCCGTTACCCTTTTTTTGGTATTCCCGCGCAAGCTCGCTGAATGGTTTTTCCTCGCCGGTGAGTTGACTGATCCCTGATCCGGCCACGCCGGTAAAACTGTTGACCGCCCCGCTGAACAGATTGTTGGAGATATTGTCCAGGTGCCCGCGAAATCTGAGCCAGGGGCCGGCCGGCGAGATATGATCGGTGGTGCATTTACCGGTAGCCTTGAGGAGCAGATGCAGCCCCCGGAAGTCCTGGCCGTCCCACGGTTCAAACGGTGCCAGCAGGGCGAGCCGCTCGGAGTCGGGATCAACGAGCACTCGTTGCTCGGAACGATCTTCGAGAGGCGCGATAAAACCCTCGTCGCTCGTCATCAGGCCCCGGGACGGGACCGTGTCGACCGGTCCGGGATCGGCCAGCCGGAAGGTTGAGCCGTCGGCTGTCGTGATCGGTGTGGTGAACGGGTTGTTGTCGAAATTGCCGAACACGGCATAGGCCAGGGCCGTTTCCGGGCTGCCGATGAAGCAGCAGGTTTCTGCGTTGCCGTCATTGCGTTTCGGAAAGTTGCGGTTATAGGAGGTCATGATCGAATTGATTTCACCCGGCTGGATGTCGTCACGCTGCCACTGGCCGATGCACGGTCCGCAGGCATTGGCCAGCAGCGTCGCGCCGATCGCCTCGAGATCGGCGAGCAGGCCGTCCCGGTCGATGGTCGCTTTAACCTGTTCGGATCCGGGCGTCAGCAATAGCGGGGTCTTCAGCTTTACCCCCCGGGCGGCGATCTGTCTGGCCATGGCCGCAATCCGCCCCATGTCCTCGTATGAGGAGTTGGTGCAGGAGCCGATCAGCGTGGCCTTGATCGTGGACGGGCAGCCGGTATCGCCGATATGGTCCTTCATCTTGTTGACGGTGGTGATGCGGTCCGGCGAGTGCGGTCCGACGATGTGCGGTTCCAGCGTGGAGAGGTCGATATCGACGATCAGATCGAAACAGCTTTCCGGGGTGGCGATAACTTCCGGGTCTGCTCTGAGCAGGTGGCGGTAGCGTTCGGCCAGATCGCCGGCCGCTTGCCTGCCGGCGGCCCGAAGATAGTCGGCCATCTTCCGATCGAACGGGAAGAGCGAGGTGGTGGCGCCGAGTTCGGCGCCCATATTGCAGATAGTCGCCTTGCCGGTGCAGGAGATCGTGTCGGCGCCATCGCCGATGTATTCGAAGACCCGGTTGGTCCCGCCGGCACAGGTCAGCAGACCGAGCAGTTTCAGGATGATGTCTTTGGGCGCGGTCCAGCCGGAGAGCTCTCCGGTCAGGCGGACACCGACGATTTCGGGGTACAGAACCTCCCAGGGCATGCCGACCATCACGTCGACCGCATCGGCCCCGCCGACGCCTGCGGCAAAGCTGCCCAGGCCGCCGGCATTCGGAGTATGGGAGTCGGTGCCGAGCAACATCAGACCCGGGAAGGCATAGCGCTCCAGGACAACCTGGTGAATGATGCCGGCCCCGGGGAGCCAGCAGCCAAAACCGTAGCGCTTGGCTGCCGAGGTCAGAAAATCGTAGACTTCCCGGTTGTCGTTGCGGGCCATGGCAAGATCCGGTGCAGCCCCGGTCTGGGCCTTGATCAAGTGGTCGCAATGCACGGTCACCGGCACGGCCGCCTCATCCTTGTCGGCCAGCATGAATTGCAGGATGGCCATCTGGGCGGTGGCGTCTTGCAGGGCGACCCGGTCCGGCCTGGTCTTGATATATGAGCGGCCGGCGATCAGCTCCGCCCCATCCGGATTGGCTAGATGGCCGTAGAGGATTTTTTCGGCATAGCTCAGTGGTCGCTGTAACCGTTGACGGACCGTTTCGAGATTTCTCTCCATGGTCCGGTAAGCGGCTTCAATGAAGGTGGGGGTCGAATCGACACTGGTATTCATGGATACTCCTCAGCGGCTGTCGGGCCGGTCAGTGCACGACGGTCTGTTGGCCCGGTCGGCGCAACGTGTTGTGCAGGTGGTCAACCATTGGTTTCAATTAGGCTTTTATTTGCTCCTCGGCAAGCATGCGGTCGATAAAATCCAGCACGAATTGTCGTTGCGCCGACGTCGCGTAGGCGATGCAGGTGCAATGCAGATTCGTGGTGCTGCGAACCAGCAGTTCGACAGACAACCGTTCTGCGCTGAGATCGACGGCAAAATAAAACGGGCCGCACTCCCGATGCCCCTGTTGCGCCCGGGCATAAAGGTCCTCGGGCAGTACCAGCCAGTAGATGCCGGTTATCGGTCCCGATTTCAGCGACCGTCTCAGGAAGGATTCGAGGTTATCCCGCTCCAGGGGCGATAATTCATCGATTACATATTGTCGCATCGGTCAGTCCTTGGAAGAGTGCGTTCAGTCGGATCGGCACACGGGCATCGGTTGACCTGCCTGTTCTGGTGCGTATCGGCGAAGTTGTTTTCACAGGTCGAGCCAGGTGTGGTCTTCATTGAGGATTTCGGCGTCGTTTTTGCGCACGACGATCATATTTTCCAGGCGGATCCCCCCCCAACCGGGCAAATAAATGCCCGGTTCGACGGTAACGATCATGCCTGCCTTGAGTTTGCGGCGGCTTCTGGCGGAAAGACTCGGGGCCTCATGGACGGCCAGACCGACGCCATGACCGAGCGAATGTCCAAAATATCCGCCGTATCCCGCCGACTCGATCACTGCTCGGGCGGCCCGGTCGACGGCCTTCATGGTCGTCCCCTCCCTGATGGCGGCAATGCCCGCCTGCTGCGCGGTGCGAACCACCCGCTGGACGGTGCGAAAGCGCTCATCGGGAGTGTCGAAGGTGAACGATCGGGTCATGTCGGAACAATAGCCGGCCAGAATCAGGCCCATGTCGATGGTAACCGGTTCGCGCCGGGCAATCGGTCGGTTAGACGGCACGGCATGTGGTCGGGCGCTGTTTTCTCCGGCGGCAACAATGGTCTCGAAGCTCGGTCCTTCAGCGCCGGCCCGCCGCATTGCGGTTTCGATGGTCAGGGCAATATCGATCTCGGTCATGCCGGCGGCCAGCGAGCCGAAAACCTTTCGGAAAATAGCTTCGTTGAGCCGCACCGAGCGACGGATGAGCTCAATTTCCCCGTCACTTTTGATCTCTCGCTGCTTCTCGATGAGGCCGCTGACCGGGACCAGGGAAATCCGCAGTTTTTCCGCGAGTTCCGACAACCTGAGACTGTCGGCGTGCAGCGTGTGGTGGCTTTCGAAAGCAAGCCGGTTACCGCGACTCTCCGGCACGAGCCGCTCGAGCAGTTTAATCAGACCGCGCCGGTAAACCGATACCGGCAGATCCGTTTCCTGCCTGGCCTGCAGTTCGTAGCGGGAGTCGGTGAGCAGATGGGTTGTGCCGCGGGCGAAAACGAGCAAGGCGCCCGAGCTTTCACCGACACCGTGGTCCCGGGCGGTATACCCGCTCAGGTAGCGCCGGTTTTCCGGGCGGCTGACCAGCAACACGTCGATCTTGCCGCGCCTCAGTTTCTCCTGCAGGAGCTGCCGTCGTGCCTGGTAGTCCATCACCGGTGGTGAGATTGCTGCAGTCTTTGACCGATGCACTCGTCAAACGGCGAAACGCTGGGCGATCAATTGCTTACGCTGGTCAAGGGCTTGGTTGTACTGGCTGTTGAGATCGGCGCTGACCCGTGCCCATTCTTCATTGTAGTGCGGGTGCATGGTCGGGCTCAGGGCCATAGTGTCATCGACGCGCATCCCCTGCTGCTGGAGCTGCATTTTCAGCTGGTTCATGATCGACTCGTCGAACTGCTGGCGAACCTGTTCCTGATGCTTGGCATACTGCTCGAGGATTTGTCGGAGTTCCGAACAGATCGACATAATATCAGCGGCATTGCCGCTGAGTTCCTGCAGGCCCTTGAAACTCTGCAGGGTCTGGTCGGAAAGGCTCTGCTCCCTGGGCAGAATGATATTGCGCAGGAGTGCGATAGCCATGCCGTTGCGGACACCGCTTTGTTTTTCCGGAGGGTGTTGTTCCAGAAGCTGCAGCAAATCGGGCGTCTCGCCGCCCAGATAACTGGCGGCGAGGCGCATGCCGTCTTCCTTGAGCGCCTCGTCCGCCGGGACGTCCGGTGCTTCGGCGGCCAGACGGGCCGCCCGCTCCATTACCATATCGAGGGTGCTTCTGATTTCCGCCATAACGTATCAATGCCGTTAAAATAGTAGGGTCAGCGACCAGTGAAGAGAAGAGTTTCGAATGTACCGCAGGATGGTGACAACCGCAAAGGAAAAACGTTTTACATCTGGCCGGTGCTGACCAGACGGGCTGCAAAAAAGCCGTCGCAGCCGGATGACGGCAGAGGGGCAAAACAGCCGTCGACAACCAGAGCGTGCGCCGGGGCCGGGAGAAACTCGCGGCAGTCGGAGATCTCGAACCCCTCATGATCGGCCAGGAAACGGTCGATCACCTGGCGGTTTTCTTCCGGCTCGATGGAGCAGGTTGCATAGACCAGCACACCCCCGGAGCCCAGCAGTCCGGCGGCCGTTTCGAGCAACCCGCCTTGTTTTTCGCGATACGAGAGCAGATCCTGTTCTCGTCGATTCCACCGGATGTCGGGTTGCCGGCCGATAACGCCGGTCCCGGAGCAGGGGGCATCGACGAGGAGGGCGTCAAAGTGCAGCGGGCAGGTTCTGGCAAAGCGTTCCAGGGTGCTGTTGTGCAGACAGAGCGTATGTTCGCCGGCGGTTCTGGCCAGGTTCTCCCCGAGTAGACGAAAACGCCCGGGATCAGGCTCGACCGCGGTGAGCGATGCGCCATCGGCTGCGGTTAATTCGGCCAGGTAAGACGTCTTACCGCCAAGTCCGGCACAGCAGTCGAGATAGCTCCGGCTGGGGGAAAACGGTGCGAGCAGCAGCGTGGCAAGCTGTGCCGACTGGTCTTGAACGAAAAACAGTCCTTCATGATAGCCGGGCAGAGCGGTTATTGTGCCGTGAAAGCAGGGGAGAACGATGCTGTCCGGGGCGAATTCGCCACGATGCGCTTCGATGCCTTTTTCCCGGAGCAGGCTCAGGTAGTCTGATCGAGGCAGCGACCGGCTGAGTCGCAGGTTCAGCGTCGCTTCACAATTGTTGTGAGCACAGATGGCACGCATGGTCTGTCGGCCGAAATTCGCCTGCCAGCGCTCAGTGAGCCAGGTCGGGTGGTTGAGCAGCCCGTGGCCGGCGCCGTCGGGGTCGACCAGTTCACCCAGCTCTTCTTGGCGGCGCAGGCCGGAGCGCAGCACGCCGTTGATGAAGCCGCACATTCTTTTCGGGGCGCCGCTCCGGCGGACGGCCTCGACGGTTTCATGGACGGCGGCAAACCCGGGGATGCGCTCGAGGAAAAAAACCTGATAAAGACCAGCGGCCAGTGCCTGGTAAACGAATGAATTATGTCGGTCCGGCGGCCGGGAGCACAACCGGGAGATCAGCAGATCGACTTGGTCGCGGTGGCGCAGCACCCCATAGACGATATTCATGGCCAGCTGCCGATCGGCTGGAGAGAGTCGGTACTGCTCGACGATCCCGGCAAAGATTCGAGCTGCCGGGTGTCCGGTTCGCTGGCTGCGCTGCAATGTCTCGATGGCGGCATATCGGGCGGTGTTGGCCATCGTCTGCTGTCGTCTGGAGGTTGGTGGGAAGTTGTCGGGAAGAGATCACGGATGTCGTCATCATCTTTTACCTGAGGGAGGAGCGTTTGTAAACAGGCACCGCCGCGTGGCATGATCCATGGCGCGACGTGACTCCGGCGCCGGCTGGCCAGGCCTGAAAACTGAAAAAAACTCCTGCGACGGCGAAATCATGATCCATACTGATTTATCAGGTGGACAGTACCGTTCGCTGTTGTTACGATTGGGCTCCAGGCAGTGGCCCGGACGGGTGGCTGGGGGATGCTGGAATGGACGGATTGACAGGAGGAGTTGCACATGACCAGGTGCCGGCAACTGCTTATCGTATTGATTGTGTTGGTCGGCGGCGCGGCGGGGGCGCAGGCGTTCACCGTGGAGGTGGTCAAGCAGCGTGATCTGCTGAACTGCGGCGTGACAGCCGGGATGCGAGGCTTTTCGACAGTCGATGAAACGGGCCGCTGGCAGGGCCTCGATGTCGATGTGTGCCGGGCCGTCGCGGCAGCCGTTCTCGGCGATGCCGAGAAGGTGAAGTTTGTTGCACTACCGGAACAGGCGCAGCTCACCTCGTTGTTATCCGGTGCCGTTGACGTGCTGTCCGCGAAGATTCCCTGGACGCTGACAGTGGACTCGGCCATGGGGCTGCTCGTTACCGGCGCCAGTTTCTATGATGGACAAAGTTTTTTGGTCAAGAAACGGCTTGGTGTCAAAAGCGCGCTGGAACTGGATGGGGCGACCATCTGCCTGCACAACGGTCAGCGGGCGCAAAACCATCTCGGCGATTTTTTCCGTGAGCATGAGATCCGCTTTAGATCGGCAGAGTTTGACACGTTGGAATTGGCCACCAGAGAACTGGTCGGCGGTCGCTGCGAGGTGATCACCGACAGCCGTTCCCGCCTCTATAACCTGCGGTTGTTGCTGGAGCATGGTGATGACTATCTGATCCTGCCCGAAGTCATATCCCGGGAACCGCATGGCCCCATTGTCCGGCAGGGCGATGATGGCTGGTTCGCCATTGTGCGTTGGGTCCTCTTTGCCTTGCTGACCGCCGAGGAATATGGCCTTCGCTCAGATACCATCGATGCCCAAGAGAGCGATGCGGACTCTCGGCTGCAGGACTTCATCGGGCAGACCGGCAATTTCCATAAAGGGCTCGGTCTCGATGCTCGCTGGGCATATCGGATTGTCAAACAGGTCGGTAACTACGCCGAGATCTTCGAACGCTCTGTCGGTCACCAGTCGACCATTGGCATGGATCGTGGCTTGAACGCGCTGTGGAACCGGGGCGGGCTGCATTATGCCCCGCCGATGCGGTGATTCGTTCCTGCGAGACCCCTCTGTTTTTTATATAACCCCCCATGACTGGAAGTCACAACGAACAATGAAAATCGGCACCGTGGTCGTATGGGCTGGTTGATCCTCCCTCCGGCTGCT
>CAYSSK010000015.1:0-47236 GCA_964433645.1 uncultured Desulfofustis sp.
CGACCTTTGGCTTCGGAGGCCAACACTCTATCCAGCTGAGCTACCCGCCCATAATGGGGTTGTTATCATGACAGAGCTGCTTTTTGCGGTCTTATGACCGTCACTACGGTTTGCCCTGTGCGTAACGAGGCCTTGTTTTACCAGAATCGCGTGTGAATTACCAGTTCATTTTCTGCCGATCGGATCAGGGACGAGAGGGGCAAACGTCCCTGTTCCTCTTTACAAAAAACGTTTCAGGTACTCTTCCCACTCAATGGGCAGCAGGGTCTTTTTCTGGTTGTTACAGTCTTTGCAGCAGGGCACCAGGTTGTCCTTGGTGCTGCGGCCACCGCGCGTGAGCGGCACGAGATGATCCATGGTCAGCTCGCGATGAGCGACGGCCTGGCCGCAATAGTAACACCGTCCGGGAGCAGTCTTCTGCTGCCACCAGCGGGTCTTGCGCAGCTGGCGGGCCTTGGTTCGTTCCCGCTTGATCTGCGCTTCGTCGATCCCGTCCAGCCAGGAATAGTCAGTCATTTTCGACCACCTCACCGACCAGCAGCCGGCGAAACTCGCCGATCAAGTAGAGTGAGCCGGCCGCCACCACCAGATCGCCGGGTCGGGCCTGAGTCGTGGCGCGGCACAATGCCTCGGCAACAGTTTCATGACAACTGACCCGTGACGGATTGCTCTTTTCAAGCACCCGGGCCATCTCCGCCGGTGCTGCCGCCCGCTCGCTCTGCGGCCTGGTCAGCAGGATCCGGTCGGCCAGTGAGGCAATCGCCGACAACAGGGGGCGGTAGTTCTTGTCGGCCATGGAGGCCCAGACTACGATCAAACGCTCGTAGCTGAACTGCTCTTTGATGCCGGTAATCAGACACTCGACCCCGGCCTGATTGTGGGCACCGTCGAGCAGGAAACGCAGGGGAGCGCTCTGCTCTCCCGGCGAGTTGCATTCTCGATTGGCAACCGCTACCTCCAGGTATTCCATGCGCCCGGGCCAGAAGGCAGCGCCGATTCCGGCACGGATCGTCTCCTCGGTGAGCACAAAACCCTGATCGCGCAGGATAAGTGCGGCGGCGATGGCAATGGCGCTGTTATCGAGTTGCCAGACACCATTTTTCGAGACGGGCAACCGATCGATAACGGCTTTACCGTCATGGTCATGCCATGCCCAGTGGTCCTCCTCGCGGGACACCGCCCGAAAATCTCGCCCCAGGATGAAAAGCGGTGCTGCGCGCTCGGCACAGGTCCGCTCGATAACCTCCCGGGCCGGAGAACCGGTTACCCCGGAGATAACCGGTACCCGGTCTTTGATGATGCCGGCTTTTTCAAAAGCGATCTGCTCGATGGTATCGCCAAGGTATTGTTCATGGTCGAGGCTCACCGTGGTAATCACCGAGAGCAGCGGCACCACCACGTTGGTCGCATCGAGCCGACCGCCCATGCCGGTCTCGAGGATGACGATATCGCAGCCGCAGTCGGCAAACCAGGTAAAGGCCAGGGCCGTAGTGCACTCGAAATAGGTGATTTTATCGATACCGAGGCTGCGGCGCACTCGCTCCAGCAGCCGGATAAACTCGTCCTCACCGATAAAGCACTCGTCGATCCGGAACCGCTCCCTGATTGAGCTGAGGTGCGGCGAGGTGTACAGGCCGGTGCGGTACCCGGCGGCAGTGAGCATCGCTCGCAGCATCGTGCAAACCGAACCTTTGCCGTTGGTGCCGGCCACATGAATGGCCGGGCACCGCCTCTCGGGGGAACCGAGATCGGCGAGAACGGAGCGCATCGCCTCAAGGCCGAGCTTGATCTTGTGCATCTGCAGGTCGTCGAGAAAACGGCAGGCCCCGGAATAGGTCGTCAGAGGTGAGTCGGTCATGGTCGCCTCGGAGGACGGCGGGAGGCCCTAGCCGTCGATAATGTTCAAGGTGGCGTAATCGAGATGCAGCGTCTTCAGGCCGTGGCGATCAAAGGCCACATCGAGTGAGCGCGGGGCATTGAGGTTCTGCACCGTGCCGGCCCCGAAAAAAGGGTGGTTGACCCGGCAGCCTGTGAAAAAATCGGCCAGCGCCGGTTTTTTCTTTTTGGCCCGCGTCGGCAACGGCTCTGTCGCCCGCGACCTGAAAGAAAAAGCGTTGCCGGCGGGGCGGGGTTCCTGTCGTTCGTAGGTCCCCGGCGACAACTCCGAGAGAAACGGTGACATCCCGACCCGGGCAAATCGCCGGTCGGCGCCCATCAACTCACGCGGGTAGCTCAGATACAATTGTTTCCGGGCCCGGGTCGCCGCCACGTAGAGCAGGCGCCGCTCCTCCTCCCACTGCTCGCCGGCAAAGGCCGAGGCATGCGGAAACCGGCCGTCGGCCAGGCCGATGACGAAAACCACTTCCCACTCGAGCCCCTTGGCCGAATGGATGGTCGACAGAACCAAGATATCGGCATCGTCACGATAGGCCTGCAGGTCGGCTTCCGGTGGATCAAGAGCGGTGTCGTCGATGAAGCGCCGCAGGTCGTCGTAGGAGGTAATAATGGTCTGCAATTGCTCGAGGTCCTTCTGCCGTTTCGGATAATCGTCGGCATAGAGGCGCTCGAACACCGGCTGGTACCAGGCCAGTACCGTGGCGCAGAGTTCTCCGGGTATCGGTTCGCGCCGCTGCAGATCCTGAAACAGCCCAACCAGCCGGGCAAACCCTTCCTGCCAGCTGCGACCGGCCGGATAGGCGGCCAGTGCGGCAACCGGATCGACGGCATCGGAAAGGACGGCGGTGATCTTCTGGGCCGTCTTCGGCCCGAGCTTGTCGATGGTCAGCAGCAGGCGGTTCCAGGAGAGATTGTCGAACGGGTTGATCAGCAGGCGCAACACGGCCAGGACATCCTTCATATGCGCCGATTCGGTCAGCTTCAGGCCGCCTCGTTTTTCAAATCCGATGCCATGGCCGCCAAGCTCGAGTTCGAGTTTGAAGGAATGAAACCCGGAACGGAATAACACCGCGATATCACTCAAACAGACGCCCTCGTCGCGCAATTCCCGGACCCGGCTGACCACGAAGTCAGCTTCGGCCTTTTCGTCCCGGGCCGCGTAGAGAAGCGGTTTGCGGGTCCCTTCGATCCTGGTGAACAGGGTCTTGGTATATTTCTCGACCGCGTTATTGATTATATCGTTAGTCAGGGTCAGAATCGGCTGGGTCGATCGGTAATTTTGTTCGAGCTTGATAATTCGGGTCCCCGGAAACGTCTCGGGAAAACGCATGATATTGTAAAAATCGGCGCCGCGGAAGGAATAAATCGACTGGGAATCGTCGCCGACCACCATCACATTATCGTGACGATAGGCGGCCAGCCGGACGATATCAGCCTGGATCGGATTGGTATCCTGATACTCGTCGACCATGATATAGCGATAGCGGGCGGAGATCTGTTCACGAGCCTCCGGTGATTGCGTCATCAGCCGCTTCCAATTGACCAGCAGATCGTCGTAGTCCATCAGACCGTGGTCGATCTTGAAACTGTGGTAATGCTTCTGCAGCAAGACGATATCTTCGGCAAATTCGCTCAGGTGCCCGTAATCCTCGAAGATCAGATCCTCGAGTGGCCGCGCCTTGTTGACCGAACCGCTGAGCATGTTGACGATGATCCGCTTGGACGGAAACTGCTTGCGCTTGGCGGTCAACTGCAGCGATGACTTGAGTAGATTGATGATCCCTTCGGCATCTGCCCGGTCAATGATGGTGAACGAGGAACTGAAGCCGATACCGGCGCCGAATCGCCGCAACAGCATATTGGCGACGCTGTGAAAGGTGCCGCCGGTCACCCTGCTGCAGGAATCGTTGATCAGCCGGCCGGCCCGCCAGAGCATCTCCTGGGCGGCTTTTCTGGTAAAGGTGAGCAGCAGGATGGCTTCCGGTTCGACACCGCCGTTGATCAGGTGAGCGACCCGGTAAACGAGGGTGCGCGTCTTGCCGCTACCGGCACCGGCGATGACCAGAACCGGTCCCTCGGTGGTGGTCACCGCCTGGGATTGAGACTCGTTGAGTTCGTCGCGATACGAGGATAACTGATTCATGGCTGGCAACTGTACCACGACGCCGGAAGCCCCGCAACGCCGGTTGACAATGCTTTGGCTGAAAGGGTATTATTTGCCTGCTTTGAACCACGTTCAAGCGATAGGCCGCCGATAAGTGCCCAACGCCGTTGATCATCGCGGCAAGCGGACCGGATTCGGCGGTTTTTTTACAGCGACAGCCCCGGCACCGCGTCAAAACGCTGTGCCACTTGTTAACCAGAGCACTTCAGAATACCAGATGACATCAACCAATGATCCGCTGGCCCCCCTGTTTTCCAGCCAAACGTGCGCCACCTTGTTGCCGCCGTCGCGAGCCAATGAGTTTTTCGAAGCATTGCTTGGTGATGCCGAGGACGGGGCCTTTGACCTGGCTCTCGAGTACGTCGGCACACAGGGCTCGACCCTGCACTTCGACATCCTGCTGACGGAGCGCCCCGGCCACTGTCTGGCCTGCAACCTCACCTACGGTTTGCCGCAGGTCTTCACCCGTCATCCGGTCCTCGACATCGAGGGACTGGTCAAAAAGATCGACGCGATCCTCGGCAAACGGGGCGGTGTCGGCGCCTGGCAGCTCGGTTCGACGAGTCAGCGCAGCCGTTCGCTGCATGTCATTCCGCTAACCATCGACTACCAGCCGGCAGGTACCGATTGATCCCCCAAAAAAAAGCCGACTCAAGACTGAGCCGGCCCGTGCTGGTACTGACTTTTTCGCGGTACCGTCAGGAAATCGCCACCCGGGCCCGGCCCTGGGCCTTGGCATGATAGAGGATGTCGTCGGTCCGCTCCAGCCAGCTGCGCAAATTCTCGCCCGACTCCATCTGGGCCAGGCCGATAGAAACCCCGAGTTTTACGGACTCCGAAACTCGGACATTGAGGTCGTCGATTTTTTTGACCAACCGTTCGGCCAGGATCCGTCCCTGCTGCCGGTTGGTATTATCCAGTACCAGCAGGAATTCGTCGCCGCCCATGCGCACCAGCAGATCGGTCGACCGCACCGCCGCCGCGAGCACCTCGGCTACTGATTTGAGCACCTCGTCGCCAACCTGGTGACCGAGGTTGTCGTTGATCTCCTTGAAGTGATCGAGATCAAGCGAGAGCATGGTCAACGGATGCTTGTAACGCGTGGCACTGTCCATCATGCCGCTGATTCGCCGATCGAAGACGCGGCGGTTGGACAATCCGGTCAACGGATCGGAACTGGCCCGCTCGAACAGATCTTCATATTCCAGGCCGCGTTGCAGGGATTCGGCCAGGATGGTCAGCGAGTCGTTGATGATCGCCATTTCCGCTTCATCAAGCTCCCGACCTTCTTTGAGAACCAGCAGGATACCGGCATCGTCGACCGTCTCGAAAATCCACTTGTGCCCGAATTGCCCGTCCTCGCTTTGCACCGCCCGGCGCGGTGTCGTGCCGTCCTCGATCAATTGTTCGGCAAAGGCAATCGCCCGCCGGCGATTGGGACCGTGGCCGGAACAGAACAGATGCTTTTTCCCGCGGGCATTATTGTTATAACCGATCAGTTCATGTTCGACGATCGGCATGAGCCAGACCGAATAGGCCTCGATCATGCCCGGCACACTCAGAACTCCGGCCAGCCGAGCGTGCAGGCGGTTCATCTGGTCAAGGCGTTCCGACTGGCGCTTGAGCTGATGCAGTTCGAGCATCACCTGGCTCAACTCGTCGAGACTGGATGCCAAAGATGTCAGTTCAGGTCTTTCCGTCATGGTACTCATGGCTGCTCGTTTTCTGTAATGCACGATCTGAGTGTTATTATCTTTTATCTTTTCTATCGGCTCATAACAGAGAATCTTTAGCAATCGGGCAACAAAAATATAGCAATATACGTGCCAACATGTAAAACGGCTGGCTGGGATATCGATGAAAAAACGAATTTAATGTGTAATTACTTGAATTTGAATCGTACAACAGAACTTTTACCGGCTGTTGCGATTGAACTTCCGACAGGGAGTGACGGGATATTGACACCTCAGGGCGAGAATCTCTCTGCTTTTCAAACAGAACGAGACAACAGCGTCGGGACGAGGTAACATACTACCCGCAAAATCCAAGGCTCCTTACGCTTTGCCCTGACTGTCGCCGCAACCAGACATGGACCTGACCAGACAAATCGCTTCCCTGCTGATCATCGGTTTTCCCGGCAGGCAGTTCGCTGCCGATTCCGAGATCGCCCGGGCTATCACCTGCGACGGTCTGGGCGGCGTTATCCTGTTCAATCGCTGCCTCCACGACTCGGGCCAAGACGGCAATATCGGCCCGGCCGGAGGGTTGAAACGTTTGACCGCAGCGCTCCAGGACCTGAGTCCCGAACCGCTGTTGATCTGCGTCGATCAGGAAGGCGGCTCGGTACAGCGTCTTGGCCAAGACAGTGGGTATAGTCCGATCCCGTCGGCCCGGCAACTGGCCGCAAGCGGTGCAGACACGACCCAGACGGAGCACTATGGCGAGGAAACGGCGGCGCTGCTGGCCGAGATGGGGATCACCGTCAATTTTGCACCGGTGGTCGATGTCGACCGCTATCCGGACAACCCGATTATCGGTCGGCTGGGCCGCAGCTTTTCCGCGTCACCCCAGCTCGTTGCCGCCCATGCCGCGGCCTGGATTACGAGCCACCGCCGGCACAACATCCTCTCCTGTGTCAAACACTTCCCGGGGCATGGCAGTTCCCGCGCCGACTCCCATCTCGGTTTCGTCGACATTACCTCCAGCTGGCATCCCGACGAACTGCTCCCCTACCGGGCCCTGCTGGCTGACGACCTGGTCGACATGGTCATGATCGGTCATCTCTTCAATCGAGCCATCGACCCGACCTTTCCGGCAACCCTGTCGCCAGCCACCGTCACCGGCCTGCTCCGCGGTGAGCTGGGTTATCGCGGCGTAACAGTCAGCGACGACCTGCAGATGCAGGCGATTACCGCCCACTACCATTTTGGGGAAGCACTGTGCCGGGCCCTTACGGCCGGCATCGACCTGTTGGTCATCGGCAACAACCTCTCCCATTGTCCCGGTATCGTGGAGCAGGCGGTTACGGCAATTCGGGACGGCATCGATCGGGGTCAGGTGACCGAGGCACGCATCCTCGAGGCATATGATCGCAGGCAAAATCTGATAGCAAGGAAGCAACGGTGATGCACAAACAATCGACAACCCATGAAATGCTGGTCGGATACTTTCTGTGGATCTTCGGGTTTCTCGGGGCGCACCGCTTCTATTACGGCAGACAGATCTCGGGAACCATCTATTTTTTCACGTTCGGCCTGTTTTTCATCGGTTGGATCGTTGATCTTTTTCTGATACCATCGATGAACCGGGACGCCGATTTCCGTTTCATCGACGGCCCGGTGGACTACAATATCGCCTGGCTGCTACTCACCTTCCTCGGCATATTCGGTATTCACCGGATGTATTGCGGAAAATGGATTACCGGACTGATCTTTCTGTGCACCCTCGGCCTGCTCGGTGTGGGAATCATCTACGACTTCTGGACGCTGAACGCGCAGATCAGCCTGATCAATCACGCCGAGCGGAAAGCCGCAGACGTCCCGGTCTGATCGTCGCCGGCGCTGAAAACGCTGGAAAACGCCCCGGCCAGTCAGGCCGTGGGTGTTGTCTTACCGGCGATCAATGAGTATCGGCGAGCAGGCGGGAAACCATCCGCGCCAGCTCGCGCAGGGAAACCGGTTTCAGGCAGTATTCATCGATACCGGCATTCACCGCCGTTTCCCTGCTGAGCCGTTCCGAGTAACCGGTAAACAGGATGACCGGAATGTCCGGCCGAAGCTGCTTGATTTTGGCACTGAGTTCGGTGCCGGTCAGGTGAGGCATGGTCAGGTCGGTCAGCACCAGATCGTAACCTTCCGGATTTTCCTTGAAATGGTTGATGGCTTCGAGGGACGATGTCCAGCCGCTGACCTGATAACCGATGCTGCGCAGCAGTTCCGCGGTCACCTGAACCACCTGCTTTTCATCGTCAACCAGCAGGATTCGTCCCTCGCCTCCGGCAAGCTGTTCCGGGCTGACAAGGCGATCAAGCTTGGTCGGCTTTTCGGTAACCGGCAGATAGATCCGAAAAACGGCCCCTGACCCCTCCTCGCTTTCCACCTCGATCCGACCTTCGTGGCGGGAGATGATGCTGTGCACGAGTGCCAAGCCCATGCCGGTGCCCCGCCCTTTTTCCTTGGTGCTGAAATACGGCTCGAAGATCCGCTCCCGAAGCTCGCGATTCATGCCGCAGCCGGTATCCCTGATACTGAGCTCGAGCCATTCGTTTTCGTTACCGGTCGGTGACGCTTTTTTCATCGCAACGGTCAAAACGCCATGATCTTCGCCGATGGCGTCGGCACTGTTGGTACAGAGGTTGATCAGCACCTGGTGGATCTGGACCGGATCGACCCGTACCGGACCGCATTTTTCGTCGATATCCTGTTTAATCTGAATAGTTGACGGTAACGTGGAACGAAGCAGTTTCACCACTTCCTTGACAATCGGATGCAGGTGCTGCGGACTTTCCTTCTGTTCGGTGTTGCGGGAAAAGGCAAGAATCTGCTCGACCAGCCCCTTGGCGCGTTTCCCGGCACGAAGAATCTCGCCGAGATACTCGTTCATCGACTCGTCAACCCAATCCTTCTGCTGCATCTTCAGCTTGAGGATTTCCGCATACCCCATGATCGGTGTCAATATATTGTTGAAATCATGAGCGATACCACCAGCCAGTGTGCCGATTGCTTCCATTTTCTGGGCATGCCGGAGCTGCTTTTCCAGCTTGAAACGCTCGGTAACGTCACGGGCGATGACAATCACGCTCTCCATCTGGCCGGAAACGTTTTTCACCGGTGTACCGATGATTTCATAGAAGAACGATGCACCGTTATCACCCTGCTCGATCCGCTGGATACCGATCTTCACCTCACCGGTCCGGACACTTCTCGGCACCGCACACTCGGCGCACTGCTGGTCGCTTTTACAGATGATCTCATGACAAAACCTGCCAATCGGCATGTGTACCGAACGCCGGACCGTATCATTGACCCAGATCGCTCCCAAATCACGGTCAAACAGCACGATCATTCCGGGAAAGCCGTCAAGAATGGCCTTTTTCTGGGACTCGCTGGCAACCAGCGCCTCCTCGATGGCCTTCAGGTCGGTGAGATCGACCATCGTGGTAACGATGCCGGTTACCTCGCCGGTTCCATCATGAACGAGCGCCTTGCGATACACCACGTGAAAGCGCCGCCCCCCGGCGCCGATTGCGTCATCTTCAAACGGCTGGATGGTGCCGTTTTCAAGGAGCACCCGGTCGAGCTGCCGGTGCCGGTCGGCTTGGGTGCCGGCCAGCAACTGGTAGACTCCCTGCTGGCGGACTTCGTCGTCGGTTTTCCCGACAAAATGGGTAAAAGCTTGGTTGGACCCGAAAAATGTGCCGTGAATATCGAGAAAGAACAGCGGGATCGGAATGGCATCAACCAGTTCCTGTTGATAGCTCAAGGATACGGCCATAAACACGTCCTTTGTCTGTCGAACTATGGTTTCATGGAAACGGCCGCCGGCCGTCGTCCAAAAAAAAGCGTCCTTACCAGCCAGCCGAGAGGGTCTTTTCAGCGACAGGGAATTATAGCACCATTGGCCGGCAATTACCAAACAGCCGCCAAGACGGTCAAAACATGCTGAAAGCCGGCTTTCGCTTGACTTTTCCGGCTGCTCGTTATCTATTTTCGGCAATCGACAGCTGATTTTTTTCACCTTGCACCGACAGCCGTCAACAAAACCGAGCAGTAGAGCATATGACCGATTCTTCAGCAGACAACTCAGCTGGCCTCCCGCGCCGCCCCGAGATCAGCTATCCCTGCACCTGGGAATACCGGGTCATCGGCACCGACCGGCAGCGACTCAGGCAGATCATCTTGTCCGCCTGCGAGCCCGCCGTACCGGCGATCAGAGACGGCAACCGCAGTTCGCACGGCCGGTATTGCAGTGTCAATGCAAGCGTGGAAGTGACCAGCGAAGACATGCGCTTGGCTATTTTCGCCCGCATCAGCAACAATCCTGAAATCAAATTGGTGATTTAAATGAGCACGGGCGACCCGCACAAACAATCCCGATTGATTGCCGTACTTCGCGAAGGAATCGGTCTGGTTCAGATGATTTTTTTCAAAGAGATGAAGGGGCGCCTCGACCACGATCGTCCCAATCTTGACGCGGCGGTACGGTCCAAACTTGCCGGGGCCGTGACCAACGAGATCTTCGGCACTATCAACCCGGCCTCGGAATTCATGGCCTTTCGCCAGGAACACCGGGCCTTGATAGAGCAGGAACTGCTCGGCTTGGCGGCAAATCTGCCGCACCTCCTGCCCGCGCTCACCGACGCCCTGCGCCTTCAGACTCTCTGCGACAACCAGGAAGGAATGGCCGACAACGATATCCTGCTCACCGCGGACAAACTCGGTATGTTGCTCAAGGATCGGGAAACACCGCTACCGTCGGCCTTCATGACCATGGTCAGGGAACTCGGCGCCCGCTACCACTTGGTTATTCCGCCAACACCGATAACCCCGGAAGACGACCGTAGCATCGTCCACTGAACCCGGCCGGGCGGGCGGGTATCACGTCACCTGCTCACCGTCACCCACCAACCGGGCAGGCACCACGCCGCGCACCGAGTTGCAGAGATAGAGTCGCTCGGCCCGCAGCAGGTCCTGCCGATAGATGACCCGCTCCTGAACCGGCATTTCAGCGGCACTTGCCAGCAGCCGTTCGCGCATGATCCCGGCCAGCAAGCCGCAGTGCAACGGTGGCGTCACATAGCTGCCATCGAGCAGTGCAAAGAGATTGCTGATACAGCCCTCGGTGATCTCTCGTCGCTCGTTGCACAACAGCACATCGAACAAACCGTCGGCCTCGGCCTGCCGGAGCCCTTGCTCGTAGGCCAGGCGATGGGTGGTCTTGTGGAAGAGCCAGGGACTCGTCGAATCGACGGTCTGCCCGGCCAGGCCGATCGCCACCGTTGCCGCGGCCTCAGCCGCAGATCCACAGGGCCAGCGGAGAAACTGCGGCGCGGCGCAGGGCGTTGCGCTGATCTGGAGAGCACCGTTTCGAGCCAGGGTCAGCCGGACCCGCCGGAACTCGTCCCACTGCTCGCGCGCAGGCAGATCGTGCACGGCCTGCACAATCCGGTGCCAATCAAAACGAAAGGCAAAGTACTCGGCCGAACGGGCCAGCCGGTCGAGATGGCCGGCCAGCAGAAAGTAGCCGTCGTTCGGCCGATACAACATCGTCTCCAGCAATTCGAATGTCGGCAACGGGTGAGTCAGAAAACGGGCCTTGAGCAAACATTCGCGCCACTCGTCCGCCGGCGTGGAATCGGCGACGATCCCGGAGCCGATCCCCATTTCACCCTGCTCCCCGTCGAGTGCGACGGTGCGGATCGGCACATTGAACACCGCCCTCCCATCAGGGGCAAAATAGCCGATGGCGCCGGTATAGACCCCACGCGGCTCCGTTTCCAACTCATCGATGATTTCCATGGTCCTGATTTTCGGCGCTCCCGTCACCGAGCCGCAGGGAAAGAGGGCGCAAATCAACTCGGCCGGGGTAACACCGTTGCTGCGGGCGTACTCGGCGACCACCGTCGAGGTCATCTGCAGGACCGTTTGATAACACTCGACGTCAAACAACGATGCGACCCGCACCCGGCCGCCGCCAAGACGGTCCAAAAGCCGCGCCAGATCGTTGCGCAACAGATCGACGATCATCACGTTTTCGCTGCGGTTTTTCTCATCACTCGGCAAAAACTCGGCTTGAGAGCGGTCTTCCGCCAGTGTGCGTCCCCGGACACAGGTGCCTTTCATCGGTCTGGTCGTGATTATGCCGGGCTCGGCCCGAAAAAACAGTTCCGGGGAAAACGATAGTAGATGGCGTCCGCCGTGTTTCAGAAAACAGCCATAGGGAACCGGCTGACTGCGCCGCAGATCGAGATAAAAGGTGCTCACCGAACCGCTGAAGCGAAAGCGCATCTTGCAGGTATAGTTCACCTGATACGTGTCACCGGCGGCGATGTAGTCGAGGATCGCGCCGATTGCCCGGCAATACGCTGGCCTTTCCATATTCGGCGCCAGACCGCCGATTCGGTACGTCTCCCGCTCATGGCACGAAGGCCCGTCCAGGCCGGGAAACGATCCTTCCTCCCGATAATGATCGTGGATCAGTGGCTGACGATAGATGCCGAATTCGGCCAGGATCGAAGACGACGACTCGCTGATGGCACTGCGACGCTCATGGAAAAACTCATAGGCAAACCAACCGGCCAGATAAAACCCCTGGTTGAGCAGAGTTTCCATCTGCCGCAAAAAAGCCGCACGGTCTTCGCCCGCCCGGCAGGTGAGAAAGTTGACCGGGTCGATGAAGAGCAGTGATTGGTGGTTGAGGCGGTCCGGTTTCGCGGTATCAAGCAAGAGATAGTGCTCATGGCCGGACACGGCGGCCAACAAGCCGGCGATCTGGGTGTCTGACAGGGGGCTGCCGTCCATCACCGCGCCCTGCGTTTGCCGGTCGGACCAGGAAAAATGTCTGCGATCATCAGGAAACCCGCGTTATCTAAAAAAGTAAGCGGCACCCGACAGGCGGGCATAACTATCCATTTGGTCGATTAGTATAAGTGAAACACAGTTCCTCCAGGCTGGTCGGTCTGCCGCAGGCAGTGCACCAGCCCGGAAAAAAAAGGGCCGCCAGAGCTGACTCTGCGACCCTCGATCTTCCCGGCTGCGGTAACCCTGCGGCTCAGCCTCCGGCCTTCCGTTCCTTTTTCAGCTCTTCGTATTCCTCGACCGCCTTGAGAATCGCTTCATCCTGGCGGGCTTTGATGGCAACCACCTTCTCCCGGATCTTTTCTTCCCTGATCGTCATGGTGGATACCTGGGCCCCGAACAGCGTGTTGGCCAGATAATCAAAAGAGAAAAACATCAACTCTATGTCATCGTTTTTAATCTTTTCAATGACATCCTCCGCGACCTCATAGGTCTGCAGGAAGGAACTCTCGAAGATAAAACGGCGAAAATGATCAAGATCGGTGGAGGCCATGAAAAACATCCTTTTGGCCTGTTCGGAAAGGCTCGCTTGATGGCCGAACGATTTTCGGCGCATGACCAGCCGCAGCCACTTTTTATTCATCTCGTCACGGACGTCGACTCCCTGGTCCGCACGCCACTCGGCAACGGTCCAAAGCTGGTCCTCTTCGTGTCCCTTGCAATAATCCTCCTTGACCAGGAAAAAGAATTTTTCCTCCTCGGCGGTGAGCTCGTTGCCATCGGCATCCTTGCTGCCGCCTTCGCGAAAATCAGCCATCCCCACCGGGTAATAGCGGCAGGCGGTCGGACGATCGGTATACACCGTACAGCCGTCCGGCGTAACAAAAGGGCACTTGTTATCCTCGGCCCGCATTTTCAGCATGACGCCGGGCATATCGGTCTTTTCCAGATAGGTGGGTTCCGTGTAGGTCTGGAGAAACTCATGAGCAGGCATCTGCAATCGCCTGGTCAACACGAGAATATCGTAAGGGGTCAGGATTATTTTGATATTTCTACAGCAGGCGGTAAAACAGCTGACACCGGGATGGCACCGGAATGTGATCCGACTATCCATGGTGAGCTTGATCGGCTCGATATGCGATGGGTTGGTCTCCGTCCCGAAAAGAGGTTTTTCCTTTGAATTCAATACATTTTCTGTCATAATCCGCAACCTGTCGGTCATCTGAGGAAACGCCACGATGTGGCAGTCATTTTCGTTGTCCAAGCTGCTTATTTTAAACGGTCGCTCAATCCCTGTCAAACCTCAAAACAACAACGATGCGGCACCTCCATGGAAAACACCGGCATCGACCGGAATTGGTTTTCCCGGGCAGTCCACTATATTTCATTGCAGTTTCAGAGAAATGGTCTTATAAGTTTCAATCCACGGCAGTATCTGCGGTTTCCGGTCCGCACCGGCCGGGCACGCGCACCATGAAAGCAAGGATATCAGTATGAAATTGTTTGTTCGTCCCGTTGACCTGACCAGGGTCAACACCATCGTGTATCACCTTCCCGACGGGCCATCACTCTCTCTGAGCATTGACGGTATCGAGGAGTACATCGATCTTGAATTCGAAGTGGGTCACTATTGCGACACGTCAGCCATTGACGGCATCCTGCATTTTTTCCCGCGAGGCAACGCCTGATTCGCCGGCCGGCAGCCCGTCTCTGCTGTCTGCCGAACCACGGCCCGTCATATTTCTGTGCCAGGTTTATCTCTGATGGAACTTGATCTAGCGGCCGACGGCCATGTCCATACCTATCTCTGCGGTCATGCCACCGGCACCATGGAGGACTACGTCAAGGCGGCCATCGGCAAAGACCTGCAACGCATCACCTTTCTTGAACACCTCGAAGTCGGCATCGATTATACCCCGCGAACCTGGCTCACCGACGAGGATTTCGATTATTATTTCAACGAAGGGGAACGGCTGCGCGCCCGTTATGGCGATCGGTTGCACATCGGCCTCGGCGTAGAGGTCGGCTATAACCCCGAATGTTCGGACCTGCTGATCAAGCGGTTGGCGTCACGCAGCTGGGATCGAATCGGCCTGTCCTATCATTTCCATCGCCTGCCGGGTGCCGGGTGTCACCTGAATCTGCTCAGCCGGAAACGCGACAATCTGGACATCATGGAACGCTACGGCAGTGAAGAACTGCTCTGTCATTATTTTGACGCACTCATCGAGGCGGTCGCGACAATCCCGGCCAATGTCCTCTGTCACCTCGATGCCGGCCTGCGCCATCTACCCGGTCGCCGTATCACCGAGACCCACCGGCAGCAGATCGAGGCCCTGCTCGTCGGCGTTCGCCGCGCCGGTATGGCTCTGGAGATCAACACTTCCGGCTTCGACCTGCACGGAGTTCCCTTCCCACCGGTGGATATCATCACGCGCGCCCATGAACTGGGCATTGCCCTGATTCCCGGCTCCGACGCGCACCAACCGAGCGACGTCGGCCGTTATTTCAAGCAGCTGCCGGAGTTGCTCAACTCAACTCCTCATCCATCGCCGCCTTCAGGGAAACGGCATTGAAAGGCTTGTGCAGGATCCGGTTCACGCCGGCGGTCCTGGCCGCTTCGTTGTCCATCGCTTCGTTCTGAGTCGTTACCATGATGATCGGCAGGATTTTTGCCGGATAGATTTCTCGGATCTGCTCAGTCAGCTGGATACCGGTTATTTCGGGCATATTCAGATCGGTCAGGACCAGCAACGGTTTTTCCCGGCGCAGCCAGTTCAGAGCCGACTTGGGAAACTCAAACAGCACCGGCTCGTAGCCGAGTTCGTGCAAGGTGGTCTTGTAAATACTCAGGATCATACGAGAATCATCAACGGCGACGACCTTTGACCTGATGCCGTTTTCTTGTTCGCCCATGATTTTGGCAGCGGCCTCGGCACAGCCGGCCTGTCTCAGCAGGCCGGCATAGTGGTCACGAATGTCCCGATGGGTGCGCGGCAAATAGGCCAGCACCATATCCATAAAAAAATTTTCACCGGCCAGACTGACAAACAAACGGTCGACTTGAGCGTCGACGATGATCTTGGTGATGTGGCGCGCCTCGCCGCCGCCGGTGCGCAGCAGGTTTTTCAAACCGGCAACGATGATATCCGAATAGTTCTTCTCGAGGGCCCGGGCGGCGGCAATGCAGACATGCTCCTCGGCATCGGTCAGGCCGGCGGTCAACGTGTATGCCCCTTTCCGCAGCGGCAGCAAAGCCAGCGCCTCGTAAGCGGCAAAGCGGACATTGGCGTCACGAGGCTCGCTTTCCAGCAGCTTCCTGATCGGTTTGACCGCCGACTCGTCGCCGATCTCGCCGAGAACGTTGAGGCTGTGAATCAAGAAATCCTGGTCGTGGTGGCGCAGGTTTTCAAGGAGAAGCGGCACTGACTTCGGACCGATGTTGATCAACTCCTGTTTGGCAAAGGTCCGCATGTGCGCGTAATGAGATCGCAATGTATCATTGAGCTGTGCCAGCGACACCTGATCCTGGACTTCGGCGAAAATCGATAGAATCTTGAAATCGATCTCGTTGTCGGTGCCCATTCGCTCGGCCAGGCGGTGCATGGCCGTCGGTGTGCCGACCTGACCGAGGGCACGGACGGCGGCCAGGATCATCTCGCGGTTGGCGGCATAGAGATAATCGGTCAGGGTGTTGATAGCCTGCGGGTCACCGATATCACCGAGGGTTTCGATAATGAGCAGGATCAGCTTCTCGTCATCCGCCCTGTCGATCAACTCGAGCAGGGCCGAAGTTGCATGCTCGTACTTCATTTCCCCGACCAGTTGAATGATCGGGGTCTTATCGGCAATATCGGCAGAGAGCAGGTAGGAGTTGATCTGTTCAGGATAGGCGATCAAACTGGAAAACAACAGCTCCCGGATAGTCGGCAACGATTCGGAGAGTACCGGGTACTCGCTGAGCAGGTGGCAGAACAGCGGCACGGAAAATGCCGGCTGCCCGCGGGACACCTCGTAGACCAAACGATTGCGGGTCCGTTCGTCGATCTCTCCGAAGTGAGCCAGAACCAGCCGTGCTTTGAGGCGATCTCCGCTACGGGCGTTGGCCCTGATCTCTTCAACCATATGTTCAGAATTCGGTCCGGTCATCCCCCCTCCCTGTTCTGAAAATCACAACATGCCCGTGGCTAACCATTTTCTAACAAATGAGCATGGATTCTCAAAGAACAAAAATACGGGGAACCGCTACGGCAGCCAGTCGACCGCCAACCGCCGCACGATGTTCATGCCCCCGGCCAGAACCAGGGTCCGCTCGACACCGACCTGCTGGAGATATCGCTGCGTCTCGTAAGAGCGTGAGCCGGCGTTGCAGACGATGACCAGCGTTTTGTCCGTGGGCAGCTCGCGGTAGCGCTCCCGAACCTCATCATATGGCAGCGCCAGCCAGCGATCACTGCCGAATCTCTCGGTAAACGGCTCTGCTTCCCGGGGATGGCGTACATCGAGGAGCCGCCAGTCGGACCGGCTGTCCGGATTCTCCATAAAAGCAAGGAAATCGCGGACGTCGATCTTTCTCATGCGTCCATCGCAGATATTTTCGGCCACATAGGAGGCGGCGTTGATCGAATCGATGGCGGCGGAAAACGGCGGTGAATAGGCCATTTCAATATTGTTGAAGTCTTCGATTACCGCACCCTCGCAGAGCAGCGGCGCCGCTCCGTTGATCCGGGCGAGGATACCTTCGCCCATCGGGCCGATCCCCTGCATGCCGAGCACCCGCCGGGTACGACGGTCGAAAACCAGCAGAAAACAGGCAACCGCCTGGGTCGGGTAGAAATGGGCCCGATCGCTCGGCGACGTCAGGGACAAATCAGCGTCGTAACCGGCTGCCCGGGCCGCGGCCAGGGTCAAACCGGCGGAGCCGATGCTCATGTCGAAAGCCTTCATGATGAAACTGCCGACCCCACCCTTGAAGACGGATGGAATGCCGGCGATGTTGTCACCGGCGACCCGGCCCTCCTTGTTGGCCAGCGAGCCGAGCGGGGCGAAAAACTTCGAGCCCGAGACCAGGTTGGTGATCTCCACGCAATCACCGGCGGCATAGATATCCGGATCGGACGTCTGCATGTGCTCGTCAACGACGATCGCCCCGCCCCGCGATATGTTGAGTCCCGCCTCGGAAGCCAGGCCCGAGCGAGGACGGACGCCGGCGGCCATCAGCACCAGATCCGCCTCGATGGTGCGCCGGTCCGTGCGCAGGCCGCTGACCCAGCCATCTTCGGTGCCGGTGATGGCAACCGCCCCTTCCCGCAGATAGACCTGCACACCGTTATCGCGCAGATGTTTTGCAAGCATTTCGGCCATCTCCCAGTCGACCAGATTGGGCAGCAGGTGCTCCTTGAATTCAACGAGCGCCACCTCGAGCCCCCAGAGATCCTTGCATGCCTCGGCCATCTCGACGCCGATGGCGCCGCCGCCGATAACCGCCACTTTGCCGACCCGGCCCTTGGCAATCAAGTCCTTGATGGCGATCGCTTTATGCAGGTCATTAACGGTAAAAACCCCCTGCAGATCAACCCCCGGGATCGGCAGTACCACCGGCTCACTGCCGGTGGCCAGCAGGAGTTTGTCGTAGCTGACCCGCTGCTGCTGACCGGTGTTCAGGTCCTCGACCAGGACGTTCTTCTGCCGCCGATCGATGGCCAGGGCGCGGGTCCTGGTCATCGTTGTCACCCCCTTGGCCTTCTCGAAATACCGTTCGTCCCTGACCATATGAAAATTGGTGGAGCGAAGCTCCTTTTCGTCCGGCACATCACCGGACACGTAGTAGGGAATACCGCACCCGCCGTAGGAAATGTAATTGTCCTGATCGATGAGCACGACCTCCGCCTCGGCCTGCAAGCGCTTGATCCTGACAGCTGCCTTGGGGCCGGCGGCCACCGCGCCGACAATGACTACCTTCTGTTTCATGCTTTCCACCTCATATCGTTAGCTGAACACTGCTGCACCATTTTAATTTGTGGCATATGAACACCGGAGACCACTTTTTGCAAGCCTCGAAACCGAGCTCACAGCCACGCCTGATAATCTCTCCAATCCAGTCGGCCAAAAATCTTGAAGCTCTCGATGCTGCACGCCGCACCCCGCCGTTGAGGCAACCGCCGGCCACCTGGGGATTTTTTCCCGGTCGACTCATTGCACATCTGGCCGGCATCATTATCATAGATGGTATGGAAGCCGGGTAAACACTCTCGGCAATCCGCAACCACCTCGCAAGGAGTTGACCAATGAAAGGAGAACATGAACACAAGCACCTGCATAGCCACACGCATACCCATGAACATGATCATGAACATGGGCATGGGCATGGGCATGGGGAGCTGACTCACTCCCACCACCACGTGCATGAACACACCCACGAGCACCTGCACGAGCACAAGCACCCCCACGATCATGGAGCCGAAACCGAGGTTCACGATCATTCCCATGACGGGGACCACGGCTCGCACACCCACGATCACCCTGGACACGGCAACGAGCAGCACGAGCACGAGCACTGAGCAGCCGGGAAACGTCACCGGCCTTTGCGTGGCGAGGCGGGATGGCGGTGATGGCTGGGGCGAAAAGATTCGGGGGATGAACGAAAGGCCAAGAGGCGGAAGGTCGTCAGTCGGTCTGTTATTGCCGGGCAGCACTGATGAAACAGGGCATCGA
Source organism: uncultured Desulfofustis sp. (assembly GCA_964433645.1). Lineage (GTDB taxonomy): Bacteria > Desulfobacterota > Desulfobulbia > Desulfobulbales > Desulfocapsaceae > Desulfofustis. Next base: position 19,291 of record CAYSSK010000015.1, read on the forward strand.
CCAATGACCGGCAAAGCTGCGGCTGGCAGAAATTGTGGAGGTTCCGCAGCTTTGCCGGGCCAAAGGGCGGTCGGTCAGAATTGTTCGACAGTCGCCCAGGGAGTGGGCGGTACTATTGGCGTCCGTCGATCAATAATACTATTTATTCTTTTTTCATACTGACCGTGCTTTTTCTTACCCCGCAACACGCCTTCTGTCAACAGGTAGTTCATACTATTTTTCGATTTTATATGAAAATCAGTTCATAAGGCCGGCCGGTTCTGCCGGAGGCTGCATCGCGAAGGCCCGGCGGGGAGGAGAATCAGACGGCCGCCGGAACACCGGCCGGAATCGACGACAAACCGCAACGGTTTATTCTCACCGGAGCGGAAATCCCGGACGGTAAGTCCCGACACGTCAGGGAAGGTAAATGGTGAACGCCGAGCCCCCCCCTTCGCGGCTGTCGACAAGGATTTCTCCATGATGGCGCTCGATGCTGTTATGGGCAATTGCCAGGCCGAGACCGGTTCCTTTGCGCTTGTCGGTAAAAAACGGCTGAAAAATCTGGTCTACCATCTCTTCGGTCATACCGCACCCGGTATCGGCAATACGGACGACGGCCCTGCCGTCCGTATCCCGCGATGCCGTCACGCGGACGGTGCCGTCGTGTGCCGTCGCCTGGATACCGTTGATCAGGATATTGAGGAAGACCCGGTAGATCATGTCTTCATCGACCTGTTTATAAATCGGTTCCTGCCCCAGGTCGGCGGTTATCGTGATGGCTTTCTCTTCGGCCAGCGGGCGAATGAAGCCGATGGCCCGCTGGATGATCTGGACCAGATCGTGCTGCTGCAGTTTCGGTTCCTGGGGGCGGGCAAAATCGAGAAATTCGGTAACGATGGTATTGAGCCGCGTCGTCTCGTCGATGATGATCTGGGCCAGGTTCTCATTGCCCGGAGCCAGCTTGACGATCCGCTTCTTGAGGATGTCGGCGGTGCTGCGGACTATGCCGAGCGGACTCTTGATTTCATGGGAGACGGTGGCCACCATGGTCCCGAGCTGGGCCAGCCGCTCGGTTCGGTTGAGCTGCTCCTCGAGTTTGAGTCGTTCCACCGTGCGCTTCTCGATAATCTTGCCGGCCCGCCAGACGATGGTGCGCAGAACCAGAAAAAGCACCGTCATCACGACGCTCGACACCATGATGATGCGGCTCTGCAGCTTGAGGATGGCGGTGTAGTCCCGGGACAGATCCTTGACGATCTCGATGACACCCATGATCGCCTCGCCTTCCTCGCCGCTCTCCTTCACCTGGCGAAACGGGATGAAGGTCTTGAGCTGACAGCTGACGTTCGGCTCCGTCGACAGCAGGCTCCAGATCGACCCGCTGTAGATAAACCGCGAGTTGGCAACGCCCTCAAGGGCCTTCTCATATTCGATGCCGCCTCGGTCACGCATGCCGACCAGTTCGTCGACGGTCGAATAGGAAATGATATTTTCGCTTGAGTCGTAGATGGTGACCGAATCGATGGCCAGCCCCTGGACCAGGCCATTGACGATCCGATCGAGATATTCGAACTGCTCCGGGTTGCGCAGCGCAATCCGGCCGTAGCGGACCACCGCCGGCAGCACGAAACGACGGAAAACCTGCTGATTGAGGTTGCCGGCCAGCAGCAGCGAGTAGTCCTCACTCTGCTTGAGCATGACATTGCGGGCATGGTTGGAGATGATCCAGGAGAGCACCAAGGTGAAAATGAGAAATACGCCAAGGGCCGAAAAGGAGAAATACTTGACGAGGATAAAGGGTTGCAAACCGGAGTCGAGGCTTTCCGACCGGCCCGCCCGTCTCCTGTTCCCGGTCCTCTCTTTAGTCATGGCATACTCCGCACCGTCTGCAGCGTTTCGTATCGCACGGCGCTGCCGTCTTGCCCGCAAAGGACCGGCAGTACTCGGCCCAGAGATATGAATCATCGATCCCCTGATCGACCACCTGCCAGGCCAGAAACGAGTCGGGACCGTACTGCCGGGTGGCGAACAATTCCTCGGTCACCTCGTGCTCTTTCATGGCCTGCCTCCAAGATATACCCGACCGCGCCATGGTCAGCAATACCGCTGCCATTCTCCGGTCGCCACGGGCCAGAACGGCCTGAAACAACGCCTGATCGGGGCCGTCGAAACCGATCCGGACATTGGCTCGCCCGGCAACCGCTCGCTTGAGCAGCGATATCCTGCCGCGCAGCAGACCGGTCGCGGCTGTGCCGGAGATGGTCTGCTCCGCGGCCAAGTGGAGGCTGCTGCCAAAAGGGTGATACTGAAACGGAGTCCACGGTTTCGGCACGAAACAATTCACCGATACCAGCAATTCACACATCCGCCCGCGCGTCCTGCCGACCGCCAGGATTCGGTTTCTGAGCCGGTCGAGCAGATCGACGAATTCGAGCAGGTCGTCCTCGGTTTCGCTGGGCAGGCCGATCATCAGGTAGATCTTCAATTTGGTCAAACCGGCTGCGGCCAGGCGCTCAGCGGCGGTCAACAGGTCATCTTCACTCAGCCCCTTATTGATCACCGAGCGCAGGCGCTGCGATGCGCCGTCCGGGGCAATGGCCACGCTTTTCAGCCTGCTGCCGGCGAGCACAGCGATAATCTCGTCGGATATCCGGTCGGCACGCAGAGAAGAAAACGACAGCGCGCAGCCGACCTCGCTCAGATAGCCGGCCACCGCCTGCAGGGTCTGCGGATCGGTCATTTCCATGCCGAGCAGCCCGACCCGCTCGATACCCTCGGGGCGCTGCCGCAGGCTGCGCAGCACCGCCGCCGCATCCCAGAGCCGGGGCGGTCGGTAGATAAAACCGGCGGTGCAGAAGCGGCACCCCCGTGAACAGCCGCGGCCGAGTTCGGTCAAATACAAATCGGCAAATTCGGTCTGACCGGTCAACAGTTCCGAGTGACCGGCCGTGTCGGTCTCACCGAGATAGATTCGACCGACACGGGGAGGCAGTCCGGGCTGCGGCTCCAGTGCCCGCTGGCGAGACTGCTCGTCATAGATCGGCCGGTACAATCGCGGCGCGTAAAACCCCCGATGATACCGGTTCATCTCCCATAGCAGCGACTCTCGTCTGCCATCGCAGCCCAAGAGATTCTCAAGCAATGCCGGAATCAGCACTTCCCCTTCACCGAGCGCGAACAGATCGACAAACGGCGCCAGTGGTTCCGGATTCATAAACGTCGCCACCCCGCCGCAGACAACCAGCGGAGCGCCCGCCGCAAACGACTCGGGCCGCTTTTCGGCCAGCGGCTCAACCCCGGCGGCCAACAAAATAGCGGGAAGATTGACGTAATCGTGTTCGAAGCTGATCGAAAAAAGCAGGACGGGGAAATTGTCGAGCGGTCGACCCGATTCGATGGAGGTCGGCCGCTCGTCGTTCTCGGGAAGAAAGACCCGTTCGCAGACGAACCGGTCGGCTTCGTTGAGTAACCGGTAGACCAGCTGCAAACCGAGGCTTGACATGCCGATCCGGTAGCTGTTCGGGTAGATGAGCGCAACCGGATAACGGCCGGTCCACTTCTTCTGGAACGCCCCCTTTTCCTGGTCGAGCCGCCGCCCGCTGTCGCCAACCGAAGTTCTCGCGCCTTTCGGCTGTCCCCTGCGTTTGCTCCGATTCAAGGAATCATGCCGGAGAGGCGGTCTTAATTGGCCTTCTTTCTGAGATAGGTCGGCGTTTCCAGGTAATCCTCACGCCAGCCGTCGGTGCGCGGCCGCTCCTCACGCTCTGATGAACCGCCGCGTCCCGGCCCGAGATTGTCAAACGCGTCGAAATTGGAATTCGGCAGTACCGCGATGCGCTGCGGTCGGTTGGCCGGCGCCGGTTTAAAGCCCTGTTGTTCGCTCTCCATTCGCTGGTTCTTGCGCGGCAGGTCGTCGACCTGGGCGATGGTCTCCTGTTTTCCGCGCACGTCGCCGACTCCGGTGGCGATCACCGTCACGTGCAGCTCATCGCCGAGTGAATCGTCATAGAGCGCCCCGATCACGACCTTGGCGTCCTCATCGACCTTTTCCTGGATCAAAGCGGACGCTTCCATGAACTCAGCCATGGTAAAGCTCTCCTCGGTCGCCGAAATATTGATCAACAGGCCGCGAGCCCCGTCGATACCGACGTCTTCGAGCAATTGATTGTCGATGGCGCGCTTGGCCGCTTCGGCGGCGCGGTTCTCACCGATGGCAGAGGCGGAGCCCATGATCGCCGGTCCGACTTCCTTCATCACCGTCCGCAGGTCGGCAAAATCGGCATTGATCAGGCCCGGCACATTGATCAGATCGGTAATCCCCTTGACCGCCTGGAGCAGGACGGTGTCGGCAAGCGACAACATATCGGCGAGTTTTGAGGTTTTCTGCATCAAACTGAGCAGCCGGTCGTTGGGCACAGTGATGATGGTATCGGCGTATTTGTGCAGCTCGTTCCATCCTTCATCGGCATTGCGCCGGCGGTGTTTGCCCTCGAAGCTGAAAGGCCTGGTGACCACCGCCACGGTCAGGGCGCCCAATTCCTTGCCGACCTTGGCCACCACCGGTGCCGCCCCGGTCCCGGTGCCACCGCCGAGACCGGCGGTGACAAAGACCATGTCGCTGCCCTTCAGGGCCTGTCTGATATCCTCAATCGATTCCAGGGCCGCCTGGGTTCCGGTATCAGGATCCGCACCGGCCCCGAGCCCTTTGGTAATGCTCGGCCCGAGCTGCAGACAGATATCCGCTTGCGACTGGTCGAGCGCCTGTTTGTCGGTGTTGGCGGCAATAAACTGCACACCCTGCAGTCTATTGGTCACCATGGTATTAATGGCATTGCCACCACCGCCCCCGACACCGATCACCTTTACCAACGCCACACTATCAGTCTCAGCCATTCTGAACGGCATACCAATCTCCCTTCAATATCTTCTGATTCCCGGTAATTACACCAAAGATAATCAGTAAATTCATACAATTACAAATTGTATCATCAGCCGTGCCGTGAAGAAACAAAAATCATCGCCTCACATAATTTTTTTAAACCAGCCTTTCATTTTATCCATCACGCCGGCCTCCCTGGCCATTCCGGAAAGCTGATGTTCCCGGCCGTACATAACCAGACCGACACCGGTTGTGCAACGCGGCGTGTAGATGTCATCGACCCGGCCGCCGACACCGCTCGGGTAACCGATCCGTACCGGCAGGTCGAAAATCTGCTCGGCCAGGTCGACGAGATTGGCGAGCAGCGCCGTACCGCCGGTCAACACGACGCCGGCATTGATCCGGTTCTTCTGGCCGGATACGGACAATTCCCGATCCACCATCTCGAGAATCTCGATCATCCGGGCCTCGATGATATCGACCAACACCTTCTGGGTCACCCGGCGCGGCTCGCGATCACCGACGGACGGGACGTCGACCACGTGATTGGGCTTGATGATCGAGGACAACGCCCCACCGTAATCTTCCTTGAGCCGCTCCGCCTCGGCCAGCGGGGTGCGCAGGCCGACCGACAGGTCGTTGGTCAGGTTGTGGCCGCCAAGTCCCAGCTCGCAGGTGTGCCGAATGGTTCCTTCATAAAAGACCGCAATGTCGGTGGTACCGCCGCCGATATCGACGAGCACCACACCGAGTTCCGTCTCGTCCGGCGTCAGTACCGCCTTGGCCGAGGCGATCGACTCGAGCACCAGGTCGGCCACCTGCAACCCCGCTTTGTTACAGCAGGTTACCAGATTATGCACGGCCCCGATGTCGGCGGTAACGATATGGACATTGGTGACGAGCCTGACGCCGGTCATGCCGAGCGGATTCTGGATGCCGGTGTGATCGTCGACCATGTATTCCTGCGGCAGGACATGGATGACCTGCTGGTTTTCCGAGATCTTGACGGTCCGCGCTCCGTTGATCACCTCCTGGATGTCGGCCTGCTTGATTTCCCGGCCGTTGATCGCCAGGATCCCCGGGCTGTTGAAGCCCTTGATATGGTTGCCGGCAATCCCGACATAAACGGCCTCGAGATCGCAGCCGGCAATGTCTTCAGCGATTTTCACCGCTTTGCGGATCGAGGCGACGGTGGATTCAATGTTGACCACCACCCCTTTGCGCATTCCGAGCGACGGCGTAGTGCCGAGACCGATGATATCGATCCCGTCGTCGAAAACTTCCCCGACTACGCAGCAGATTTTGGTCGTACCGATATCCAGGCCGACAACCAGGTCGCCGCGCTCCACCTGGCGCTGCCGATCGTCCGAATCCTGGAACTGCTCCGGCTGGTGTTCACCGATTTCTTCCATACTCATGCTCATCAAGACTCTCTGTATCCGACGATGACCTTGTCTTGCAAATAGTTCATTCTGATATAAGCGACCCGGGCGATATCCATGCCCGATTTCCTCGGCTTGTAAAGGACCTCGAGCACCTGCCGCAATCTGGTATATTTCTGCCCGATCTCACCGCTGCCAAAAAAGATCGGAAACGGGTGTTCCACCAAGTAGACGATCAGTCCCTCCTCGTCATCGACGTGAATCTCCGACACCGACTGCGCCGGCAGATTGGGATTGTTGGCGGCAACGAGCTGCAGAAAAGACAAGGGGTCATGCAAGCTCTCCCGCCGCCGATCGTCGTCCGTCTCCTGTTCCAGGCCGGTTACCACCGGATAATCGAGATCCATCCCGGCCTCCGCCTGCAGAAACGGCGTGCCGTCGCGATCCAGATAAACGAGCCGATTACCCTCCTGGCCGGCACTGGCGATCAAGGCGTAAGGCCGGTACTCGCTCACTTCGATAACCAGCCGATCAGGCCATTGCCGGCTGACGGCAACGTTCTTGATCCACCGGTCCGCGGTTGATACCGAAGCGGCGATTCGCTCGGTATCGATGACGATCAGGCTCGTATTGACAGACGCTCCGGCGGCAGCCCGGACCTGTTGTTCGGAAGCATAACGGCAACCGCGGACATCGACGGCAGCCAGACGAAAATAGTCGATCGACTCCAGCAGACCACGCAGACCTCCCGGTCCTGTACCGGTAACAAAGACCAGCGCAGTCAGCATCAGGCACACGACCAGCAGGCCGCTCCGCCATGTGGCGCCGCCGGGTTGGTCGCCGCCATACGACTCCCGGGCGGTTCCCTTTTTCTGCGCCCAATAGGAATTGAGTTTTTTCAACAGACTCTGCTTCAGGCGCTGCTCCCGGCTGTTCAGCCCAACGAACCGCCCGGCGGTTGGAGAAGTGGTGCCGGGCCGCCGACCGGCACGCCAGCGGCGAACGATTTCGTATACCCTGGCCGGCAGTCGTATCTTCATCGACCTGTCTCCGCCGGTAAAAATTCTATCTCCGGCTCCAGCCGGACACCGCTGTGCTGATACACCCGCTCACGCACCAGATCCATCAGCGCCTGGATATCGGCAGCTCGAGCCAGGCCGCAATTGACGACAAAGTTGGCATGGGTCTGATCAATCCGGGCATCACCGATACGGGTCCCCTTCAAGCCGGCCTCATCGATCAACCTGCCGGCGCTCATTCCAGGCGGATTTTTGAAGACACAGCCGCCACTGGGAGCTCCCGAGGGTTGAGACATTCGTCGCCGGTCCAGAAATTTCTTCATTCGCGGTCTGATCACCTCCGCTTTCTCCGGCTCCAGCCTGACCAGCACCGAGCTGATGACTCGATCGGTATGCCAGTCGAGTCGGCTCCCGCAGCATCGATAGGAAAACCGCAGTTGCTGTTCGGTCATCGTCAGGGTATCCTCGGCACCGGTCAACTCGACCGCGGCGACCACCCCGGCCATATCTTCGCCCCAGGCCCCGGCGTTCATGATTACCGCTCCGGCCACGGAGCCCGGTATGCCCGCGGCAAATTCAAGACCGCTCAGCCCTTCGGCGCAGCACCAGTCGGCAAGTCGAGGGAGACCGACCGCCGCTCCGGCGAGAACCATGCTCTGCCGATCGGTTGCCTGGCGCTGCCTGACAATGTACTTGAACTTTCCTTCGAGCACAATAATCACCCCGCGAAAACCATCGTCGTCAGCCAGAATATTTGAACCTCGCCCCAGCACCTTCCACCTCAGCCCTTCGTTTCGGCATACCGTCAGCACACGCTGCAGTTCTTCGACAGCAAGCAGCGTGACCAGTGCGTCGGCAGGTCCCCCGATCCGATAGGTCGTTCGGGATGCCAAAGGCACGTCCCATTGGATCGATCGATCACCGACCACACTGGTCAACGCTGCTTTCTGGGAGGAACTGAGCGCCATCGTTTTTTCCTTCACTCCTGCGGGTCAAGCAAAGCCAGCAAATCTTCTCCGGCCTTGACGATATTGCCGGCCCCGAGCGTCAACACCAGATCGCCTTCCTGCAGATCGTCCCTGATGGTCCCGGCGATATCGTTGACATCGGCGATATAGCGCGTATAGCGCTGGCCGTGACGGCGAATTTCCGCAAGCAATACCTCTCCGGATATCCCTTCGAGCGGCTCTTCGCTGGCCGCATAAATATCGGTCATGACAAGGATGTCGGCCAGATGGAAACAGGTCAGAAACTCGTTGAACAACCCTTTCGTGCGGCTGTACCGATGCGGCTGAAACAACACGATCAACCGCTTATCCGGCCACGCCTGCTTGATCGCCGTCAGTGTGGCACGAATCTCGGTAGGGTGATGGCCGTAATCGTCGACAACGGTGATGCCGGCTCCCTCACCTTTACGCTCCATACGCCGTTGCACGCCGGCAAAAGACCCCAATGCCGACGCCATGACGGCAAATGAGATGCCGAGTTCGAAGCCGACGCAGATCGCCGCCAGCGCATTGTAGACATTGTGCCGGCCGGGCGGCGCCACATCGACCGGGCCCAACTCTTCGTTGTCTCGTTTGACCGTAAAATGAACCCGGCCATCGACGAACCTGATATCCTCCGCGTAGAGATCGGCCTGCCGGGTCAGGCCGTATGTAATCGTTCGCTTGCCGATTTCAGGGAGGATCTCGACGATGTGCCGGTCATCGAGACAGACGATGGCGGCCCCGTAAAACGGCACCTTGTCGATAAACTGCAGGAATGACTCTTTGACATGATCCAGATCCCGATAATAATCGAGGTGCTCGAGATCGATATTGGTAATGACCTCCAAAACCGGCGACAATTTCAAAAAGGAACCATCACTCTCGTCAGCCTCCGCGACCAGGAAATCTCCGGTACCCAATTTGGCATTGCCGCCGAGACAATCGACCTTGCCGCCGACGACAATGGTCGGGTCGAGTCCGGCACTGGCCATTATCCAGCTGACCATCGATGTGGTCGACGTCTTGCCGTGGCTGCCGGCGACAGCGATGCCGTATTTCTGCAGACGCATCAACTCGGCCAGCATCTCAGCCCGCATGATCACCGGGATGCCGGCTTCCCGCGCCGCCACCACTTCCGGATTGCCGACGGCGATGGCCGACGAGGTGACCACCACATCGGCGCCCGCCGACCACTCCCGGTTGTGGCCGATACGAATGGTGCAGCCGAGTTCGGCCAGCCGGTCGGTGATGCGGGACCGGTTCAGATCGGAGCCGGAGACCCGATAGCCGAGATTGGCGAGCAATTCGGCAATGCCGCTCATGCCGATACCACCGATGCCGACAAAATGAATTCGTTTGGTTTTTTGATACATACGATCCTATCTCCCGGCCGCCGCCAGACAGATATCGACGATCCGGTCGGCGGCATCGGCGATGCCCAGTTCCCCCATCGCCGCCGACATCTGCTGCAGTCGTTGCCGATCACCGAGTAGTTGAGTTATCAGTTCGCCGAGTCGATCGGCCGTCAGCTCCCGCTGAGCAAACACCACCGCCCCGCCGCTGTTCGCATACCACCGGGCATTGCGCTGTTGGTGATCGTCGGCGGCATGGGGATACGGAATGAGAATCGCCGGCAGGCCCAGCACGGAGAGCTCGGCCAGGGAGGTCGCCCCGGCCCGTGACACAACCAGATCAGCCTGCCGATACACGTCCGCCATATCGTTGAAAAACGCGGCTACCCGACAATCGATGCCGGCCTGGCGATAGCGCTGTCCAACCCACTGCTCGTCGGCAGTGCCGGTTTGATGAACGACCCGCAGCCCCGGCAGGGATTCGGCCCTGGCGATCAGCGCCTCGCTCACCAGTTCGTTGACCCGGTGAGCTCCCTGACTGCCGCCGAGAATCAGCAGCGTTTTGGTGTTGCCGGCGGGGCGCGCGGGACCCTGCGTCACTTCGAGAATAGGCCGGCGTACCGGGTTGCCGGTCAGTTGCGTCTTGCCGGCCGGGAAAAACCGGGTGCTTTCCGGCAGCGAGATACAGATTTTATCGACGAGGCGGCCGAGTTGCCGGTTGGCCAGACCGGGCACCGAATTCTGCTCATGAATGACGGTCGGCCGGCGCAGCAGCCAGGCCGCCGCCACCACCGGCCCGGTCACATAACCGCCGACCCCGCAGACCACATCGGGCCGGAAACGCAAAATCTGCCAGCACGCCTCGATCAGCGAGACCGGCAGCACCGCCAGGGCCTTGAGCAATTCCAGCGGCCGTTTGCCCTTCAACCCGTAACTGTGGATGGTGCGCACCGCAAAGCCGCAGCGTTCCAGGTGTCGGCGATCGAGCCGGCGTCCGGTCCCGATGAAGAGAATAATACTGTCCGGCAACCGGCTGCTCAGCTGCTCGGCGGTGGCCACCGCGGGAAACAGGTGGCCGCCGGTGCCGCCGCCGGTCAGCAGGAGGCGAAATGCTCGTCTTTCCGCGGTCCTTGTGCTCATGGAACCACCGCCTGTCGTCGATCCCGCTGCCGGCGCCGAACTGCCTCGGCAAAACAATCGCCACGGTGCCGGTAATTGGTAAACATATCGAAACTGGCACAGGCCGGCGACAGGAGCACCGTGTTTCCCGGGACGGCCAGATCGGTCGCCTGACCGACGGCGTCCTCCATGCTCACCCCGTAATGGACCGGCACCAGGTCGCCGAGCGCGGCGGCCAGCTGCTGCGCGGCCTCGCCGATCAGCACCAGGTGGCTCACCCGCTCCCGGACCGTTTGCCGCAACAACCGGTAGTCGTCACCCTTGTCCATACCACCGGCGATCAGCACGACCCGGCCACCGGCCTGGCTCAACCCGCTTATCACCGCCCCGGTATTGGTCGCCTTGGAGTCATTGATAAACCGGATCCCGTCGATCTCGGCCACCATCTGCATCCGGTGCGCGCCGATCTGAAACGAGTTCAATACCAGCTGCGCCACAACCGGATCGATCCCGAACCGCCTGACGGCGAGCAGTGCCGCGGCACTGTTCAACCGGCCGGAAACGGTGTCGAGCGCTGCCCCGGACAGGTCATAGACCCTCCGGCCATCCGCTTCGACAATATGCAGCCGCTCGCCATCGACGACGGCCGAAGCATCGGGATCGCTGCCAAACCGTGCCGCCGCGGCGGCCCACAGAGCCGGCAGAGCGGCGACAAGCAGCGGATCATCGCCGTTGACTACCGCTTCGGTCCGCTCCGGACCGCCCTGCAACAGACGCATCTTGGCGGCCGTATAGCCGGCCAAGGTGCCGTGACGATCGAGGTGATCCGGCGTGATATTGAGCAGCACCCCAACCTGCGGCACAAAGGCGCCGCTCACCTCGAGCTGGAAGCTGGATACCTCGAGGACAACGACGTCATAGTCTGTTTTGTCGAGCAACAACGAGCCGATCGGCGTGCCGAGATTGCCGCCGACAAAGACCGACCGGCCAGTCGCCGCAAGCAGGGCCCCGATCAACTCGGTTACCGTGGTCTTGCCATTGGTGCCGGTAATGGCGATCACCGGCCGGTGCAGCAGCGGCGCGGCAATGGCCAGTTCACCGGCCACTCGGACACCGCGGCGATGCGCCGCGGCAATGGCCGGATGCGCCGGACTCACCCCCGGGCTGAGAACGAGCAGATCGGCCCGGCCGAGAAACTCGGCGCTGTGGCCACCGCATTCGAGTTCGGTAACGCAGCATGCCAGCACGTCGCGCCCGGCCTCGTCGAAGGCCGTTTCCTGCCGCGCATCGGACACCAGCACCCGGGCGCCACGCTCGCTGAGGTAGCGGGCCATTGCCCGGCCGGCCAGGCCGAAACCGACGACTGCCGCCCGCATGCCGGGGATTATGGTGATCTTTTCGGTCATTAGCGCAGCTTTAACGTGGCAATGGCCAGAAAGCCGAGAATAATCGATACGATCCAAAATCTGACCACCACCTTCGTTTCATGCCACCCCTTTTTTTCGAAATGGTGATGAAACGGGGCCATCAGAAAGATACGTTTACCCTTGGTCATCTTGAAGTAGCCGACCTGCAGTATCACCGACAGTGCTTCCATCACGAAGACGCCGCCGACAATGGCCAGCAGCATTTCCTGCTTGATGATGATCGCCACGGCCCCGAGCGCCCCGCCCAGCGACAGTGAGCCGACATCGCCCATGAAGACCTGGGCCGGGTAGGCGTTGAACCAGAGAAAGCCGAGACAGCCGCCGACCATCGCCCCGCAGAAAATCGCGAGTTCGCCGCTGCCGGCGACATAGGGGACCTGGAGATACTGGGCGATATAGAGATGCCCGGCGATATAGGAGAAAACCAGATATACCGCGGCGGACACGACCGTCGGGCCAGTGGCCAGGCCGTCCAGGCCGTCGGTCAGGTTGACCGCATTGGACGCACCGACGATGACGATCATAGCAAAGATAATATAGAACCAGCCGAGATCGGGACGGATGTTCTTCAAAAACGGCACACTGAGATGACCGTCGAAGCCGGGGGAGAGATAGATGAACAGGCCGACCGCCGCCGCCCCGGCGAACTGCAGCAGCAATTTGGTGGGGGCATCGAGTCCGTCGCTGGATTTCCGGCTCACCTTGCGATAATCGTCAAGGGCGCCGATCAACCCGAAAAAAACGGTGACCGCCAGGATCAGCCAGACATAGCCATTGTCGAGCCGGGCCCAGAGCAGCGAGGAACCGAGAATGGCAGCCAGGATGAGCAGACCGCCCATGGTCGGCACCCCCTGCTTGCTCAGATGCGTGGCCGGCCCGTCATCCCGGACCACCTGGCCGATCTGCAATCGCCGCATGGCCCTGATGAACAGGGGGGCGACGATCAGCACGATGAGAAAGGCGGTGACCGCGGCGGAAAGTGAACGAAAGGTGATATAGCGAAATACGTTGAAACCGATGAAGCTGGTATGCAACGGATATAAGAGATGGTAGAGCATGGATGATAGACCGGCTAAGGGTTGTAATGTTGACAGCGTTCGACAAAGGCCCCGACGACGGTGTCCAGGGCAAGCCCCCGGGACGCCTTGACCAGAACCCAGTCACCGGGTTGCAAGCGTGCACTATGCACCAGCTCGCTGAGCCAGTCAACCGCTCTTTCCCTGCTCTGCAGTACGACGATGCGCTCGCCGAGCATACCGCCGGCCAGGGCACCCTGTCTGATGGTTTCGGCAAACTCGCCCAGCAGGCCGAGGTAATCGATGCCCAGCCGCGCCGCCTGCCGGCCGATTTCTTCGTGCAGACCCGGAGCATTGGCGCCAAGTTCCAGCATATCGCCAAGCAGCGCCGCCCGCCGGCCGGATGCGAGCCGGGCCAGGGTTTCCAGGGCCGAAGACATCGAAGCCGGGTTGGCATTATAGCTGTCGTTGAGAATCTGAATCCCGCCTGGTATCGGGACGGTCTGCATTCGGTTGGCAGCACTGCGAAAAGACTCGAGTCCGGCCACGATACAGGCCAGATCAATACCGGCGGCATGGGCGATGGCCGCGGCGGTGCAGGCGTTGGCCGCGTTATGCAGGCCCGGAGCCCGGATCGTCAGCCGCGCCTGCTGCCCGCCGACATGCAGTGTCAGCGTCAGGAAACCGGCGCCATCGGCAACGCTACCTGCAGCCCACACGAGTGCATCCGCCGGCCGCTGCCCGGGGTGCACCGAAAACCCGATCGCGGCCCGATCATGGCGCCGGGCACAAGCGGCAACGCGCTCGTCGTCGAGATTGACGACCAATATCGCCCGCCGGTCAACCGTGTCGAACAATTCCCCCTTGGCTCGGGCAACCCCGTCGATCGAGCCGAGCCCCTCGAGGTGGGCGCCATGGATATTGGTGATACAGGCAATGTCCGGGTCGACGAGCTGCGTCAACCGGGCAATCTCACCCGGCCGGTTCATGCCCATCTCGAGCACCGCCGCCCGGTGACGGGCACTCAGCGGCAGCAGGGACAAAGGCAGACCGACCAGGTTGTTGAAATTCCCTTTTGTTTTCAGGACTCGGCCGGCCGGCCGATCGATCCGATCAGGCCAGCGGCACTGGAAAATAGCCGCCGTCATCTCTTTGACCGTGGTCTTGCCGCAGCTGCCGGTCAACCCGACCACGACCGGGTTCTGCAAGCGCTGCACGGCCCGCCGGCGCCACCTGGCCAGATCGCCGAGTGCGGTCAGCGTATCGGCGACTTCGATGACGGCAACCGGCAACCCGGCGGCCCGCCGGGCATCAGCCACGATCAGGCACCTGGCGCCATTGGTGACGGCTTGTTCCAGAAAATCGTGACCATCGTGCACATCGCCGCTCAGCGCGACAAAAACATCCTGCCCGCCGACGATTCGGCTGTCCGTTGCGATCGCTGAAAATCGGGGAGCCGGCTGATCCGCATCGCGGACCAGTCGGCCGCCGACCGCCGCGACCAGCGTCGCCAGATCCCACAGCAGTCCGGCCTCGCGGGCAGCCAGGCAATCATCGAAAAATCGCTTGCCGGCCGCGGTTATCTGATATTGCTCGTGCCCTTTGCCGGCGATGAGCACGATGTCTCCGGATCCGGCGACGGCAATGGCGGACTCGATGGCCTCGCGGCGGTCACCGATCTCGACACAGCCCTTGTCCGTCTCATCGCGCCGCATCAGCCACTCAGAGTCATGCACCGGCACACCACCGTCGCGCACGCCGGCCAGGACCTGGGCTCGGATCGTCTCCGCTGCTTCACGGCGCGGATTGTCGTCGGTGACAATGGCCACGTCGGCACGGGTGGCGGCGATGGCACCCATCAACGGACGTTTGCTGCGATCCCGATCACCGCCGCAACCAACCAGACAGAAGAGGGTGCGATGCGGCACTGCAGCCAGGGTGGCCAGTACGTTGTCCAGCGCGTCGGGCGTATGGGCATAATCGACAAACACCGTTGGTTGACCGGACGGTCGTTGGGCCAACTCGACGCGCTGCAGCCGCCCCGGCGCGCCCGGAGCACTGCTGAGCAGCCGGCCGGCGGTTTCTTCATCGAATCCCAGGGCCGTGAGCGCCGTCAAGGCGGCCAGCAGATTATCCATGTTGAAGCGGCCGACCAGCGGTGAGGTAAGAGACCGCTGCGCGCCGTGCCGTCCAGAATAAATCAATGTCGAGCCGGCAAGCGTCGAGTTGGAATCGAGCAGACGGATCTGCGCGGTGGCACTGCCGCAGGTCAGCAATTGCACCGGCAGGCTCCGGCATCGTTCCGAAACCCGGGCGGCCCACCCGGCCTGGGGACCGTCCTGATCCTCCGGCAGGACAACGACGACATGGGCGCCGGTGCGCAGATGGCGCTCGAACAGCAGCGATTTGGCCGACCAGTATTCATCCATGCTGCGGTGGTAATCGAGGTGATCCTGGCTGAGGTTGGTAAACACGGCCAGGGAACAGCGAAGGGGGCCGAGGCGCTGCTGCTGCAGGGCATGGGAAGACACTTCCATGACCACATGAGTGACCCCGGCGTCGACCATCTCACGCAGGATACGATGAAGCTGCACCGGGTCAGGCGTCGTGAACGGTGCCGGGTAGCGGATCAGCCCGCCGGCTTGATCCCGATAACGATAATCGATCGTCCCGATCACCCCGACCCGCAGGCCGGCTTGACTCAAAGCGTGCTCCAGCAGATAGGAGACCGTCGTCTTTCCGTTGGTCCCGGTAATACCGATCAGCGACAGCGTATCCGCCGGATTACCGTAGAACCGTGCGGCCAGGGTCCCGAGCGCCAGACGGGCATCGTCGACCAGCAGAATACAGGTATCCGCCGGCAGTTGGTCGCCTCTCAACAGATCTTCACGATCAGCCAGCACCGCCACTGCGCCGGCCTGGACAGCTCCATCAATAAAACGATGACCGTCGGCGGTGCCGCCGCTCAGCGCCACGAACAGGCCCGCCGGGCCAATCGTTCGTGAATCGGCACTGATCTCCCGGATAACCTGGTCTTCCGGCCCTCGCCGTGAATAACAGCGACAGCCGAGCCCTTCTATGAGTTCGGTGAGGTACATTTCGTATGGCTGCCGTCCGCCTTCCTCTCTTCCTCTTGTACCAGCCATCACGGCGGCCTTCACCGCGGCCCCACAGCCGGATCGTCTTTAAAGTCGGCATCGACCCGATCCTGCTCGAGCATGAGCAGCACCTGGCCCCCGGCCGGCAACGATTCGCCTGCTGCGGGCCGGTGGTCGACTACGCGGCCGCTACCCCGAACCCGAACGGTTATGCCGGCCCCTTGTAAAATACGCAGGCTTTTTCGCAGACTCATGCCGGTCAACTCCGGCATGACCACCGCCATCGGGCTTTGTTCCGCCACTTGTTGAATCTCCGGCCCAACGGCAGACGGCTCGGCCCCTGCCACGGAACGATAATTGATACCTGCCCGGTCTCTCGGACTCATCATATCGGCGAGATTTTTCATGACCTGTTGCAACGCGATCACCGGTCCGATCAATGATTGCACGACACTGTCGAGATCGATCGCACCTTTATCCTCGGTCAGATAGCCGGGGTCCGAGCCGACGGCGAGCACCACCAGCTCCGGCTGTTCTGCCGGAACCAACGCCAACGAGAGGTGGTGGCGCCGGAAGGAATTCATGCCGCCGTTCATCCGATACGACGTGCTCGTTCCCGAAAGCAGGCTCGAATCGATGGGACCGGCTCGACCCATGGTTTGAAATAATCGGCGCAGTTCCGGAACCAGCGCCTCGTCGATCACTCCCCGCCTACCGACCTCGTTGAAGTCCTCGAGAAGATATTCACTCTGGTTGCGCCGCAGCACGAGACGATCGGCACCGCGGGGGGTGATACCGATACCGCCGTTAACACCGCGGGTGATCGACATCAGCAATTGCAGGGGAGTCTGCATCACCGGAACCGTCTCATAGTTCGGCCGCGTCATCCGCGGCGGGTCAAACGATACCCGTTCCGACACCGACGGGGCAGACGAGGTGAAATCATACCCCTCACGGCTGCCGGCACCGAGTTTTTCCCACAACTGCAATTGCACACCGAGCCGGCGGTGCTCTGCCACAACGCTCCAAGGCAACGGAGTGCCGCCGGCTGCCGAGAACTGGCTTTCCAGCAGCGAGATCTCCCGAAGAAAGAGCTTGAACGGCTCAGGAACGGCGAGCATCTGGTCGAAGACATCGGCAACCAGCTCTTCCGGATAGGTATGAAACCTGTTCGGATCGAATGAAGGCGTCTGCGCATAGCCGACCAGAGCACCGGAAACCGCTTCCATAACCACTATTCCCCGTTTGCTACCGGGCGCAAGGTTTACATATGATGCCAGATGGTTGTCGAGTATCCTCTGAATTTTCAGGTCCAGGGTCAACAGCAGATGCCGGCCGTCGACGCCGGGGCGGCCATCGGCGACCAGCGGCAAGGTCTCAACCGATCGCTTGTCGAGCCGATATTTCCGCTCCAGCCGGTTGAAAAACTGTTCGATACCGGCCAGGCCGGTATCCCGTTCGACAAACCCGACCAGATGTGCCGCTGACTGCTTCTCCGGGTAGTGTCGGATAAATTCCCGGTGCAGGTAGACGCCGCGCAGGGCCAGGTCGGAAATCAGCTCCTCCTGTTCCTGGCTGATATCCCTGGCCAGCCAGATTCTGGGGCTGCCCGCGCCGAACCGTTCGGCGAGGTTTTCGGCCGGTACCCCGAGCACCGTTGACAATGGCTGGATCACGGCGGCCAGACTGTTGATTTCGCGGACGGTTGCATACACTGAAACCCGTTCATAGGAAACGGCCAACACCCGGTAATTGCGGTCATAAATCGTTCCCCGGACAGATTCTCGGGAACGTGCGCCAGGACCCTGCTCCTGCGCCAGATAACCGGTGAAACGCTGCCAGATTTCCGGTTGCAATCTGCTGACATACCAAAAAGCGCCGGCACAAACGATGCCGACCAACATGATGGTGAGCAGCCGCCGCCTTCCGACCTGTTTTGTTCGCAGACGGGACCGCTTGACCATCGCGCCGCCGGCCTAGCGAAGCTTGAGTACCTGATCCTGCTCCGGCGCAAATAATGCCAGCCTGCTGCCCGCTTCTCGCTGAATCTGTTGTTCTGACATCAAAGCTGCCCGCTCGGCAAGCAAGGCCATCTGCTCATCCTTGAGGACCAGATGCCGCTCGCTGATCGCGGCAATGTCCTGGCGAACGGTTGACACGGCATGGCCAAGCCACAAGTTGACAATCAGCGCCAAACCGACCGCTGTAAACGCCACTTTCACCGTGGCCAGCCAGAGCGTGGAGCCGCCCGGTACCCCGAAGATTCGCCGCCGCTCGAGACGCTGTATAAAACCCGGCTGGCACATCGGCCGTTGGATGGTGAACGAATTCTGGTAGGTCATACTCTCCCCCTGTTGCTTATGCCAACCGTTCGGCGACCCGCAAACGGGCACTGCGTGACCGTGGATTGGCCTTCATTTCTTCAATTTCCGGAACAACCGGTTTCTTGGTCAACACGGCCAGTTCCGTCGTACCGGCAAAAGCCCGCTTGACAATGCGGTCTTCCAGCGAGTGGAAGGAAATGACGCATAAGCGACCGCCGGGCAGCAGATGGTGGACTGCCCGCTCGAGAAACCGGCCGAGATTGGTTAACTCGTCGTTTACTGCGATCCGCAATGCCTGGAAGACTTTTGTCGCCACATGGATCCTCGCCGGATGAAATGCTTTCGGAACGGCTCGGGCAACCAGGTCGGCAAGCTGCCCAGTGGAAATGATCGCCTGTCGACGGCGCTCTTGCACGACATATCCGGCAATTCGCCTGGCCTGTTTTTCCTCTCCGAAATAATAAAATATATCGGCAAGTTCCTGCTCTGTTGCCGAAGCCAGGAGCGTCGCCGCAGTGAGCGTTCGGCGCCGATCCATGCGCATATCGAGTGGTTCGTCGAAGCGAAAACTGAAACCCCGGTCACCGCTGTCAAGCTGCAACGAAGAAAGTCCGATATCGACCATAATGCCGTTGACCATGTCATAGCCGGCTTCAGCCAGACCGGCATCGATCTCCTGAAAATTCCGGCGCATGATGATCAAGCGCTCCCGAAACGGGGCGAGCGTGATCTCGGTGCGGGCAATCGCCTCTTCGTCCCATTCGAAGGCGATAACTCTGCCGTCCGGAGCGCACCGCCGAAGAATCTCCCCGCTGTGTCCGCCAAGCCCCATGGTGCCATCGACATAGACTCCACCGGCAACGACGGCCAGCATCCCGATGGTTTCTGCCAGCAAAACCGGTCGGTGTGTCGCCCCATGGGTGGTGCCCTCCATCAGAGAATGCCGAGTTTGGCCAGACTGTCGTTATATTGATCGAAGTTATCCCGGGTCCGGTTGAACTCGGCGAGCCAGGCGTCTTTGTCCCAGATCTCGATGAATTCGAGCATGCCGTTCAATACTACATCCTTGGTGATACCGACTTCGGTCCTGAGCGGCGCCGGAATTAACAGGCGGCCTTGCTTGTCCAGACAACATTCGCTGATCCCGGATACGACGTGCCTGATAAAACCAGACAAATTCGGCTCTTCCCGTCCCTTGCTGAGCAGTTTGTCTTCAATGATCTGCCATTCGGAAGCGGGATAGGCACGCAGATACGTTCCCCAGGACGTTATCATCAACTCCGGCGAACCGTAATGGTGCAGCACTTCCCTGAACCTGCTCGGGACATTGAGTCGCCCCTTCGGGTCGAGCGAATGTTCGGACCTGCTGCGAAATCTGCTCTTGATTATCTCGTCTCTGGCCACGGGTTTGTCCACGGGGAAACACTATCAACCGCTTTACATCCACTTTTTACCACTTTCTATCACTTATACTATCAAACAGATTGAAGTCAAGGAAAAAGACAAGGAACTTCAAGACGCTAGAACAACTCCATCCATCCTCGTCACCCTACAACATATAGTTGGTCAACGTAAATCAGCGCACCATATGCAGTAGCAACAAGGGATATCAGCGCCCGAAAGCCTGACTTCCAGATGCTCCCGAATAACACTTTAATAATTGATATAATGAAATAAATTCAATCAGTAAAAATTTGCGGAAATACCCACAAAGATGAATCGGTGGTTCAAAGTGGCTACATAAGGGAACGCGACTCGGCGGGAGCAGTTCAATACCCGGCGAAACAACGGTCGCCGATGAGAGACAAGTGCTTGTTTCTGTCAGGCAGACAGAACTGGTAATCAGTGATCAGGCCCGGACCGGACGGATGGCTCCACCGCGTGTGGCGGTGGCGCCGTTTTACTCGTCCCGGCCGAACAGAGTTGGTTGAATGCGCACCGTTCCGGGCGGCTTTCGGTCAAAATGCTCATAAGCGGTTACGGTCGCGATCCGCCCGCGAGGAGTTCGGGCGAGAAATCCGGACTGGATGAGAAACGGTTCATAAACGTCTTCAAGGGTGTTTTTTTCCTCGCAAACTACGGTAGCCAGGGTCTCCAGGCCGATCGGCCCGCCCTGAAACTTGTCGATGATGGTCAGCATGATGCGCCGATCCATGTCGTCCAGACCGAAGCGATCGACATTGAGCAGGTTCAGGGCGCCGTCGGCAACCTGTCGATCGATAACCCGGTGGTTGCCGACCTCGGCATAATCCCGGACTCGCCGCAGCAGTCGGTTGGCGATTCGCGGCGTGCCCCGGGATCGGCGCCCGAGTTCCAGAGCACCCTCGTCATCAATGGCAACCCCGAGGATCCGGGCCGAACGCTTGACGATGGTCACCAGATCCTCCGGCGCATAGAATTCGAGCCGCAGCATCACCCCGAAACGATCGCGCAACGGCGGCGTCAGCAGGCCGGTGCGTGTCGTTGCGCCGACCAGCGTGAAGCGCGGCAGGTCCATTTTGATCGAACGCGCCCCCGGCCCCTGACCGATAATCAGGTCAAGCTGAAAGTCTTCCATGGCCGGATAGAGGATTTCTTCAACGACATGATTGAGCCGGTGAATCTCATCGATGAACAGGACATCGCCTTCCTGCAGGCTGGTCAGGATAGCGGCCAGATCCCCCTGCCGCTCGATCACCGGCCCGGAGGTCACCTTGATGCCCGAGCCCATCTCGTTGGCGATGATGTAGGACAATGTCGTCTTGCCGAGTCCGGGAAAACCATGGAACAGGACATGATCAAGCGGCTCGCGGCGCATCCGGGCGGCTTTGATAAATACCTCGAGACTGGCCCGCACCTGTTGCTGGCCGATATACTCGGCAAGACGTTTCGGCCTGAGATCGTTGTCGTTGCCGTGATCTCGCCCGATGGGCGCCGGATCGACGAGACGATCGTCGCCGAACAATTCTTCTTCGAAGTTCATGCCAGGCTCCTCAAACATTCCCTGAGCATCTCCTCAAGAGACAACTCATAAAATGTTTCGTGGCCGACCCGCTGCTTGACCCTGGTTAATGCCTGTCGGCAGATCGGGTCGCTGTAACCGAGATTTGTCAGCGCCGAAAGAACGTCCATCACCACCGACGACGTACCGGGCCCGTCCGGCGCACTTGCGCCGGCGGGCTGCAACTCTCCGCCGGCCGCCAGGTGGCCGACCTTGTCCTTGAGTTCCATGCAGATCCGCTCGGCGGTCTTTTTGCCGACGCCCGGCAGAGCGGTCAGCCGCTTCACGTCGCCGGAGGCAATACTGCGGCACAATTCGTCCAACGGCAAGCCGGCCAACACCGCCAGCCCGAGCTTGGGCCCGACCCCGGAAACGGAAATGAGCGCCAGAAACAGCTCCTTGTCTTCCGCGCCGGGAAAACCGAACAGGACGATGGCATCGTCACGGACCTGCATGTGGACATGGAGGAAGGTTTCCTCCCCGGTGTCCGGCAGTCGGGATAACGCATCGGCGGTGAGAAAAACCTCGTAACCGACACCGTGGACATCGATGATGACCCGGTCCTTCTTTTTCACTACTACCGTGCCGGCAAGCGCTGCAATCATCTGCGTCCTCCCGTCTCAGAGACGGATCTGGTTGGCGTGGCAGATCGCCACGGCCAGGGCATCGGCGGCGTCGGTGCTCGGCATCGACGGCAGTCCGAGCAGGACGCGGACCATATGCTGAACCTGGGCCTTGGCGGCCTGGCCGTAACCGGCAACGCCCTGCTTGATCAGTTTCGGGCTGTAGTCATACACGTGCAGGCCATTCTGCATTGCCGCCACCACCGCCGCCCCGCGGGCCTGGCCGAGCTTGAGCGCGGACCGCGGATTGGTCGCGAGAAAAACGTCTTCGATGGCTGCCGCCGTCGGACCGTGGAGCTGGATCACCTCGTTAACCCCGTCAAAAATCTGGTTGAGCCGATGAGCAAACGGCAGCTGCGGCGAGGCCTTGATCACTCCGCAGGCAATGAAGCACAGGGTGCCCCGGTCCGAGACGATCACACCGTAGCCGGTCGTCCGGGAGCCGGGGTCGATGCCGAGTATCCGCTCCATGCCGACCGGTTGTCACTGGTCCGAACAGCCGGATCAGGACAATTTCTCCATCAAGGCGGCATCGATATCGAAATTGGCATGCACTTTCTGAACGTCGTCATGATCATCGAGATTCTCCAGCAACTTCAGCAGGGCCACGGCGATATTTTCTTCTCTCACCTCCACCGTGTTTTTCGGAATCATCGAAATGGTCGCCTCGAGAAACGAAACCCCTTGCCCTTCCAGGGCCTCACACACGTCGTTGAACGATTCGACATCGGTCAGCACCTGGAACTCGCTCTCCTCCTCGACGACGTCCTCGGCGCCCGCTTCCAGCGCCTTGTCCATCAGCTCTTCTTCGGAAATCGACGACTTGTCCACCAGGATTTGGCCTTTTTTATCGAACATCCAGGCAACGCAGCCATTCTCGCCGAGGTTGCCGTTGCTTTTGGCGAAGTAGTGGCGAACATCAGCCACCGTCCGGTTGCGATTGTCGGTCATGCATTCGACCAAGACCGCTACGCCGCCGGGGCCGTAACCTTCATAGAGAATCTCTTCATAGACGACCCCGTCGCCACCACCCGACCCCTTGTCGATGGCCCGGGAAATATTGTCCTTCGGCATGTTTTCGGACTTGGCGGCGGCAATTGCCGCCCGTAGCCGGGGATTACCGTCCGGGTCCGCCCCCTGCCGGGCGGCAACGGTTATCTCTTTGATCAATTTAGAAAAAATCTTGCCGCGCTTGGCATCGATGGCACCCTTCTTCCGCTTGATGGTCGACCATTTCGAATGTCCTGACATATGCCTTCCTGTAATGTTGTTTATTCCGCCCGGCCGACCCGTTGCCGGGCCGCCGTGTCTTACCTGTGTTGCCGGTCAGCCGCCTGCCGTTGTTCCATGCCGAGAACGAAGAGTTCACGGCTCTCCTTGCGGGAACTGTTCGGCTTGATCACCTTGACCAGGGAAAAATGCTCCTTCAGCGTGGCGATAAATGATGCCGTTTCCTCGCCCTGAAACAGCTTGCAGAGATAATGCCCCTTTTCATGGAGCAGTTGCCCGGCAAGGCGCAGGGTTTGATCGGCCAAGCGCATCGACTGCTGGTGGTCGGTCCAACGATTGCCCGTCGTCCGTGGGGCGATATCAGATAAAAGCACCTTGAACGCCGGACGAATTCGCCGAATCCGGGAGATCTGTTCAGGGTCCGTGATATCGCCGCTGAGCCAGTGAATAACGGCGCCGCCCGGTCGGGCGGCAATGACCGTCTCCTGCAGATCGATACCAACGACGATCCCTTTCGGGCCGACCACCTCGGCCGCATAAAGCGACCAGCTGCCGGGATGGCAGCCGAGATCGAGAACACTGTCGCCGGGCTTGAGCAGTCGATATTTTTTCTGCACCTCTTCCAGTTTATAAACAGACCGCGCCGGATACCGCTCCTTCTTGGCCTTCTGGAAATAATAATCCCTTACTTTTCGCACTGCTTATCCTTTCCGTCCGGACCGGGCTCGCTCCTGCCCAAAATGCGCCCCGACTCGTTCAGACATCTCCTGTTCACGCCCGGCAAGATAACGATTGACCCAGTCAAGCGCCTCCTCCCGGGTGCGCACCGCTCCTTCAATCACCGCCGTTTCAACGCCTTCCAGCAGTTCGCGAAACAACGGCCCGGGCTCCAGGCCCAATGTAGCAATCAGATCGCTGCCGGTCAACAATTTCGGTCCACTCAGCACCGGGGCTATCGTCTCACGATAGAGGCAATCTACCCGGGCGTGCAGCCCGGCCAGATCGGCCTCGATGGTTGCCGGCCGATCCGTGCCCCGTCCCGCCAGCGTGTCGGCCATGGCCAGCACAAACAAGCCGGCCAGGTCGTCCCCGGCCCGGCGACAGATCTTCAGCAGCGCCCGGCGGCTTACCTCTCCGTCACGTCGAGCCACGTTACAGAGATGAAACGGGTGCATGTGCATCGCGATCAACTCGGCGACCCGCTGAGCCCGCCGCCGGTTCCAGTGCAGCTGCCCGGCCCGGCGGTGAAAGATTTCCCCGCCCTGCTCGTCGTGACCGTAAAAGGTGATGCGCGGTTCACGACAATCTGTATCACCGCGCACCACCTTGGCGGCAGGTTTGCCGACATCGTGAAACAGCGCGGCCCACTTCAGCAGCGTCCGGTGATTTGGATCGGCGAGGTAGTCGACCAGCGAGCCGGACGAGTCGGGAAAAAACTTCGCCGGTTCGGCTATGATGCGCTCCAGACACCGCAGGGTTTCGATATTGTGACCGAGCACATCGAGGTGGTGACAGGCTGGCTGGCCGACCCCTTCGCCGTGCATCAATTCCGGGGCCAGCTGCGCCAGCAAGCCGCAAGAAGCCATGGTGGCGCAGGCCGAGGCCGCCCGCGGCGTCGCCATGATCCGTTCCCATTCGGCGTTGATCCGCTCGGCGGCGCTGCTGGTGATCAGGGCTGCAGCCCTGCTGATCGCGGCCAGTGTTTCCGCCTCGATGACAAAATCGAGTTCGGCACCAAACCGGACACCACGCAACAGGCGCAGCGGATCGGCGACAAAGGCCCCCGGGCAGCTGCGGATAATGCCGTTCATGATATCCTGCCTGCCGCCGAGCGGATCGATCAGCGGCGCCCGACCGTGCCCGTCTTGCGCGGCAGGATTCACGGCCATCGCATTGATGGTGAAATCACGTTTGGCCAGATCCTGTTCGATCTCCGTCGCTCCATCTCGAAAGCCGGCCGCATCGATAACCAACTCGTCCAGCACCAGTCGACAGGTATCATCGGCGGGATCGCCGAGTTCCACCACCGTGCCGCTGCCGAGGCGCCGCGCCAACCGGCGCAGAAAACCGGCGGCATCCCGCGCAACGGCCACATCAAGGTCGGCCGGCGCCGCGGCAACCCGGCGCAGCCAGTCACGCACGACGCCGCCCACCAGGTAGACACGCTGGCCGCGGCAGCCGGCAATCTCCGGCAACAGGTCAAGCAGTCCGTCCGGATAGAACCGGGCCAAGGCTGTCAAAGATATCCGCTGCTTCTGTCCCACCTTTTCTTTCTTGTTAAAGTTGTCTATAGTAGGCGCTGACGTGCTGCCCGAGCCATCAGGGTACCATAATCACCCGTTCTGCACATCGTTTCTCAATCAGGTGTGCCCGAGGTCGAGGTCGGATGTTCAATAATTTGTTTTATCAGCAGCTGCTCGCCCTCGGCCTCGAGGCAACGCTGGCCGAGTCGGTCGCCCTGGTGATCAGCGTTACGCTGATCCTGCTGATCATCATGATCGCCACCCTGGTGGTGCGCCGGGTCCTGCGGACGATCTGCACGGGATGGATCAAGCGCAACCGCTATCGCTGGGATGATGTACTGGCCAATCGTCAGGTGGTCGACACGGTCAGCTGGTTTGTGCCGCTGCTGCTGATGAACCTGTCCATTGATGCATTGCTGCCCGAAGGCAGCGCCATCTACCTGATCCTGAAGCGCACCACGCTGGTCTTTTTCGTGCTGGCCGGCGTGCTCAGTATCAACGCCGCCCTGTCGGCGGCCGGCGATATCGCCCGGCTGGTGAGAATGAAGCGGGCCGACGTGCTCAACGGGTTCGTTGACGCGGCCAAAATCGCCAGTTATATCGTCGGCGCGATCTTTGTCATCTCGATTTTCTCCGGCATGTCGCCCTGGGGCATCATCTCGGTGCTCGGCGGCATGACCGCGGTGACCATGCTGGTGTTCAAGGACATCATCGTCGGCTTCGTCGCGTCGGTGCAGCTGACCGCCACCGACATGGTGCGGATCGGCGACTGGGTCGAGATGCCGTCCTACGGCGCCGACGGCGATGTGATCGCCATTTCGATCCACACCGTCCGCGTCCAGAACTGGGACAAGACGATCACTACCATCCCGACCTACGCACTGGTGGCAAATTCCTTCAAAAACTGGCGGGGCATGGCCGAATCCGGCGGGCGGCGGATCAAGCGGGCGCTGATGATCGATATCAACTCGATCCATTTCTGCGACCACGAACAACTCGAGCGCTTTTCGAAAATTGTCCTGCTGAAAGATTATCTGAGCACAAAAACCAAAGAAATCGAGTCATTCAATCGATATCACGCATTTCCGGACGATCCGGCCCTGCCGATCAACGGCCGCCGGCAGACCAATATCGGCGTGTTCCGCGCCTACGTCGTCGCCTATCTGAAGAGCCTGCCGCAGATCAACCAGGACATGACCTTTCTCGTCCGCCACCTTGCCCCCACCGAACACGGCCTGCCCCTGGAAATCTACGTCTTCAGCTTAGATAAGCGCTGGGCCTTCTACGAAGCGATCCAGGCCGACATCTTCGATCACCTGCTTGCCGCGCTGCCGCAATTCGACCTGCGGGTCTTCCAGAACCCGAGCGGCCACGACATGCACCACTGGGCCCAACCGGCGATCGCCGCTGCACAACCGGACCACCAGGTATCGTGAGCGAGTGTCCGCAGCTGGTCATGGCACCGCTCAAGGGCATCACCGATGCGCTGTTCCGCCGCCTCTACGCCGCTCATTTCTCAGGGCTCGACGGGGCGGTCGCGCCGTTTATCAACCCCCAGAGCACAGCCGTCTTTTCCGACAAGGTGCTTGCCGACCTGCGGCCGGAGGCCAATACCGCTCTGCCGGTCGTCCCGCAACTGCTCAATGCCGACGCGGCCGGTTTTCTGGCCCTTGGCAACCGTCTCTTTGCCCTGGGCTACCGGGAGATCAACTGGAATCTGGGCTGCCCGGTGCGGATGGTCGCCAAAAAACGGCGCGGCTCCGGGCTGCTGCCTTACCCCGATGCCATTGTCGCGCTGCTGGAGGCGGTCCTGCCGGAGCTGAAGCCGCG
Source organism: uncultured Desulfofustis sp. (assembly GCA_964433645.1). Classification (GTDB taxonomy): domain Bacteria; phylum Desulfobacterota; class Desulfobulbia; order Desulfobulbales; family Desulfocapsaceae; genus Desulfofustis. The sequence goes on from CAYSSK010000015.1 coordinate 46,784, forward strand.
CCTGTCGATCAAGATGCGCCTGGGCTATCATGACGCCCTGGAATCGACGGTCCTGCTCCCCCGGCTCGACCCTTTCCCGCTGACCGGGATCACCATCCATGCCCGTCTCGGCAGCCAGCTCTACCGCGGCAGCACCGATCCCGACGCCTTTGTCCGCTGCTGCGAGATGACCCGCCATCGCCTGAGCTACAACGGCGATATTACTACTCGGCAACTCTTCCAGCAGCTTGCCGAGCGATTGCCCGCCGTAGATCGCTGGATGATCGGTCGTGGCCTGCTCGCCAATCCCTTTCTGCCGGCGGAAATCAAAGGCGAGACCGCCACCGGACCGCAGCGGCTGGCCGCCCTGGCCGCTTTTCACGACGAGCTGTACCGGACCCTCAAAGAGCGACTGAGCGGACCGGGCCACCTGCTCGGCCGGATGAAACAGATCTGGATCTATTTTATCGACGC
>CAYSSK010000016.1:0-46520 GCA_964433645.1 uncultured Desulfofustis sp.
GAATCAACCAGCCCGGGGAGTTCAGCCTGTGGAACTGATTTTCATATAAAAAAAATGTGAATAGGCCGACTCGGCTGTCGGTCGACTCAGCCTTTCAATGGTATGGAAAAGATCAGTAAAGACCCGGCTCTGCCGACGTTTGGCGAGCGCTTTGCCGGACAGGTCATCGGCTTGTTCCTCTGGCCGTTGGTGACCGTCGCCCTGGTAGCGGGGGCGCTTTATTACGATCGTGTCCATAATTTCAATGATTTGACGATCCAGAAGGAGTCCCTGCTGGTCCGTGCCGTGGCATTGTTCCTGGAGAGCGGGCATCATGCCGCCGCCACCGATCTGAAACAGCTGCTCGACGACCTCGATCCGCTGCTGGTCACTGGTGATTCCGGAGTGCTTCGTGAATCGGCGATATCGGGATTGCTGGCCGATACGCTGGCCAAGCATCCGCTGTACGAGCGGGTGCTTCTGTTTGGACCGCCTGGCAGCGAACTGATCCGGGCTCGAACAACAGGCGGCCGGGAGACGAAGAAGGCCGAGGCGGCACGCCGGCTTGCCGGCGATACGGCCGCTTTGAAAGCTTTTTTTGCAGCCTCTCCCGGAACCTTACAGGTCTTTCCCCCGGTTATCAGGCTCTGCCGGGGCGCTCCCTGCGAGCACGCCAATCAGCAGATCCGGGTCGGCCTGGCTTCCTCTGCCGACGATGAAGAGACGGGTACAATTGCCATTATCGATTACCGGATGTCCGCCCTGCTTGATCTGGTCAGTGAAATCGGCACGGGCGAGCGGGGCATGCTGATGATCTTTCGAGATCAGCGTGAACTCGCCCATACGCTTGGCCAAGACCGCGAGCCGCGTGGCAATGCCACTCGACTCACGGCAGTGCAGCGGTTGCTTGATGGCCGGGAAGGCGCCGCCCTCTTTCAGGATGACACGCTCTATTCTTTTACCCGATTTACCGTTCCCGTTCTGTTCGCCGCCGACAGCCCGAGGGGATCGAGCTTGGACAGCGAGCGGGAAGAGGGGCTTGCGGCGCGTAAGCACTGGTCGGTGGTCTCCGAAATGCCGGCTGGTTATTTTACCGCGCAGAAGCGAAATTATCTCCTCTTTCTTGCCGTTCTCGCCCTCGCCCTGCTCATTCCCTCCTTTGTCGTCTGTCTTTTCTGGGCCAAGGCCCGGGTCAGGGCTCGGCAGGAGGCGGAACTGAGAACCATTGAACAGGTTGAGCACCTGGTCAGGCTCGAGCAGGAGGTGCGTGAGCGGACCCGGCAGTTGGATGATCGAAACCTGCAGCTCAGCGCCGAGATAGCCGAACGACTCAACGCGGAGATCCGCCTGCGGCAATCCAACGAATTGTTTTCCGGGATGGTCGAGAGTATCGACGGTATCATCTATGTCGCCGACTTCGATACCCACGAGATCCTCTATGCCAATACATACTTGAAGAAACTGTTCGGTTTCGACCCGATCGGCAGAAAATGCTGGCAATTCATCCACGCCAGCAGTGACGGTCCCTGCCTGTTCTGCGTCAACAACCACCTGCTGAGCGAAGACGGTGAGCCGACGGGACCGTATCAGTGGGAGTATCAGAATCCTTTCAACAAGCGATGGTACAACGCCAAGGATCTGGCAATCAGGTGGTCCAATGGGAAATATGTCAAGCTCGAGATTGCCATCGATATCACCGAACAGAAACAATTACAGCACTTTCTGCAGGAAGCGCGACGACAGGCGGAGATTGCCCGAAACATGAGAAGCCGCTTTGTGGCGCTGGTCGCCCACGACCTGAAATCGCCGTTTTATTCGATCACCCAGATGCTCAAGCGGATTCTCGAGCGCGAAACCTTTTCTTCGGAGGTTCACCGACAGTTCCTGGAAAATATCGTTACCAACGGTCACCGGATGCTGCAGATGATCGACGATCTGCTGTCGATGGATCGCTTCGAGTCGGCCGAAGTCAAGCTGGAGCGGACATTTTTCAACGCAACGGATATGGCGGCCGATGTGATAACCAATTTTGGTCATCTCGCCTCGGAAAAATCGCTGCACCTGGTTAACCTGTTGCCGCCCGACTGTCCGGTGTACGCCGACAAATACCTCTATTTCGTGGTGCTCAACAATCTGTTGTCCAACGCCATCAAATTCAGCCAGCCGGGCGGGACCATCGAAATCTATCAGCCGGATCCGAGTCGACCGATGACCCTTGCCGTCAGAGACTACGGCAAGGGCATGAGCCAGGACTATGTCACCAACCTGTTCAAGGTTGATGTGAAGACAAGCAGCAAAGGAACGATCGGCGAGCCGGGGAGCGGGCTGGGGCTGCTTTTCTGTCAGGATATCCTGAAGGCGCACGGCGGCACGTTGGAGGTCGACTCCCGAGTCGGTGGCGGTTCGGTCTTCTCGGTGGTAGTGCCCGAATGCTGTCCCTGTCGGGCTCGACTCTATGCCGATCGTCCCGTCGATACCGGTGTTTCCGGTGACCAATGATCAGCGCCGTCGTTGATCGTTGTCGCCTCACGGGACACTGACTCTTCACGGTGCGGCGCGGCTTGCGCGGCGGCGATCAACTCGGCGGTGTTTCTGCCGCCGGTGGTGTCGGGTGGCGTGGTCCCGAAAACAACGTCGATCAGGCGGCGATGGTCGATACTACCGGGCGGAGCGGAAGGCATCAACGCCCCGGTTTCGCTGGCATGGTGCAACAGGCCGGCGGCTACCAGATCGTCGACGGTTGCCGCCAAAAGGTCGTGACGATAGCAGGGGGAGGCGGCGGCCAGATCATCAATGGTGGTACCCCGGCCCTCTTCGAACCTGTCGGCGATAAAGGCGCAGATGTCAAATGCCGCGCTCAACTGCTGTACAACATCGTTTCGCCGTTCCTGCAGGGCATACGAAGCGCGGTTCTGGATGGCGTAGGCGACCTCGGCGCCGAGCAGCACGAAGAGCCAGCCGAAATAAATCCAGACGAGAAACAGCGGGATCGTCGCGAACGACCCGTAAATTGCGTTGTAGTTGGCGACACCGATCTGCAGCCCGATGAACAGGTTTTGGGTGGCGAACCAGAGGGTGCCGGCGAGCAGGGCGCCGATCAGGGTTGGAATGGTTTTGACCTTGGTGTTGGGAAAGAAGATGTAGGCGACATAGAGCGCCACCGTCAAAAACAAAATCGGGATGCCGCCGAGCAGTAAGGATTGCATCCAGGTAGCGGGAATGAGCCGATCGAGATGGCCGCTGAGCGATTTGCTGGTCAAGACCGTGCCGGCAGCCAGAGCCACATTGATGGCGATGGGCAGCAGGACCATGAGGGTCAGGTAATCGGCGATTTTACGCAGCAGCGAGCGGCTGCTCTCGACGTGCCAGATGGTGTTCATGGCCGCTTCGATCTGACTGAGCACCAGGATCACCGCGAGAAAGACCCCGAGAATGCCGAAGGTGCCAAGCGTGGCAAAACTCGTTCGGTCGACGTAATCGAAAAGGCGATCGGCGGCGGCGCGCAGATGTCCCGTCAGGTCGGCCGCGGGTTCGGCGTCGGGCGGTGATGTGGAGTCAGGGTCCGGTTGCTGCCTCGTCTGTACCTGATCCGGGGCGGCACGCACGGAAGGGGCCGTCTGCTCCAGCGTGTCTATATAGGTAAAGACGATGTCCCGTAATTGATCGCCGCCGCCGAGTCCCTTGACCACTGCCGTGCTCATGGCCAGCAGCGGAACCATGGACAGCAGCAGGGCGTAGGTCAGGGCGCCGGTGCGCAGATTGAGATAGTTCAGCTCCATTTCGCGCAGCACGATCAGCATGATCCTGGTCAGACTGTGCAGCCATTTGAGCGGTGCGGCGGCGGGAGCCGGCCCGTCCGCCCACAGGACCAGGCGATGCGGGGAACGGGAGGCCGCTCTGCGCCGGAGTGGCGGTGTCGAGTTATCGTTCATGCCATTTCTCGATCAGCTTGAAAACAGTTTCCCGGTTGAGCGGCTTGGCAACATAGTCGTCCATGCCCGCCGCCAGGCATTTAGCACGGTCGCCCGCCATGGTGTTGGCGGTCATCGCGATAATCGGGACCCGATGCCCTTTCTGCCTGATTTGCCGGGTGGCTTCCAGACCGTCCATTTCCGGCATCTGAACATCCATCAGGATCAGGTCGAAGCGATGCGGATCACCGTGATAGGTGGCGACGGCTTTCCTGCCGTTATCGACGATGTCCACTGCGTAGCCCGCTTTTTGCAGCATCATCGATGCCAGCTTCTGGTTGACCGGATTGTCTTCGACAAGCAACAGTCTGACGGATTGCTTGATCGCTTCACGCACCGAATATTGAGTGATCAGCGGTTTGTTCGCCGTTTGCTGTTCGGCGTTATCCCCCAATGCCCTGGCGATGGTTTTGTAGAGGATGGAGCGGCGCGCCGGTTTGGTCAAAAACGCGGAAAACCCCGCTTCCCGGCATTTTGCGGCAATTCGTTCGGTGGACGAGGTATAGGCGAGCAGCGGGATGGTGCTGATGGAGCTTTTTTCGGCGCGAATCCGGGCGGCCAGTTCAAAGCCGGGGATGTGGGGCAGTATGATATCGATGATAGCCAGCTCATAAGGGCGCCCGTTCTCGGCGGCCTGCTGTAGCCTGGCAATGGCTTGCCGTTCGTCGGTTTCGGTGGCGACAATCATATCGGCCTGCTCGAGTACCGAGCGGAGAATCTCGTTGTTGGCTCGGTTGTCGTCGACGACCAGCACCTTGATTCCCCGCAGATCCTCACCGGCACTGCGATTTTCGGGCAGGTGATCGGCGGCGCGCATGGCGGCGGTGAAGTGAAAGGTGGCACCTTCGCCCTCCCGACTTTCCACCCAGATACGGCCGTTCATCAACCCGGCAATGCTGCGGCAGATCGATAACCCCAGGCCGGTGCCGCCGTATTTCCGCGTTGTTGAGCCATCGGCCTGCTTGAAGGCGGTGAAAATTGCTTCGTGTTTGTCCTCGGGGATACCGATACCGGTATCCCGAACGGTACTGTGCAGGATGATCGCCTCCCCGGTTTCCTCGAGCAGGTCGATGGAAAGTTCGATTTCACCTTGCTCGGTGAATTTTGCCGCGTTGCCGAGCAGGTTGACCAGTACCTGGCGAAAACGGCCGGGATCTCCCTTTAGCCTGGCCGGCACGTTTTCACCGATGCGGCACAATACTTCGATGCGTTTGCCGGACACCCGGGGACGAATCATTTCGCAGACATCGTGGGCGGTGATTTCCGGGTCGAAATCGATATATTCGAGCCCCATTTGACCGGCCTCGACCTTGGAAAAGTCGAGGATATCGTTGATCAGCCCAAGCAGTGCTTCTCCGCTGCGCTTGATGATTGCCGCGCACTCCCGTTGTTCTTCATCCAGTCCGGAACCGAGCAGCATTTCGGTAAAACCGATGATGCCGTTCATCGGCGTGCGAATTTCGTGGCTCATGCTGGCCAGAAACTGGCCTTTGGCAACGTTGGCGCTCTCGGCCGCGGCTTTCGAAGCGCGCAGTTCCATGGTTTGTTTGTCGATCTCGACCTGCAGTGTCCTGGAATAGAGTTCCTGTTGCTGCTGAATGAGGCGGTAGCTGTGCTGGGTCTCCTCAAGCATATCCTGGTATTTGTTCTCGAGGACCTTGACCTTTCGGTCGAACTGGTTCTTCTGTACCTGCTGTTTGTTGACGGCGTCATCGAAACGCTGGTGGCAGAAAAAAACTTCGGTCAGCAGGGTCACGTTGGCTGCTGCAACTTGAGGCGGGCCGTTCTCGGCGGTGATGTGGAAATACAATATCGCCTCGAGTTGAGGCAATGGCAGCAGGAAGAGGCCGGCGCCCAGATCGACCGGCTGCGCCGGATCGGCCGCAAAGAGAGGCGAAGCGGGGTCGGATGGGGCAAGAGCGGCCGGCAGGGCCAGTGGGCGCGGGCTCTGGTGGTGGAGCAATTGGTGGTCGACGCAGAGGTAGCGACCATGCTGCTGACGACGGCAGAGGTAGGCGAGCAGGCGCGCAATTGTCTTGGCGGTGGTTGCCTGTGCCTGGAAGAGAGAGTCGGCCCGGTCCGCCATATCAGTGCTCCGCGGAACGATAGATCTCGCTGGCCTTGCCCATTTCCGCCGGCAGATCGTCGAGCAGTACCCGGTATTCGTCTATATTGTCCTGGATATGGTCGGCAAGTACCGGGGACAACTCGGTGACCGTGGTGGCGAGAATGGTGTAGCCCAATTGCCCGGTGAGAAATTCGGCGATCTGGAGGATTCCGGTGAGGCTGGTCGGCTCGATGTCTCCCCGGAGGCTGTGGTGATCTCTGATGGCTTCCCTGATGGTGTTTGAGATCCCCCAGTCGTCGGTGATCAGATAGCCGATTTCAGCATGATCGGTACCGAGCTGATTCCGTTCCTGCTCGGGCAGAGAACCGTGGTCAAGGGCCGCCTGACAGATGTCGTGAAACACGGAGCCGGCGGTCCTCTCTTCCACAATGAGACCGAAATCATGCAGAATCCCGCAGAGGTACGGGTCATCCCCGTTGATGCCAAAAATCCGTTCGGCCAGCATCTGGCTGCAGATCGCAACGGCGGCGCAATGGAGCCAGAGCTTCTGGCGGGAGAAGATCCTTGATGGCTCCCGTTCCCGGAACAGATGTTTCAACGCGTCGGTAACGGCGATGTTGTAGAGATTCTTCATACCGACCAGGGCCACGGCCCGGCCGATCGATTCGATGTGTTGACTGAACCCGTAATAAGGGCTGTTGACCAGGCGCAGCAGTCTGACCACCAGGGTGGGGTCCATCTTGATGACGTCCTCGAAATCTTTCATGGTGGTGCTGCTGTCGTTGATCAGCTGCGACAGCCTGGTGACCACGTGAGGAAGGGTCTTGAACGTGCGATAGCTGGCGATCAGCTCCTGAGCGGCGGTCATAACCGGTATCTCCAGTGATTACGGCAGGCCGGACAGCTCGCGCTTGCTGACGGCTTCTGCCTTGATCCGGTCGAGCAATCGGGCCAGGACCTCCTTGACATGCTCTCTGATGTCGCCGGCGACGAGGATGTAGAGCAGATCGTCGCCCGGACGACGGAGACCTTCCCGGGTTTCGATAATGATATCATAGATGCCCTGATACTGTAAAAACTCCCGGCGCAGTCGGTCTATTCGCTCGTGATCGACGGTCACTTCAACAGCTGTCACCGTTTTCCCGTCGGCCCGCGACCAGGAACGAACCGTCCCGTTGTGAATGAGGATCATGCCGACGTGATCGTCAAAATCGGGCCTGGCCTTCAGGGCGGCAATCGTAGCGTTGATGTCCATGGCGTGTCTCCGCGGGGTGAACCTCTGAACCTACAATGCTCTGACAACCGGCACCTGGAGTGTACTGGCCGAATCGAGCCTGGTGAAACTGAGCTGGTCATTGTATTTTTTCAACAGCCAGAGCGGGATCTCGAACGTGTTATAACAGAGTTCCCAGAGCGTGTCTCCCGGTTTGACCGTATAGCTGTGCAGCTCAACGACACCGTATGTTTTGAAAAAATCTTCCTGTTTTTCCTGGTGAAAGTCGAAACGGGCCGTTTCGAAGGCGGTTACCCCGACAGTCACGAAATCAACGGAGATGGTCTGGCCCGGTGTTACCTCCGCCTGATCGTCAAGCCGATTGGCAAGGCGGATCGATTGCGGGGTCACCTTGAGCCAGTGGGCAAGCAGGTCAATGGTCTCGTCGGGTTGCACCTCTATTCGCCCGGAGACCAGCTCGCCGTTTCTGGTCGCCTCGAAGACCTTGAGATTGCCGATGACCGTCAGATCGGTTGGTATCGGGGCGGCGGATGGGGTCGTTGGTTTGCTTTTTTTGGTGCCGATCAGCGTAACCACGGCGGTGTTGCGGGCAGGCGGTACCGGTGGTGGTGACTTTGTCGCCGAGATAGCCGGGATTCTCAGATTCTGGCCGACCCGGATGGTGGCCTGACGATCGAGACCGTTGACCTCGATCAGGCGCTTGAGCGACACCTTGTGGGCCAGGGCAATGGCCCCTGCCGTGTCGCCGGGACGAACCTGGTAGAAAAGGCTTCGTTTCTGTTCCGGATAAAACAAGGCGGCAGGCAAAACGGCCAGAGCCGCACTATTTTTTAACTCAGCCGGCACTTTGAGCAGGTAGTCTTGCGGAATATACTTCTCGCCCTGCAGCACTGGATCGCGCAGCGCCGGGTTGTAACGGGCCAGGGTTGCCTGGCTGATGCCGAGATGGGTGCAGAGCGCACTGCTGGCGACGAACCCGGGCATTCGTATGGAGACCGTGGCCACCGGCCGGTCCGGGAGCAGGGTGCCGGATTGTTCGAAATGCTTGGCCGCCTTCACCGCGGCGAGAAACGATGGATAGAAATTACGGGCGGCGAATTTGAACCAGCCCTTGCGATACGTGCGGAAGATCTGCTCATAGGTGCCGTGCGCCGCGACCGCCCGTTTCATGCCGGCGGTCCCGTAATTGTAGGCGGTCAGGGCCAGCGGCCAGGAGCCGAGCGCCCGGTAGTTGCTTTTGAGAAAGCGGGCCGCTGCTTCGGCGGCGAGAAACGGGTCCAGCCGTTCATCGATGATATAGTCGATCCGCAGGTATTGCCGACCGGTGCCGGTGGTGAACTGCCACATACCGGCGGCCCCGAATCTACTAAAAGCGCGAGGATTGAAGGAGGATTCGACGTGGGGAAGATAGGCCAGGTCTTCGGGCAGGCCGTGAGTGCGAAAAAGGCGCTTGAACGTGGGCAGATAGGCGCCCGAACGAATCACGCCATCGATGAACTGCTCTTTCAGGCCGGTTTGCGAACGGATCGCGACGGCGGCCCGTTTCAACGCAGCCGGATCAGGTTTTCCCGGAAATAGAGCGGCAACCCGTTTTTCTTCCTTCGTTGTCGGTGGCGTATGGACCAGGCGAAGCAGCAGGTCGGCGTAGCGCTTTTTTGTTTTTTCCACCAGCGCGTCGTTTCTGGGTGTTGCTCCCGGCAGGTTCCGATCGACCAGATTGATAACGGTATAGACACGCCTGAGTTCGTCACGGTCGTGAATTATTGCGGTATTAACCGAATAGGTGGAGTATATTTTTTCCCAGAAAGCGACATTGGCCGAAATCGACGAATAGTGCGGAAAGGATACCGGGTCGGCGGCTGCCCGAAGTCCGGTCGGCAGCAGAATCAGCAGAACGATCTGGAGGCAGAGATAACGCGTCGGAAAGAAAGCAAAACAGGCGGCGATTCTGGTCATGCGAGAGATTGTCTCTTATTCGAAGCAGTGGAGGGGTGTGATCAATGCCTGCTTGCAGTGTCGTTCGAGTTACTCTATTGTCCAGGAAAACGGTAGCGGTGCACAGGCCCGCCCTGATCGACAGGACGGTGAGTCTTACGGTATTCTACCGAAAAATGGCTGAATAACAAGGAGAGAGTTTGTACAGACCGATTGTGGCGACACTTGGTTATGTTCTATCCGCGGACAAGCGACAGACACTGCTGGTCCACCGCAACGGTCGGCCGGATGATCTCCATACCGGAAAGTATAACGGACTTGGCGGTAAAATGGAGCCACAGGAATCCATCCATCAATGTATTTGCCGGGAAATACAGGAAGAGGCGGGTATCATCTGCGATCAGGTGGTTCTGCGTGGAACGATCAATTGGACCGGTTTCGGACCAAACGGGGAAGACTGGTTCGGCTTTATTTATCGAATCGAACGATATACCGGTGTTCCGCTGGCCGGCAATGAGGAAGGCCGGCTGCTCTGGCATCCGATCGAGCGCCTCGAAGAGTTGCCGATGTGGGCCGGCGACAGGCATTTTTTGCCGCTGGTATTCGACAACGATCCGCGCCTTTTCCATGGGCACATGCCCTATGCCGGCAGCACGCCGTTGACCTGGACCTATACCAGATGCTGATTTCAACCTCAATCAACGGCGGCGCAGGTTTTAATCCGTCCTCCGCTGACGAAAACAGCCAACGAAGCTTCAGCCGACCGTCGAGAAAAATGGCACAAGCGGTAATCATTGAGGAGAATCATGGCAAGAGATAACGAACTGCTTCGATTGGAGCGCCACATTGAACAGCTGTTGCAGCGGTTTGCTGCGGTTCGGGATGAAAAACGCCGACTCGAACGGGAGTTGACGGCCGCTGTAGCCGACAACGAGCACCTCAGAGGGCAGCTCGAAGAAATGACGGAAGAGCGGCAGGACATGACGACGCGGGTTGATTCACTGATCGACCGGATCGAAAGGTGGCAGTCGGAGTTGCCGGACGAGGCGGAACCGGTCGGCAACGCTCGGTCCGACCAGCCGACGGCGGTCGAAGAACAGTCAGCAGCGGCTGCAGAGCAGAGGGCGGCACGGCCGGAAACGGAGACCCAGCACAAACAGGAACGGGACGGCGGTATCCAGGGGAGCCTCTTTGCCCGCTGACCGGCTGCCGGATGCTCGCCGCAATTGCCGGCGACGCCTGACGGCGGTGGGTCCCGAGGAGTAGCAGCGTATGTCCGAGACAGAACGACTGATCAGGTTTCATCTCCTTGGCCAGGATTTTGCCTTTTACACCGGTGCCTCGGAAGAGGAGATGGATGCAATTCTGGCCCTGGTCAAAAAGCAGGTCGAGGAGAACGGCGGCCGCGGAGGAGGCACGATTCCGGTAAGCAAGGTTGCGGTGATGGCCTGTCTGAACCTGGCTTCTCGCTACCTCCGTCTGAAAAACGAACATGAGAGCTACCGGCGCACCGCCGAGGAGAAAGTGAGAATACTCAACCAAAAAGTGGCGGCGGTCCTGACGGCGGATCAAGAGTCCGGTTGATGCCAAATCCTGACCGACAGCGACCTTGACCAGCGGCGGGACAGGTCTTGACCCGTTCTCCGCCACCTTCCCTTCGTGTTGCGGCGACCGGGACGGCCACCAAGGCCTGCCGGTCGCGTGGAGGCTTTTCATGGTTCGTGGTGGCTCCCCGGCCCGGGGTGGGAAGAAAGTGCGCCGCATCGGTGTTGCCGGCGGTTGATCCGGGAGGAAACGGGCTTTGGTTGATGGTCTGAGCCGATTTTCGTGGCCGGTAAATTTTGTCTTTTGTTTTTGGTAATATCTGCTATGATAGAATCAGGTTAGGTAGATGTTGTTTGTTGTTTTTATTGTGATTATAGCTTTATCGTCGTAATCGCTCGGCGCCCTGGGCAAGCGATATGAACAGGGCGCGACGAGCGGAAAAGTTTTCCCTGCGCTGTTGGTGATTTGTAGTGTTGTTGAGCCAACTCTCACAGCTAGGGAGCCACCACTGTCAATCCGATGAGCAATCGAACGATTTCTCAGACGTTGATATGCGGATCCCACCTATTCCGATAGGTTTAACGTGTTCTACAAACACGGCAGGGTGGGGAAAATAAGTGAACAACGATGGCTGGTGCCAGTGCCGACCATCGTTTTACTATATCGGTAACCGGTATCAGTCCAGGAGTGAAATACCCGGTTGCCGCAACAGGTAACAACGATTGATTACAGCAGCGCCTCGGGGTGGCAGGACTGTAAGAAAGGTTGACGGGTTGTTCATCAGTATCGGTAATCTGGCGTCGGTGGAAATGCCGTCGCCAATGCCGGCAACTGGTTTTTTTCGATAGATGGTGCGTATCTTCTCTTGCCTTCGACGCCATGTTTCTCGGGCGCCGGTAAACAGACGGAGACTCTCTTTCCGACGCGAAGACGGTGCGCGATCGCGGAGTGCCGGCACCATGAGTAGCTAACTGCACCGACCCTGTCAACCCTTATCAGTTCTTTTCACGTTCACTCCCGCCCCCGTTAGCATTAGGCTGACTGCTTCCCGTAATCGTCATATATTATTGAGGAAGCTTTCCATGGACGTATTAAATCATCCTTCCGTTTTTATCTTTCTCGGGTTGTTGTTCGGCGGCCTGCTCGGTTTTTATCTGCGCAAGCGGTTTGTCGACGGGCACGCCAGCAATATCAAGGAGCAGGCTCGGCAATTGATTGAAAATGCCATTGTCGAGGCGGAACAACTGAAAAAGGAAGCGCAGCTCCAGAGCAAAGAAGAGGCCTATCAGGTTAAGCAGGCAGCGGAAGAGGAGTTGAAGGCCGATCGTCGCGAAATCAAGGAAGATCGGCAACAGCTCAACAAAAAACGGGAACTGCTGAAAAAAGAGTGGGAGAGTTGCGACCAGAAACGCCAGGAGTTGTTTGTTGTCGAGGAAGAGTTGAAAGCCAGACTGCGCGAGTTTGAAGAAAAATCCAGAGAAATCGACTCATTGCTCGATAAGCAGCGCTACGAGTTGGCGCGGATTGCCGAAATCAGTCAGGAGGAAGCCAAAAAACTGCTGATGGATTCGCTGGAAAGTCAGGCTCGCATGGATGCGGCCAAGCGTTTGGCACGGATCGAAAACGAGATGAAGATGGAGGCCGATCGGAAGGCCAAAAATATCATTGCCCTGTCGATTTCCCGGTATGCCGGCGATTACGTGGCGGATCGAACGGTATCCATGGTACCACTGCCTTCAGACGAGATGAAAGGCCGTATTATCGGCCGGGAAGGCCGTAATATCAGGGCGATAGAGGCTGCTACCGGGATCGATATCATCATTGACGATACCCCGGAAGCGGTTATCCTGTCCGGCTTTAATCCGGTACGTCGAGAGGTGGCCCGACTGGCCCTGCATCAACTGATCAGTGACGGTCGCATTCACCCGGGCCGCATCGAGGAGGTGGTCGCCAAGGTGACCAAGGACCTGGAGACCGACATGCGCGAGTCCGGCGAGCAGGCAACCTTTGACGTTGGTGCCCACGGCGTGCACGTCGAGCTCATCAAGATCCTCGGTCGCTTGAAGTTTCGGACCAGCTATGGTCAGAACGTGTTGCAGCATTCGCTGGAGGTTGCCTTTCTCTGCGGCATCATGGCCGCCGAACTGGGGCTCGACGTGAAACTGGCGAAACGGGCCGGATTACTGCATGACATCGGCAAAGCCGTCGATCACGAGGTCGAGGGGTCGCACGCCATCATCGGCCGTGATCTCGCCAAAAAGTACGGCGAGCAGGATGAGATTGCCTATGCCATCGGCGCCCATCATGAAGATATCCCGCCGCAGAAAGTCCTTGATATCCTCGTGCAATCGGCGGATGCGCTGTCCGGGGCGCGGCCCGGGGCCCGCAAGGAGATGTTGCAGAGCTACGTCAAACGGCTTGAAGACCTGGAGGCGATTGCCAATTCATTCAAAGGCGTGGAAAAATCCTACGCCATCCAGGCCGGCCGAGAATTGCGAATCATGGTCGATTCCGGGCATATCGGCGATAGCCAAGCCGTTCTGCTCAGCCAGGATATAGCAAAATCGATCGAGGAGAAGCTGACCTATCCGGGTCAAATCAGAGTGACGGTCATCAGGGAAACCCGGGCTGTCGAATATGCCAGATAACAAGGCGTCCGGGAAAGAGGAGCAGGAGGGAGCAGGGAAAAGCAATGGGTGAACTGGAAAGACAATTGGCACTGATAGAGCGCGGAGTCGTCGACCTCATATCCCGGGAAGAGCTGACGGACAAATTGAAACGTTCGCTTAAGAGCGGCGTGCCGCTCAAGGTCAAGGCGGGCTTTGATCCAACCGCTCCGGACCTGCATCTCGGGCACACCGTGCTCATTCAGAAACTTAAGCATTTTCAGGAATTGGGGCATGAAGTCTGGTTTCTGATCGGCGATTTTACCGGGCTGATCGGCGATCCGACCGGCAAGTCGGAAACGAGGAAGCCGCTGACCCGTGAAGATATCGCCCGGAACGCCGAGACCTACAAGGAACAGGTATTCAAGATCCTTGATGCCGATAAGACGCGGATCGCCTTTAACAGCCAATGGCTCGGCGCGCTCGATTCCTTTGCGATGATCCGCCTGGCGTCGGAACTGACCGTTGCTCGAATGCTCGAACGCGACGATTTCAAGAAACGCTTCGAAGGCGGCCGGCCAATCTCCATCCACGAATTTCTCTACCCCCTCATTCAGGGCTATGACTCGGTGGCCATGAAAGCAGATGTCGAGTTGGGCGGTACCGATCAGCTGTTCAATCTGCTGATGGGACGAGACATGCAGCGAGCCCGGAATCAGGAACCGCAGGTCGTATTGACCCTGCCGCTGCTGGAGGGACTGGACGGGGTCAACAAGATGAGCAAGTCTCTCGGCAATTACATCGGCATCAGTGAAAGCGCCGCCGATATCTACGGCAAAACCATGTCTATTTCCGATGAGCTGATGTTTCGTTATTACGAACTGCTCAGTGACAGTTCTACCGAAGAGATTGCCAAGCTGCGGCGGGGAATGGAAGAGGGGCGCCTGCACCCGAAAGCGGTCAAGCAGCAACTGGCCGGAGAATTAACCGCGCGCTTTCATACGGCGACCGCGGCCCGGCAGGCGGAAGAGAATTTCGCCAGCGTTTTCAGCAAACATGAAGTTCCCGATGACCTGCCCGAATACACCCTGACGGCGAGCGAAGCGGTGTGGCTGCCGAAACTGCTGGTCGATGCCGGCCTTGTCACGTCCACATCGGAAGGCCGGCGCATGATTGAACAGATGGCCGTCAGTATCGATGGCGAGAAAGTAACCGACAGCGGTTGCGCGCTTGGGCCGATGGGGACGAAGATAGTCAAGGTCGGCAAACGACGGTTCTGCAAGGTTATCTTTACCTGAGTGGTCTTCGGGGCGTTTCATTCGATAAAAACGACACCACCCCTTTCTCTGTTGAAGAGAAAGGGGTGGTGTCGTTTTGTCTGTGGTCGACCGGTTCGCGGAACGCTCAGTTGATCGATATCTGTTTGCCGGCACCGCGCGCGCAATCCGGGCAGATACCGGAAAATTCGATATGATGGCCGATGATCTGGTAATCGCAGGCTTTGGCGGCGAGCCGGTCGAGCTTGGTCTGGACCGGCAGTTCAATATCGTCGACGCGGCCACATTCACTGCAGCGAACGTGATAGTGGAGATGTGTCGTGGCGTCGAAGCGTTTCTGCGTACCCCCCACTTCGAGCTTGAGGATCAGACCGGTTTCAGCCATCAATTCGAGGTTACGATACACGGTGCCCAAGCCAATGCGAGGCAGCCGCTTGCGGACCATATCGTACACCTCATTGGCGGTAGGATGCGAGGTTACCTT
The DNA here is from genome assembly GCA_964433645.1 of uncultured Desulfofustis sp. GTDB lineage: Bacteria > Desulfobacterota > Desulfobulbia > Desulfobulbales > Desulfocapsaceae > Desulfofustis. The sequence goes on from CAYSSK010000016.1 coordinate 15,100, forward strand.
GGCGAGTTCTTCGAGGATGATCTGGCGCTGTGCGGTGAGCCTCATTTTCGGTGCCTGTTCGTTTATATCCATAATAGTTATCCAAGGCTTAATAAAAAATGATAAAATTTCCCATTACCATAATAGAACGGTAAAAAAAATCAATAGAAAATATTCAGTCAGTTCAAGTATTGACAGCTCCGACATGGGTATCCATTTTCATTTTTCGCTGAGATGGCATGGAAATGCAATGTTTCAAGGGAGCATTCTGTGGTCGGTATTCACCTGCGGATTGAAGTAGCCGAAACGCAGGCGGGGCAACCGATTTTTCAGCTTTTTCAGCCAGCGACGCAGACCAATAGTAAAACCGGTTGGCACATCGAGGGAGGAAAAATAATAATGTGGGTCTATGTTGAGATTGCGCAGCTGAATAAAATCGACATCGGCGGCTTGCACCAGATCGACGAGTGCTTCGAGTTCCTCGGTGCTGTCGGTAAAGCCAGGCAGGATGAAGTAATTCAGGGAAACAAATTTTCCTCTCTGTTTCATGGTTATGATTGATTGGCGGACATCGGCGAAACCATAGCCCCGCGGCCGGTAATAGCGCTCGTAGTAAGCTGCTCTGGCGGAATTGAGTGAGACTCGAAGGCTGTCCAGACCGGCACGGGCCAGGCGATCGACGGTATCAGGCAGCGACGCGTTGGAGTTGCAGTTGATGGTTCCCCTGGTCGTCTGGCGGCGGATGGCGTGAATCGACGCTGCCAGCAAATCCTCCTGCAGCAGCGGTTCCCCTTCACATCCCTGGCCAAAGCTGACGATCGCCGACGGCGCCGTTTGCAGATGCGGTACGGCAATTTCGCAGATCTCCCGGGAAGTCGGCACGAAGGCGATGCGGTCCTGGGTGGACGGGCAGCAGCCCGACTGCTGGAGAGAAATACAACCGAGACAGCGGGCGTTGCAGGTCGGGGAGGACGGCAGCGGCGCTTCCCAGCGACCCAAGAAATAATTGCGGGCAGCCGGACAGTGGTACGTCAGGCAGCAGATGCCGAGATGCTGGATCAACCGATTGGCCCGGTGTCGCTCCAGGGCTTTCTTGGTCAACCAGGTAATTTGTTTCTGGTTGAAATTTCGGGCATCCTGACGCTGGTCGGCATCGCTGCGAAAGGCGGTCACCCAGAAACGGTCCCGGTACCAGCCGACGGCGGTGTAGGCGAACAGCGGCAGGATCGGCGCCTCTGCCCGGCGCTGAAAAGCAGCGGTGTAAAGAGCCGTGTGGGCGGGGGCCATGAAGGCGGCTACCGCCAGGATCGACTCGCCCGGGCGAGCGGGGTCTTCCTCGAGCAGCAGCGGTTCACCGCTGACCCGGTCGGTGCCGACCGGCAGTCGCCCGGGCAGGACGAAGAGTTCGCTGCCTTCCGGTAATTCGATCAGATCACCGTTGGCCGGGCGGACGATCCGCTCATGGGCCATCCCGGCCATGGCCAGATCCTGGAAATCGTGGATACGACCCCGCGGGTCGGCAAAGACCAGCGCGGGCGTCCCGGCGGGATGAATCACTTCGGACGAAGCACCTTGGTGACGGAATCGACGGCCCGGTAGATATCGATGTCTTCCCCGAAGACATCCTGGATGCTGCCGTGCTCAATCAGGTCTTCAATGATGAACTGAGTCAGATACAGGGTAACGATATTGGGATCCTGGACCAGGGTCCGGACCGGGGCGAGTTTGAGTTGCAGGTCGAATTCTTCGAGCAAATGCAGGGAGCGCAGCTGCTTTTCAAAAACGCCGCGGATGTCTTCGACCGAAGTCGTTTCGATGATCTTTTTGTCAATCAGGCGCTGAACAAGTTTGGTTGCCAGCAAGTCGGCGTGGTCTCTGGCAAAAGTGAACATCTTGCGGCGTTCCTGTTCGCGTTTGCGGTCGATTGCTCGCACGGCCTTGTCGGTAGCGCGATTGGGATTAACATGCATTTTGGCCATCTATTTGTCTCCTGGGCAGTGCCGGTCACACGGGGGTGTATTATTTCATTGATCAACCATAGATTGTATACTGAAATCACAAATAGCACCAGAGCAAAGTGGCGTCGGCGGGCGACACAAATAAGCACGGGAGGCTGTAGATAGTCCTTGTGTTTTTAGTACGATTTTTTATAGTTGAATACTGATCGAAGGTTCCATGGAGGAATCGGCAGGAGCTATCAGCGCGTTTCCGCGAGTACACATCGCACCATAAAAAAATACAATTTCGGGAGGTTTTACCATGTGGAGCAGAGTACGGGCCTTGCTGCCCGCCTTGATGATTCTCAGTCTTGTCCTGTTTTCGGGTTGCGCCGACAGTGATACGGATGAAGCAATGAAGCCTTCCACCGACACCGGCGCGATGGGTAAGGAGGAGTCTCTCGAGTCCAAGGGAGTCGGTATATCCGAAGGGCGGACATCGGAAGGCATGTTGCCCGTTTATTTCGATTTTGATTCTTCCGATATTCGTCAGGATCAGGTTTCCCGGATTCAGGTCAATGCCGACTTCATGAAAGGCGGTGAAGCGTATGTTCGCATCGAGGGCAATTGCGATCCCCGGGGCACCAATGAATATAACATGGCCCTGGGTGAGCGGCGCGCACTCAGCGCCAAGAAATATCTGGTCAACCTCGGGGTAGCTGAAGAGCGATTGACAACGATCAGCTACGGTGAAGAGCGGCTGCTGGTGCACGGGCAGGATGAGTTGTCCTATGCCCAGAATCGCCGTGACGACTTCGTCATTATCGAATAATTTCTTTTTTGTATTTTTTTATTGATTGCGGGCCTGCGGGCCCGCAATCTCTGTTTTGGGGGAGTCATGTTGAAACGATTCTTAGGTAGTGGTGGTGTCGGTGTGTGTGTTGCCTTGCTGCTGTTGTCCGGGGGAGCTCAGGCAGCGGATGTGAAGCTCGGAGTGATGAACGTCCAGCGGGTGTTGGTTGAATGCGTTGCCGGCAAAGCCGCCAAGGCTCGCTTTGATGAGAGAATGCAGGAGTTGCAGGCCTCGCTCAAGAGCGAAGAGGATGCACTGCTGGCAATGCAGAATGACATAGAAAAGAAGAATTCCGCCTGGAGTGAAGATACCAAGCAGGAGAAGATGCGGGAATTTCAGAGGAAACGACGGGAAGCTCAGGAAAAAGCGGAGGATGCGCGCTTTGAGCTGAAGGCGATGCAGGACAAGGAACTCGACCCCATTTTGAAAACCCTTGAGAAGGTCGTCAAGGATTACGGTGAAGCCAATGGCTACTCGCTGCTCATCGACGCTCGAAGCGGCGTCCTGTATGCAGTCCAGGGCATAGATATCACGGATGAAATTGTTGCTGAACTCGATGCCGTCCTAACCAGTCAATGACGAATGGCCGGCCAGGGTATTGCCGGGCATCGACATGGAGGATGGTAAAAAACACGGGCTGCGGTGATCGACCCACCTCGCCCCGTGTCTGCCCGCCTCGGCCATAAAACAGCGTCGCTGCTTATGAACGTGGCGTCCCACCGACAACGGGACGTGTCGATTGACGCTGTCTTTTCAGCTCATAGTTTTTCAGCAGAGTCAGCAGGAGTATCGCGTCGGGGAAAGACCATGGGATGGAAGAGTATGACCGGCTACGGCCGGGCCGAATGTGAGCGTGACGGCCGGATCTGGAGCGTCGAAGTGCGGAGCGTCAACAACCGCTTTCTCGATGCCAAAATAAGACTGCCGCGTGATTACGGTCAGTTGGAAGATGGGGTCCGGCGACGAATCGGCGAATTCCACCAGCGGGGCCGCGTCGATTTGTCGCTGTCGGTCGGGGGCGATTTTTCCGATCTGGTGTCGATTCGTTTCGACGAGAAGATTGCCGCCACCTATCAGCAGGCATTGCACAGTCTGGCCGCGCATACCGGATTGTCACCGGACATCGATCTGCTGCACTTTGCCAATCTGCCCGATATTCTGATCAGGGAACAGCATTCTGAAGATCTCGAGGCCATTGCGCCGCATATTGATCGGGCGGTCTGTGAAGCCTTGCAGCGCTGCCTGGAAATGCGAGTAAAGGAGGCTGTTCATCTCAGCGAAGACCTCGGCAAGCGGTTACGTTCGTTTGCCGTCGTCCTGCAGACCATCGAAGATCAGCTGCCGGAGCTGATCAGTCAGCGGGAGACGGCCCTCAAGGAACGACTGGACAAACTACTCGGCCATGTCGAACTCGATCCGGCCCGTCTTGCCCAGGAGGTGGCTCTTCTCACCGACAAGACCGATGTGACAGAAGAACTGGTTCGTTTGCGCAGCCACATCAAACAATTCGAGGATTTGCTCGAATCATCCGAACCGGTCGGTCGCACCCTTGATTTTCTTATCCAGGAATTCCTGCGGGAAGTAAACACCGTGGCCTCAAAAATCAGCAATGCCCGGATTGCCCAGGAAACCGTCGAGTTGAAAAGCGAGTTGGAAAAGATGCGGGAACAGGTCCAGAATATCGAATAGCCGGCTCCGAACAACGTTTGCCTGTCAAGAGAACTCCATGCAATTGCTCAATATCGGGTATGGCAACACGGTTATGGTAGAGCGGGTCATCGCGGTTATCAATACCGGCTCGTCCCCGGCCCGAAAACTCAAGGAACTGGCAAAAAGCGCCGAACGTCTGATCGATGTAACCGAAGGGCGCCGGACCCGCTCGATCATCATCACCGATTCGAACCATGTCATCCTCTCCTCGGTGCAACCGGATACCTTGGCCCAGCGGGTCGCCGCGCTGCAGATGCCTCCTCACCTGGTCGGGATTCGTGAAGCGGTGCGCTCGGAAGGGGACGGGGAGCGCTGATGGGCGGCAGTCTCTTTATCGTTTCGGCGCCGTCCGGGACCGGCAAGACGACGTTGCTCAGACGGGTCATGCAGGAGGTCGGACATCTGGTCTTCTCCATCTCCCATACCACCCGGTCGCCGCGACGCGGAGAGGTAGACGGGCACGACTACTATTTTGTCGATAGCGATCGTTTCTCAGCGATGATCGAGAACAACGCCTTTCTCGAGTGGGCCAGGGTCCACGGCAATTATTACGGAACGGCCATCTCTCCGTTGTCGAGCAGGCTGGAGCAGGACTATGATGTGATCCTCGATATCGACGTCCAGGGCGCGGCACTTGTCCGGGCGGCAGGGACCTTCCCTTCGGTTTCGATTTTCGTCGCTCCGCCCGATCTCGATGAACTGGAGCAACGGCTACGCGGTCGAGGCAGCGACGATGAAGAGACAATTACCCGGCGCCTGACCAACGCCCGCCAGGAGATGGCGCAGCGGCACGACTATGAATACCTGCTCATCAATGATCGACTCGACGATGCGGTCAGCATGCTCTGTGGCATCATCTATGCCGAACGGGCACGGGGCCGGCGAGGTATCGACGGATTGGTGCTGAGCGGTTTTGGCACATGACGGAGCCGAGACGAAAAGAGCGGTCCCGTTCCGGTGAACTGCGTATCAGATACAGCGAGGATCTGCTCTGGGGTGTCCATCCGGTAACTGAAGCGGTGCGTCGGGAGCCGGAACGGATCACCGAGCTGATTCTCCAGAAAGACCGGCAGGGGACCCGTTGGCAGGAATTGATCGAGAGCGCCCGGGCGGCGGGGATCAAGTGCTCGTTTACGAAGCGCCTCAGGATCATCGGCAGCCCGGACGGAACCGTCACTCATCAAGGGGTGGTGGCCCGCGGCGCGGCGGTTCGGCTCCTGGCGTTCGCAGAACTGCTCGCCCTGTTCGCCGAAGCGGTGGCCGCCGGGCAGCGGCCGAGACTGCTGGCCTGCGATTCGCTGCAGGATCCGCATAACCTCGGAGCGATTATTCGTTCGGCCCACGCGGCCGGCGTGCAATTCGTGATCACGACCCGGGAGCGTTCGGCCCCGCTTGGCGGCACGGCGGCGAAAGCGGCCGCCGGTGCGCTGTCCCGGGTCCATCTTTGCCAGGTAACCAATCTCGCCGATGCGCTGCTGGCCCTGAAAAAGCCGGGAGCCTGGGTGTTCGGTGCGGTCAGGGACGAGACGGCGGAATCGATTTACCAGACCGACTTCGAACTGCCGCTCTGCCTGGTCGTCGGCAACGAGGCACGCGGCATCAGGCCACTGGTACGGCGCCATTGCGACCGACTGGTGACCATCCCGATGGCCGGCGGCATGGAATCGCTCAACAGTTCCGTGGCCGGGGCGGTGATCATGTTCGAGATGCATCGCCAGAACCTTCTCTCCACCCAAGGACGGCCATTCTCATTAAGCCGGTCCTGAGACCCGAGGCCCTCCGGCGGCCCTTTGCAGCTGCGGCGGGGCGATCAGCTCTTTTTCTGGTCGAGCTTCTTTTTCAGCAGGGCCCCGAAACTGCTCAACGATTCACTTTCCTTCTTCTGCTGACGAGCAGTCCGAAACGATTGCAACTCCTGGTATTCCCGCTCGATTGCGGCCTCCGGCGACACATAGTCGGCCGGTGCCAGGGAGATTTTGCGGGCGACGGGATCAACGGTTTCAATGACCACGTCGATGCGCTGCCCCTCTTCAAGCACCTCCCGGGGATGATTGAGCTTGCGTCCCTGACCCAGTTTCGAGATGTGGAGCAGGCCGTCGATACCCGGCGCCAGCGTGACGAAGGCCCCGAACGGGACCAACCGGCAGACGGTTCCGGTATGCCGGCTGCCGGCACCGAACTCCGCGGCGGCTCGCTGCCAGGGATCCGGCAGAGTTTCTTTGATACTCAGGCTGATTCGGTCATTCTCCCAATCGAGACCCTTGATAACCGTTTTAACCGGCTGGCCGATCTGATACGTGTCGGCCAGATTGTCGACCCGGCTCCAACCGACCTCGGAAATCGGTACCAGCCCGTCAACCCCGCCGATGTCGACAAACAATCCGAATGAGCGAATCGACGAGATCACCCCGTCAACGGCCTGGCCTTCGGTAAGGGTCTGTTGCAACGCTTCCCGCTTCAGTCGCCGCTCTTCTTCCTGCAGGGCGCGGGCGGATACGACGATGTTGCGGCCATCGGCCTCGAAACGGGTGATCAAAAACTCCAATTGTTTGCCGAGATACTCCGCGGCCGGGTCGTCGACTCGCCGCAGACCGATTTGCGAATAGGGGCAGAAGGCCCGGACCGAGGAGGACACGGTGACTTCGAAGCCTCCTTTGATTTCCGCCTTGACCGTTCCCTGAACCGGAATCGCGTTGCGCCAGGCCTCTTCCAGATGGGCGCCGGCGCTGCCGGCGCCGAGCCGTCTGGTGAAAATCTGCCCGGAAGGGCCGCTTTTCAGGCAGTAGACCTCGACGCTGTTGCCGGTAGTTACCGTCAACTCCCCGTTTTCATCGGTGAACTCCGACGTTTCGATGACTCCTTCACTTTTGGCGCCGACATCGAGAAACAATGTTTCACCGTCGATGCCGACGATCGTTGCGGTCAGCTTCTGCCCCGGAGACAGCTTCCTGAACGTGGTTTCTTCGCTGGCTTTCAGCAGTGCTTCGAAGGTGTCGTTGTCAGATGGCATGGTCGTTGTCCGTTTGGTTGTAGAATTGATTGGCGGGTCCGCTGCGCTCCTCAGGGGCCGCCGGTGGTTGCCGCCGTATTTGATCTTAGTGCCGGATGATTTCGGTGCCGGGAGGCGGGGTGAACGAAAAGGCCCGCTCGATGGCCGCGGCATCCCGCACATCGATGGGATCGAGATCGATCGAGTCGAGATCGATGATCGTCCTCGTATCGAAATGATCCATCATGTCGATACGCCTGATCAGCGCCTCCTCGTCAATAAACAGGTGGACACTGCGCAGCTGCGAGTGCGGCTGGCGGGGGACGAGTTGCGCGCCGCTGAGCTGATGCGGGCCGTCGGCAGCTGCCGCAGCCGGTTCGGCTGCAGGTGCCCGGATCAGAAAACTCTCGTCAAGCGTACGGTCGCCGGTAAAGAACGAGAGCAGTACGTCGGTTTGCGCGGTATCGGCCGGCGCGATGATCATCTGGTTGAGATCCTCGAAATACATGGAGACCGAGACGGAGTCGCTGATGATGACCTGCCGATCGGGGCTGTCGTAGTTCCAGCGCATCAGTGTCTGTTGTTCGTCGTTGACCAGGATAGCGCTCCCGCTCCCGATTTTTGGCCGGCCGGCGAACTGGCCGCTGGTTTGCTGCGTAAAGAGAAACCTCAGGCTGGTCAGTTGCTGATAGCGAAGCTGCAGACGCTGCACCACCTGCTCGGCAGATTCGGCGTTGCCGGCGGCACGGGGCGGCAGCACGAGAACGACGAGCAGCAGGAGGATTGCCGGCGGCAGAGCGCGGCAAAGGCTGTGGTATAATGGAGTCATATAACCTCATAACGATCGGTTGATCGGCCAAAAATGGTGTGCAGTGCCCGGCCGAGCCCGTCATGATGCTGCGTCGCATGAATCAAATAGCGGGGACGAGCGGCGTGGGCGACGTCCGTTTCGACCGGCAGCTGAGCGGCCACCGCCTCGATCAGCGCAGCGCCGGGATCAATAATCCGGGTCCGACGACCGGCGCGGGCCGCAATGAGAGGCAGTACCAGCTGAAAGGAGGAGCAGGCCGGAATCAGCGTGTCGATGTGCAGGGCCTTCAATGGGCGCAGGCAGCGTTTGATAATCATCTTCGTTTCCACCTTGTTGTACCACCCCTCTTCGATGAGCGGCAGCAGCAGCGGGCACGCTTGAAGGAAAAGGGTGCCGGCGGCGGCCGAAGCGCCCAGCAGCGGTTCGTAGATGCCGCCTTCGATGACAGTTCTGGTGGCGATGACGCCGATTCTCCCACGGGGCGAAACCGCTCGTGCCGCCCGGGCGGTAACAGTGACAGCATCGATCACCGGAGGGGGGCGCACAGGCGGTTTTTCCGGCGTCGTCAGCAGGTTCGGTGCCGTTTCATGACAGGCGACGACGATCAGCCTCGCTCCTTGTTCAGTCAAAAAGCGCAGCCCGCTCCGGCACCGTTCGGCACTCTGTTCGAGCGGCCGGGCGGCGAGCCCGTAAGCCGCCGTATCGCAGAACACGCTGATGCGCTTATCAGGATGGGCCTCACCCAGTTGTTTGGCCAGCAGCAATCCGCCGATTCCCGAATCATAGACGCCGATCATCTTTTTTTCCAGTGTTGTGGCAGCGGCCTCATGCCGGCGGCAGGAGGCGGCAAACGTGTAACCTATACCAGATCGGCGGCACAACAACAAGTACGGGCGAGTGCTTGTCCGGCGCGGCGCTGTGCGGGGAGAGCCGGTGCCGGTTCTCAAGAGCCGCAGAGGTGCCAGAAAATCAGGTGATTGTGTTGACAAGTGGAGGACGGATCATTACAGTAGCGACCGGAAAAACAACCTGCTCCCCAACTCGCTTCGGCTTGTTGAATAGTCCGGGCAACAAGGGAAAAACAAGATGGAGTGGTGCCATGCCGGTATATGAGTATCAATGTTCAGACTGTCACACCGTTGTTGAAGTGCAGCAGAAATTGAGCGATCCGCCGCTGAAGAGTTGCCCGAAATGTAGAGGGCCGGTGCGGAAACTGGTTTCGATGACTTCGTTCCAGCTCAAGGGTGGCGGCTGGTATAGCGACGGGTATGCCTCGACCACGGATAAGCCGAAAGAAAAGCCGGAAAGCACGCCGGCGGCGACTCCACCACCGTGCCAGACCGAAACACCGTGCGCCGGCTGCCCAGCCGCGGCCGGCAAATAGCTGTCTCGACCGCTAACCGCGGCTCAGCCGATGATGGCCATCACATCGCCGTAGGAATAAAATCGATAACCACGGCCGATCGCTTCCCGATAACAGGCCAGGAGCCGGTCTCTGCCGCAGAGTGCCGCCACCAGGAAGAGCAGTGATGAACGGGGCAAGTGGAAGTTGGTGATTACCTGATCGATCACCCGGAACGAAAAGCCCGGGGTGATATAAAGATCGCACCAGCCGCAGACCGGTTCGACTGAACCGGTGCGCAGGGCGGCATATTCCAGGGCCCGAACGGTGGTGGTGCCCACTGCCCAGACCCTGCCGCCCGCTTTTTTCGTTGCCGCTACCGCCTCTGCGGTCTCTTGAGAGATATCGATAAATTCCCGATGGATATTGTGGTTCCGGATATCCTCACTCTGCACCGGAGCAAAGGTGCCGTAGCCGACGTGCAGGGTTAGCGTGGCTCGCTGGACGCCTTGCGCGGTAAGGGCCGCCAGCAGATCCGCGGTAAAGTGCAGACCGGCGGTCGGTGCGGCAACGGCGCCGGGGCGGTTGGCATACACCGTCTGATAGCGCTGAGCATCCATGGCGATCGGACCTGCCGGCCGTTTGATATAGGGCGGGAGCGGGATATGACCGGCTTCCCCGAGTAACCGGTCGAGCCCGGCGGCTGGGGAGACGGCGAGACGGATCAGCCATTTGCCACCGGTGCGATCGGCCAGGATGCGGCAGGAGCAGGAATCGGAGACGATAATCCGGGAGCCGACGGCCGGCCGGCGCGAAGACCTGATCAAGGCCTCACTGTCGAAAAGCAGCGCTTCATCCGTTTTCCCACCCGGCACCGGTACGGGATAGGAGAGCAGGAACAGCTCGGCCTTGCCGCCGGACTCCTTGGTGCCGAACAATCGTGCCGGAAAGACTTTGGTGTCGTTGACGACGAGCAGATCGCCCGGCTCAAAGAAGCCGGTGATATCGCGAAAGCGCAGATGGCGGCGAAGGCCGGTGCCGCGATCGAGGACGAGCAGTCGCGAGTCATCCCGCCGGTCGGCGGGAACGTGGGCGATATGGGTTTCCGGCAGGTCGTAATCGTAGGCCGCCAGCGTCAAGTCCTGTTGCATTGCAGGGTCCGATTCTTTACCAAGAGAGCAAACGTTCTATCGGAGTATTTCCATCACCGTAAAGCGGGTTTATGTACCATGTTCCTGGCCGTCGCCGCAACTGAAATTGAAATGAAGCCGCTGCTGGCGCGTTGCGCCGGCGACCGGGAGGTCCTCCATTGCCTGTCCGGAGTCGGGCCGCTGGAGGCGGCCGTTTCGCTGACGCGCCGACTGGCCGGTGAACACCGGCAATTGCGGGCCGTTGTCAATTTCGGCATAGCCGGCGCCTACCGCCGCCGCCGACAGGATGGTCGGCAAGCGCAGCTGCTCGATATCTGTCTGGCCGAACGGGAGCTGTTCGGTGATTTCGGTATCAGCTTCGGCGACGACATCGAACCACTCGGTGCGTCGGCAGGTGCAGGGTGCCGCGATTTTGTCTTGGATGAAGGGTTGTTGCGGCGGGTACGGAGGATCCTGGATTCGTCTTCGCTGAGCTATCACCTGGGCACCTTTGTCACCGTCGCCGGGGCCAGCGGCACCGCAGTCCGCGGAGCGTCACTGCAGCGGCGCTACCGGGCCCTGTGCGAGAACATGGAAGGTGTCGCCATCGCCCGCGTCTGCCGGGAGTTCTCTCTGCCGCTGGTCGAGGTGCGGGTTATCTCGAATATAATTGAGGACCGTCCCGGTGCGGCCTGGAGGATCGAGGCGGCCTGCGAGCGGGCGGCCTCGGTTGCGGCGCTGCTGCTCGACGGTTTTCGGGAGGTGGTATGAAACCGCTGACCCTTGGATATTCGCCGTGTCCCAACGACACGTTCATTTTCGCCGCGCTGGTCAACAGCTGGTGCCCGGAGCGACAGCCGCACTTTGCCGAACCGCTGCTTGAAGACGTGGAAACCTTGAATCGCCTGGCTTTCGAGCAACGCCTAGCGGTGACCAAGTTGTCGTTTCATGCCCTTGGCCATTTGCTCGACGATTATTGTGCGCTAAGTGTCGGCGGTGCCCTCGGGCGCGGCTGCGGTCCGCTGCTGGTCGCTGCCGGCGACCGCACCCTCGAGACCATCGGCGGTGGCCGGGTCGCCGTTCCCGGCGCCTATACGACTGCGGCGCTGCTCTTTTCTCTGTTTTTCCCGGCGGCGATAGATACCGTCGAGATGCGCTTTGACCGCATCATGCCGGCGGTTGCGGCGGGCGAGGTCGATGGCGGGGTAATTATCCATGAGAGCCGGTTCACCTATCGGGAGCATGGCCTGACTTGCCTGCAAGACCTCGGAGCCTGGTGGGAAGAGACGACCGGCCTGCCGATCCCGCTTGGTTGCATCGCTGCGCGTCGAACACTCGGGGAGAGGATCCTGGCCGGGGTCGAGGAGCGGATCAGGGAAAGTCTGCTGTTCGCCCACCGGTATCCGCAGCGTTGCCGCGACTATATTCGTCGCCATGCCCAGGAAACCGAGGAAGCGGTCATCGATGACCATATCGGGCTCTATGTCAATGAATATTCGCTTGATCTGGGTGCTGCCGGTCGCTCCGCGGTTGAGGAGTTCTTCCGGCGCGGCCGCGCTTGCGGCGCGTTGCCGGCCGGTAAACCGTCTCCGTTCTGGCGCGGCTGATCACCCCGATGACCATGTTCCCCAGTTATCTGCCGATTTGCGCGGTTTACCATGATGACCGCATCGCCCGGTCGAAAAAGCTGCTTGCCGAGTTGATCGAAAACCTGGCTGTTTGCGGTATCAGGATCAGGCTGCTTGACGAGCCATGGCCCGCGGGTGAGGAGGCGTGCCGGCGGCGCATCGGCGCGGCGGCGACCGAGGCCGATCTGGTTTTTGTCACCGGCTGTCCTCGGGCGGCGACGGCGGAGCTGCTCTGCGGCGGCGATACAGGGGCTGACTCAATATCGTGCGAGCCGTTGCGGCCGCGCTTTAGCTGCAGCGGCCGACGACAGCTGGAAGCGTGTTGCACCGCCCTTTACGGCTGGCTTCTTCGATGCAGCGCTCTGACGCCGGTCTGGGGCTGTGTGCTGATCGGCGGCCGAAGCTCGCGGATGGGCCGGCCGAAACACCTGCTGCCCGGCAGTGACGGGCGAACCTGGCTGGAACATGCGGTTGAGCGGTTGCGGCCGTTTGTTGCCCAGTGTGTCATTTCCGGAGGCGGCGTCCTGCCTGAACCATGTCGGGATCTGAAACGGATTGCCGACCTGGAGGGGGTGGCCGGACCGCTGGCCGGTATCGGCGCGGCCCTGCGTCACCGCGCCTGGACCTCCTTGCTGGTTCTGGCCTGCGATATGCCCGACGTATCGGCCCCGGCCATCTCCTGGCTCCTGGAACAGCGCCGACCGGGGACGGTGGCGGTGATCCCGATCAATCCCTTGAGCTATCAGAGCGAACCGCTCTTTGCCTGGTATGACTTTCGCTGTCTGCCGCTGCTCGACGAAATGCTTGCCGGCGGCATACGCAGGATCAACAGCCTGCGTGGTCGGCCCGGCGTCCATCAGCCGCGGATTCCCGCCGCTCTGTGCGCGGCCTGGCGCAACGTCAACCGGGCCGAGGATCTGTAAGCCACCGGGTGCCGCCGCCGGTCAAAAACCCCGGCCGGGCTTGATTGTCGTTTCATTTTTTGCCGATCGGTAATAGACTGGCAGGAAAAGCAGAAGAACGCGGCCGATGTCGCGCCCCGCAACCCGGAACGCAATCACCATGACCGTACATCCCACCATCCTGCCGACGGCCTTTGATCCGCACTTCAAGGTTTTTCACGAACTGATGCCCTTCAAGGTCCAGGAAATTCTCCTGGTCTCGAGTCTCTATGACGCCTTTATCATGGAGGAGGACGGGAGTATCACCACCCGGCTGATCCACGAATACCACGGGCTCAACCTGAGCAAGGCGCCGAAGGTGACCCGGGTATCGACCGGGGAGGAGGCGCTGGACGTGTTGGCCAGGAAGCGTTACGACCTGGTTATCACCATGCCCTACCTTGGCGGCATGAACGCCTTTGAGCTCGGTCGGAAGATCAAGGAGAACCGCCCCCGCCTGCCGGTCATTCTGATGGCGCACAACCTGCGCTCCGTTTACCCCTTGCCGCTCGACTACCAGGCCCACCATATCGACAATATTTTCCTCTGGTGCTGCGAGGACGATCTGTTGATGGCCATCATCAAAAACGTCGAAGATCACGCCAACGTCGATAACGATACGGCCCGTGCCATGGTGCGGGTGATCATTTATGTCGAGGACTCGCCCGATTTCCGCTCCCTGTTCTTGCCGGCCATCTACCGCGAGGTGGTCAAACAGACCCAGGCGGTGCTCGACGAGAGCATCAACGAACGGCATCGCCTGCTGCGGATGCGGGCCCGGCCGAAGATCCTGATGGCCCATACCTATGAGGACGCGATACGCCTCTACGAGGCGTATCGACCCTATGTCTTTGCGGTGATTTCCGATGCCCGGTTTCCCCGCCAGGGCCGGATCGATGCCCTGGCCGGCGAGCGCCTGCTGGCTGACATTCGAGCCGAAGTGCCCGATCTGCCGCTGCTGATGATTTCCTCCGAGGAGCAGAACCGGATCCGGGCCGAATCGATCCCGGCGGTCTTCATTGGCAAACAGTCTTCTGAGATCTATAACGATCTCCATGAATTCTGCCTGACTTACCTGGGGTTCGGCGATTTCATCTTTCGCATGCCGGACGGGACGCCGGTCTGCAGTGCTGCAAATGTCATGGAATTCCAGCGAGCGGTCGGCACGGTGCCGGAAGCGAGCCTGCGCTACCATGCGGTTCGCAACCATTTTTTCAACTGGATGATGGCCCGTTCGGAAGTCGGTTTGGCGCGTCAATTGCATCGAGATTTTATTGGCGATATCAGCAAGATACCGTCGATGCGCGACGACATTGTCGAAAAAGTGCGGGCGTTGCGCAGACACCGGCAAAAAGGAGTCATCACCGGCTTCGATGCCGAACACTATGACCCTGAAATCACCGAATTCGTCAAAATCGGCGACGGTCCGATCGGCGGCAAGGCCCGCGGCCTGGCGTTCATGTGGGCGTGCCTGCAGCGGCCGGGGGACAAAAACTCCATTTTGAACAGCTGTCCGGTAGCCATTCCGAAAACGGCGGTGGTCACTGCCCAGGGGTTTGACGATTTTATCACCCAGAATCAATTCACCCAACCGAGCGCGGTGCCCGACGAGCACATCGCCGACCTGTTCATCGACGGGCGGCTGCCCTCCTGGCTCCGTCAGGAGCTGGAAATCTTTCTGCAGCGCTGTGATTTTCCTTTGTCGGTGCGCAGTTCGAGCCTGCTCGAGGACGGTCAGTTCCGTCCCTACGCCGGGCTTTACTCGACCTATTTTCTGGCCAACAATCACCCCGATTTTTCGATCCGCCTCGGCCAGCTCGAGTCGGCCATCAAGATGGTCTATGCCTCCACCTGGTTTGAGAGCCCGCAGGCCTTCTCCCGGGGCGTCGGTTCCGGTTCCCGTGAGGATTCGATGGCCGTGGTCATCCAACAGCTGGTCGGCGGAAACTACAACGGCAGGTGGTATCCGGCCATCTCCGGAGTGGCCCAGTCCCATAACTATTATCCGGTTCAGGGTATGCTGCCGGCCGAGGGGATCGCCCATATCGCGCTGGGGATCGGCAAGACGGTGGTCGAAGGCGAGAAAAACCTGCGTTTTTCGCCGGCCCATCCGCAGAAACTGATCCAGTTCTCCACCGTCGACGATATTCTGGCCAACTGCCAGCGACAGCTCTACGCGCTTGACCTGTCGGCCGGCGACTGTCTGAACCGCTACAATGCGAACCTGGTGCGCTTCAATGTTCAGGATGTCGCCTCCGACCCGCCGGTGCAATTGCTCGCCTCGACGTATGTTCCGGACGAGCATCGCATTCGCGATGTGGACATGCCGGGCGTTAAGATCCTGACGTTTGCCCAGATCCTCAAATATTCCGCCTACCCCCTGGGTGATGTCCTGCTCGAGCTGCTGACCATCGGTCGGTCGGGGATAGGCAGCGAGGTGGAGATCGAGTTCGCCGTGCAACTCGGTCCGACGCTGGCTGAAAGCACCTTTTATCTGCTGCAGATCAGGCCCATGGTTACCGGCGGAGAGCGGGCCGATGTGGTGATTCACCCGGAGGATGCCGAGAAGGCGCTCGTCTATTCAACGCAGAGTCTCGGCCATGGTCAGCTTTCCACGATCCGGGATATCATCTTCGTCAAGCCGGACACTTTCGATACCGCGGCGACGCGGGAGATTGCCCGGGAGATCGGCCAGCTCAACCGGCAGTTGGTCGCTGAAAATCGTCAGTTCCTGCTGATCGGCCCGGGGCGCTGGGGGACCAACGATCACTGGCTCGGCATTCCGGTACAGTGGAGTGATATTTCCAATGTCCAGGCTATCGTCGAGGTGCGCAACCGGCAGTTGCGTGCCGATCCGTCGCAGGGGTCGCATTTTTTCCAGAACCTCACTTCGCTGGGGATTCCTTACCTGACGGTTGACGAGAACAACGGTGCGGCGGCGGTCGACGGCCAGGATCGGATCGACTGGCAGTGGCTGCAGCAGGTCAGCCCGGCCCATGACGGACGCTGGGTATCCCATGTCAGGCTGGAGCAGGCCTTGACCGTGACGTGTGACGGCAGCACCTCGATCGGTATGATCAGCAATCGAAGCGGGGCACCGCAGCCCCAGCCGGCGCGTCGACAGGCGTGAGCGCGAGCTCGGGAGACGGAGCGGGAGTCGAGGGGATGTCCTGGTATGATCGTCAGTGCAGTCGCGAGTTTGCCCGGCTCGAGCGGCAACTCGATCGCTTCTTCGTCAATATGCGCATGGACTGCCCCTATCATTTGCCGTATACGGCTACGTTTTACCAGGCGCTGTTCGGCCCGTTGACCGATCATATCATGGAGCTCTTTCTCGCCGCCGGTTATCGCCGCAATGGCAACAGTCTCTACACGATGCGCTGCACCTCCTGTTCGGCGTGTATCCCGATCCGGCTGCACCCGGGAGAATTCAGGATGAACCGCGGTCAGCGCCGGGTGCTGCGAAAAAACAGCGATCTCTCCGTTCATTTCAACTCGGTGCAGATGAACGATGAAAACCTGCAGCTCTGTGAACGGTTTTTGCGGCAGCGATATCCGCAGAAAAACAATACCGCTCTCGGGTATTACTCCGGTTTTTTCCTCAACCATATCGTTACTTCGCTGGAACTGCATTACCGGCTCGACGGCCGGCTGATCGGTAACGGTATTGTCGATGTCGGTGAAAACTGGCTCAATGCCGTCTATTTCTATTTCGATCCCGTTGAGGCAAAACGGAGTCTGGGTACCTTCAATATCCTGACAATGATCGATTTCTGCCTCCAGAAACGAATCGACTATCTCTATCTCGGCTATTATATAGCCGGTGTTCCGGCCATGGACTACAAGGCGCGATTCCACCCGCACTACCTCAGAACAGACGAGATCTGGCAGCGCGGTGACGAGTGCTGAGCGGTTTTCTCGTTATGAGGATTGACGCGGGTCCCATCCGGTATGATATTATTTGTTAGGAGTTATCCTGATGGTCTCGGTCTCGTTTTGCTCGGAGGTGTCTATGAAACGATGGCATCTGGAGAGTATTGTCGAAAGCTCGGGGAATCGTCGATTCAAGAGATTGGCTCTTCCGGACCGACGGACGGGCGGCTTGTTTTCCGGCAGACGGAAGATAGATTGCCGTCCCGAATCACGCCTTGCCGGATTGAAAAGAAAGCTTGCCGCCCTGTTGAATCGGGCCGGATCGGTGCGATAAAATGCTTGATCGCCCGCCAACCTCCGCGCAGCGACTGTTGACCGCCAGCGAAATCGGTCGTGCGGCCGGTCTCAGCCACGTCTATGTCGGCAACCTTCGCGGCAGCGGCGGGGAAACGACCCTCTGTCCCTCCTGTTCCCGCGTTTTGATCGAGCGGAGCGGGTTTCTCGTTGTCGCCAATCACCTGACAGACGGGCGGTGCCCGCAGTGTCGGCGGCCGGTGGCCGGAGTCTGGAAGTGAAAAACGGCTTCAGAGACGCTTGCCCGGCAGCCCGCTGAAAATTTTCTGGCTGACGATGGTCAGGCCGATGGCGAACAGTGCGGCGGCGATGCCGAGCAGCACGTTGAAATAGGGGGGCGCGGCCAGCGCGATCCGGATGAGCATCGTCGACAGAGCAAAGCCGGAGTTGCGGAAGACCGCGTAGAACCCCGGCTGGAAGCATTGCGAAATAAGCACCACGAGGACGTCGGTGAGGATCAGCAAGGTGTAAAAGTCGTGCAGGAAATCCGAGTGTTGGACGTCCGTCAATGTCAGATAGATACTGCGCAATCCCATAAAGATAAAAGCGGCCAGCAGCAAGAGGGCGATTCCCTTCTTGGCGGCGACGAACCTGTACAGGTCGGTCGATATCATCGCCTCGTCCTGTTTTGTTCTCTGGACCAGATAGTATACCCCGAGCAGTGCGAAGATCACCAGTGCGCCGAAACCGTCCGAGAGGATGCGCAGGACCGCCTCTTCGTTGCCTTCAAAGGCAATCGGTTCCGGGAACTCGGAGAGTTCCTTGAAGGCGTTGCGCAGCAGGATCAAAGCAAGCAGTTCGAACTGCTTGCCGACCGAGCGGGAAAAGGAGCAGGGCAGCGTGAAAATGAGACTGATGACTTCCAGCGTGAGGACCACGGTAAAGGCCATCTCGATCGCCGAGAAATGGCTCCGCGGGATCAGCGCGGTCAGCGAGGCGGGGAGCAGACCGAGACGCCGTAATTCGATGCACAACAGGCCGGCCAGGAAAAAGAGAACAAGGCCGATCGAGATTTTTTTGGCCAGCCGCTCCTGTTCCCACAGGTGGTGGAGCGGATCGAACAGATAGGTGATTCTTTCGTAGATGAAATTCATGGTCTCCGGTGTGAGGTGCAGGCGCCGCGTTTTTGTTCGTGCCGGTCACGGTGGCCGTTTGCTCTGCACCAGAATCTACCATGGTAACGATCGGTGGGCGACGCTTTTGTGTTGTTCGCCACGATAAGTCGTTGAGCGATAAGCCAAAGCGCTCTACAATGGTGCAGGCGCGGCGTCTCAGCTGAGACGAGCGCGGCCGGAAACCGCACGGCGAGACGGGTGCCTGGGGGGCCCGCTTGCGGTGCGCTGATTCTTCTCCGGGAGTCTTTTTGATGGACGTGTTGACGGAACCTGAAATTATCGACCGGATCGCAGCCGGCCGTCTCTTTCGCGCCACCGTTGCCGGTGGTGCCTATAGCGTTGTTATCGCCCGTTATGTTCCGGCGGTGGTCACGGCAATCCACGACGGTCACGATATTCCTGCAGAGATTGCAAATGACCTGTTGGTTACCGAGCAACAACGGCGTTTTGAAGAAGACCCCTATACCGGAACGATCGCCGGCTCTTTCGCCATCTCGCTGATCATGCATCATTCCAGGTATTGCTATGATATCAACCGGCGCCCGGAGGACTGCATCTATCAAGAAGCCTGGGGGCAAACAATCCGACGCGGCATGCCGTCGAGGCAGCAGGAAAGCACGATTCTCGCTTTGCATCGCAGCTATTACCGGGTCCTGGACGCAGTGATCAACGCGCTTGAACAGCGTTTTGGTGCCTGCGTCGTCTACGACCTGCATTCCTACAATTACTCCAGGATTCCCGGCAACCCGCCATTGTTCAACATCGGCACCCACTTTGTCGATCGGGGCCGTTTTCGTTCGCTGCTCGACCTGTTGCCGGACGGGCTGCGTTCCATCGAGTTGCCGGGGGAGATCAACCGGGTGGCAATGGATGAAGTATTTGCCGGCAAAGGTTATCAGGCCGGTTATCTCAGCCGCAATCACCCCGGCTGCCTGTGCATCCCGATCGAGATCAAAAAGGTATTCATGGATGAGGCGAGCTGCATGGTACATGGCTCTACTTTCGACCGCCTCCACCGCGGTTTGACCCGGGTTCTCTCCGCACATGCCTCGGCCTGTGCCGAAGATTTCCAGATCAGCGGGCTCAAGCCGGCTGATTTTCTTATCCCCGACGTGAACCGTTGACTACCGGCTTCCCTGCCGCCACCGGCTCTCTGAGGTCTCGTCGTCCTTGTTCGCATTTCTCCGGACCCGGTTTTTCGTCTGGCTGTGGCTTTGTGACCCGGCCGGCGGGACAAGCAACCAGCCGACCCATCGTGGCGATGTTTTCCATGGTGTGAGGCACCTTCGATTTATACCGTTTAGTACCTGGCTCGTATCAGGCAGTGCATGAGAAAAAAAAGTTGCATATCAGCGGACAACCGGCAACTATGGAGGCGTTGCCTGGTGGTGGCAAGAGCGCGGCGCTCGGGCGGGCAGCGTTCACAAGCGTGGTGCCGCGGGCGCTTTAAGACAGTGCGAGAAGAGGGGGATGCTGTGATTGTCATTACCGGTACGAAGACCGACAACGCCGTGCTTGCCGCCGCCCGGACCTTGCAGTCGGCCCGGCTGCCCCTGGCGTTGACCGGTGCCGGTGTTTCGGTCGCCAGCGGCATCCCGGATTTTCGCAGCCGCGGTGGTCTCTGGACCGAATTCTCGCCGGATGAATATGCCACGCTCGAGGTGTTTTATGCCGATCCGGTTAAGGCCTGGCGTCTGTATCGGGCCCTTGGCCGGGTACTGGTCGGCAGGCGGTTCAATGCGGCGCACCGGGCCCTGGCTGAGCTTGAAGCACGGGGGGTGCTGCACGGGGTGATTACCCAGAATGTCGATGGCCTCCATCAGCAGGCGGGGAGCCGGGTGGTCCACGAGATGCACGGTGAGCACCAGCACGTGCAGTGTCTGCGTTGTGGTCTGTTGATACCGATGATCGAGGGCGTGCTCGACAGCGACGATGTGCCGTGCTGCGAAAAATGTGGCTTTCCGCTCAAGCCCAACGTCGTGCTGTTCGGTGAGCCGGTCAGGGCGCTGGCCGAGATCGAGGATTTGATCGAGCAATGCGACCTGCTGCTGGTTGCCGGTACCTCGGCGCAGGTCTACCCGGCGGCGGGGCTCGTGCCGGCGGTCAAGAACAACGGCGGGACGATTTTTGAGTTCAACCGCGAACAGGTCCTCGGCCGGCACGGTTTCGGCGGGATGAGCCCCATGACCGATTATTTTTTCGCCGGTGATGTCGCTGAAACCTTGCCCTTGCTCTGCCGGGCCATCGATCGATGTTGAGCCTGTCGGTGCCGCAGATTCTCGGGCGGGTATTTGTGCCCTTTGCCGCCGGTTATTTTCTCTCCTATCTCTATCGAGTCGTCAACGCGGTCATTGCCGCCGACCTCACCGCCGACCTCGGTGTCGGACCCTCGGCGCTCGGCCTGCTGACGGCGACCTATTTCATCACCTTTGCGTCGTTCCAACTGCCGCTCGGGGTCTTGCTCGACCGCTTCGGGCCGCGTCGTATCGAAGCGCTGCTGCTGCTTTTCGCCGGTCTTGGCGCCCTGCTGTTTGCCCGAGCCGAAAGCCTGATCGGGCTCATCGCCGGCCGGGCGTTGATCGGTTTTGGCGTTTCCTCCTGTTTGATGGCCGCTTTCAAGGCCTATACCATCTGGTTTGACCGGCAGTACTGGCCGTTGATCAACGGTTTTCAGATGGCCAGTGGCGGCCTGGGGGCGCTGGCCGCTACGTATCCGGTGGAGATGATGCTCGGGGTAACCGACTGGCGTGGTGTCTTCCTGGTTTTGGCCGGGTTGACCGTGGCGGTTGCCGCTCTCGTGTTTCTCGTGGTGCCGGAACGAAATGAAGGTGTAGCCGTTGAACCGCTGGTCCACCAGTTGCAAGGGGTCAGGCAGGTATTCTCCAGTTATGAGTTTTGGCGCGCGGCCCCGCTGACCACCATGTCCCAGACCGCGTTATTGGCAATACAAGGTCTCTGGGCCGGCCCGTGGTTTCGGGACGTGGCCGGGCTGGATCGGGACGGGGTGGCCGTCTCGCTGTTCGCGATAGCCGTCGCGATGATCTGCGGCTTCGTGTTGCTCGGTAGCGGAGCCGGCCGCTATGTGCGTTGCGGCGGCAGTTTGATGTCTTTGGCGGCGCTCGGCATGGGCTTGTTTCTGGTGGTTCAGATCCTGCTGCTCATCGCCCCGACAGCCTGGGCGTTGTCGTTGTGGTTGGCCTTCGGCTTCTTCGGCACATCGGGTATTCTCGCTTATCCCGCCGTATCCCAGGCCTTCGAGCTGCGTTTGTCGGGCCGGGTGTCGACGGCGCTCAACCTGCTGGTTTTTACCACGGCTTTTGCCGGGCAGTGGCTGATCGGCACGATTATCGAGTGGTGGCCCGTCGGACCGGATGGCGGTTATGCTCCGGAAGGATACCGGGTCGGTTTCGCTCTGCTGGCGATTCTGCAATTTCTGGCCCTGCTCTGGTATCTCGGAGCTGGACGACTCACCGGGCACCACCTGCGAGAAACGGCCGCACCGGTTGAGCGGTAATCTGATGATAGTGATCGATATAATCCTCATGACTGATGGTCACAAAGAAGCATGAAAATCGGCGTCGCGGTTGAAAGGGCCGGCCGGTCCTGTCTCCGGCTGCTGCGCTGCGGCCTGGTCTGCCGGCCTCCGAGGCCGGCGGACAGGCCATCCATGGCCTGTCGGTAGCCCTTCGGGCCTGATTCTTCGTCCCGCCGGGCCTTCGCAATGCCGCCTGAGGCAGAACCGACCGGGCCGGGGAGCTGATGTTCATAGAAAAGGAGCAGTGATGCTGGATAACACGTTTGATGGTTCTGTTACGTATGTGCTCGACGAAGAACTGGCGCGGATCGTCACCATCTCGATGACGCTGGAGATGCCGCTGCTGATCAAGGGCGAACCGGGTACCGGCAAGACCATGCTTGCCCACGCCATCGCCGAGCGGCTCGACAAGCGGTTGATCGTGCTCAATGTCAAGTCGAGCATGAAGCTTGTCGAGGCCCTCTATCACTATGATACCCTGACCCGGCTCAACGACAGCCGGTTCGGAGATTCCCGCCGCGATGTCAGTAATATCAAGGATTATATCCGGATGGGCAAGATCGGCCAGGCCTTTACCGCAGATCAGCGCTGCGTGCTGCTGATCGACGAAATCGACAAGGCCGACACCGATTTTCAGGACGACATGCTCGATGTCCTTGATCAGATGCAATTCGATATCCTGGAGACCGATGAAACGATTCGGGCGAAACATCGACCGGTGATCATTATCACCTCGAATGCCAAGAAAGACTTGTCAGACCCGTTCCTCGGCCGCTGCAATTTTCATCACATCGCCTTTCCCGATGCGGATATGATGCGCCGCATCATCGCCGCCCATTTCCCCGATATCGGAGATCGGCTTGCCGCCGCGGCGATTCGTATCTTTTATGAGCTGCGCTCTTTGGAAAACGTCGAGAAGAAACCGGCGACCCGGGAATTGATCAACTGGATCCGCGCCCTGCAGGCTGATCCGGATTTTCGCAGCGGTGACATGCTGGACAGGGAGATCCCTTATCTCGGCGTGTTGTTCAAAAAGAGCGGCGATTACCAGAAGTCCCAGTCGGTACCGGGTAAGCGACGCCTGTTTCGCGGTTAAAAAAGAAAAAAAAGGGGACAGTCCCCTTTTTTCTGTCCCTTTTTTTCTTTTCTTTTCCTCCATCGATGGGCTTGGTAGAATAGAGCTATCCACTCGATTCAGATCGTTAAACACGATGAATAAGGAGAGATCCCATGTCGTCATCTACCTATCAGGATTTGATTGACAATAAAGTCGCTCAATGGCAGTCCGCGATTGCAACGATCGAAGCCCGGGTGAGCAAAGCCGGATCCGGCGGCCGGGAAGCACTGAGCCAGCCGCTGCGGCACCTCAAAGACTCGGTTGAGGCGGCTACTTCCGAGTTGCATGAGTTGAGCAACCGGGAAACTGTTCAGAATACGCTTGCCATTAAAGATGAGATCCTCAAGATATTTGATTCGATCGACCGGGATCTGACAGCATTTGCTGAGCGTTCTCCGTTTATGCTGTGATTGCCCGCGCCGACAAACGTCGCGTGGCTTCTCTGTCCATCGGCGGCTGAAGATCAGCAGCCGGGTATGCCGGTGAGCCGGAAGAGGACGCCGTTCCCTGTCTTTTTCATCGGGGCCGAATCTTAAACAAGGAGTGCTGGCATGCATCAGATCATGATCCGGCCGGCCGGCTACACTACCGTGCGTGAAGTCGTGGAGCGGGTGTTTCAGCGTTTCCCGCTGGATTGTTTTAACAAGCGGGTGGTGATCAAGCCAAACGTGCTGCGGGCGTCGCGGGCTGCGGAAGGAATCGTGACCCACCCGGCGGTCCTGCGTGCCGTCGTGGAAAAGGTCGAGTCCCTCGGACCGGCGTCCCTCGTGGTCGGTGACAATCCGGGACTGTTCAGCTATGGTGCCAACGAAGCGGCGTTTGAACAGACGGGGCTGATGGCAGCGGCCGGCGGGCATTATCGTAATATCGGTCTGGATGGCGTAGCCGTCCCATTCCGGCGGGAGTATCTGGACACGGTGAGTGTTTCCCGGGCAATCCTCGAAGCCGATATCCTGATCAGTCTGCCCAAGTTCAAGACTCATGGGCTGACCGTTATGACCGGGGCGATCAAGAACAGCTACGGGATTCTGCCCGGTGCCCAGAAGGCTCGATTACACAAGATCGCCGGCAGCCCGGCCCGGTTCCACGAACTGGTCGTGGCGGTCTACCAATTGCGGGTGCCGGATCTGTTTATCGTCGATGCCATCGTCGGCATGCAGGGCAACGGCCCGGCTTCGCCCGATTTACGCGACATCGGCTTGGTTTTGGCCGGTGACAACGGTGTGGCGGTCGATGCGGTGATCGCGACGATGATGGGGATCGATCCGGGACGACTCGGTTTTCTGCGCCAAGCCGCCGCTGAAGGTCTTGGTTCCTGGCACCTTGAAGATATCCACATCGACGGCGTCCTCAGTCCCATCCCCGAATTTCAGCTGCCGCCTCTCGGCGGCGAAGCTCTCCAGGAGAATGCGGCGGTCCAGGAAATGCTTGAGAGCAAGAGCCGGCTGACGCCCCTGGCCGATCCCGACGGTTGTACCGGTTGCGGGACCTGTGTCGACCAATGCCCGGCCGAGGCCCTGACCATGGTCGACGCGCTTGCCGAGGTTGATATGATGCGCTGCATCACCTGTTTCTGTTGCCAGGAAATGTGCCCTGAAAAAGCGATGCACCTTGTCTGAGCAGAAACGGGGGTTTTCGCTGAAACCAGGGGTGTCCCTGAGCCGGTCGGTCATTGTTTAGGTGTGGTCCGTTTCCATCGGCAACCGGCCGGGATGTCCCTGCTCAGTTCAAGAGAGCATCCGGTATCGATCGAAGCACGCCGGGAAATAGGGGCAAAGCGGGGCAATTGCCGGATGCTTCAATTCGCGCTGGCCGATACCCCCGAAGAGGGGTGTTCCCGGCACGGCCACCATTGTCCCGCCGGGTGCGGGATCTTCGCGATAACGAAGAAATTTCAGGGTCAAACCGATGTTTATTGCATTGTTTCAGCTGCTTCGCACTCACGACGTGCCGGTCAGTCCGACCTCTTTTTTGCGACTGCAGCGGGCGATGGCTGAAGGACTGGTGCAGTCCCTCGGCGATCTTTATGTGGCGGCCCGGGCCATCCTGATCAAGAGCGAGCGTCATTTCGATCGCTACGACCGGGTTTTCAGTCACCTCTTCGACGGCGCCGAGTTGCCGGACCCAGAACAGCATGCCGAATCGTTCTGGGCCCACGCCATGCTTGAAGAGTGGCTGCGTGATCCGAAAACGACGGCCGCGCAACTCGGCATAGACGAACGGCAGTTGCAGGAGCGCTCCATCGAGGAATTGCTCGAATATTTTCGTCAGCGCTTGCGAGAGCAGGACAGTCGCCACGACGGCGGCTCGAAGTGGATCGGCACCGGCGGCACCTCGCCGGTCGGTCATTCCGGTTATCACCCTGGCGGTCTGCGGGTCGGAGGCGAATCGAAGCGGCGTTCGGCGGTCCAGGTAGCCGCCGAACGCCGTTATCGTGATTATTCCCAGGACCGGCCTCTCGGGGTATCCGAAGTCGGCGAGGCCTTGAAGAAACTGCGGAACATGGTACCGCGGGGCGCCCGCGACCGATTGAATGTGGACGAAAGCATCCGTCAAACCATGCGAAACGGCGGCGAGATCGAAATCGTTTTCGAGCGAAGCATCGTCGACCGGCTGAAGGTGATGTTACTGATAGACAACGGCGGCTGGTCCATGGATCCCTACGTCGACCTGGTGCAGGTGCTGTTTTCCTATGCCCGATCACAGTTCAAGGAGCTTTCGATCTATTATTTCCATAACACCGTCTACGACGTACTCTGGCAGGATCCGGGGCGTCATCGCCGGCCGGTCCCCGTCGACCGGCTCGGAGCGCACGATCCGCAGACGCGACTGATTTTTGTCGGTGACGCCAGTATGGCTCCGTATGAACTGCTGGTGCCCGACGGCTCGATTTACGCCTTTGAGAGGAGCGGGAAACCAAGTATCGAACAGCTCCGCTTGCTGGCGGAAACCTTTTCCTCCCATGCCTGGATCAACCCTGTTACCGCCGATCGGTGGCCAATGACCCGCAGTATCGGCATGATCCGCCAGATCTATCCGATGTTCGAGTTGTCTCTGGAAGGACTCGAACAGGCGGTGCGCCACCTGATGACCGAATGATGGGACCAGTTTTGGGACGCCCTCCTCTCTTTGGGTCCCGCGATTGCTCTTGCTGGGTACCGGGGGATGTACTAGAGTGTCAGGGAACCGTTATTGTGATGCGGGGATCAACCGGTCGGCAGCATGGACTGGAATCTTCGACCGCGGAGGAGAGATGATGAAAATACCGATTGAGCGCATTCAGGTGGACGAGGTGGCCAGGGTTCGCAAGGAAATAGGCAATCTTGAACCGCTGCAGGAGTCGATTGCCGCCGTTGGCCTGATCAATCCACTGCTGATCGATGAGCGTGACAATCTCGTGGCCGGGTATCGGCGCTTCTGTGCCTGCAGAAATCTCGGCTGGCAGGAGGTGGAGGTCAAGATTATCGAATTCGGTGGTGATGAACTCGGCATGCTTGACGTGGAGATAGCCGAGAACTTCTTTCGCAAGGATTTCAGCCCCCAGGAGATTTTGGAGAGCGAGCGGCGTCGCCAGCAGCTCGTTGAGAAAAATCGAAAAAAGGGGTGGTGGGAACGGTTTCGCAACTGGCTGCGCCGGCTGTTTGGCGGTGCTGCCGAAACGAACGAATCCCGCCGTTAAGCCGAAAACGGGTGTAGCCCGTTGCCGCCGTCGACTGTTGCGGCGCGTCTTCCGCTCCCCGGGGAAATACATGGTCAGGAGGTGCTTGATGAATTTATACCCACTGCTGCAGAAGCGGGCCGAGGAGAACAATCCGATCAGGGTCGGAGTGATTGGGGCCGGCAAGTTCAGTTCCATGTTCCTGTCCCAGGCGCGTCTGACGCCGGGCCTGCAGATCGTCGGGATTGCCGATCTCGATCCCGACAAGGCGCTCCAGGCCTTGGCCAAGACCGGCTGGGATACGGCGCGGACGACGATGACGGATTCGCCGGGCGCGATCAACGATGCCGCCCGCCATCGCAGAATTGCTCTGACCGGTGATGCAAAGGCCCTGATCGATGCCGACTGCCAGATCATCATGGAGATCACCGGCAATCCCGAGGCCGGCACCAACCACGCTGTCCGGGCTATCGAAGCGGGCCGGCATGTGGTGATGGTCAACGTCGAAGCGGATTGCCTGCTCGGTCCGGAACTGGCACGGCTGGCGCACCGGCAGGGGGTTGTCTACAGCATGGCCTATGGCGATCAGCCGGCCTTGATCGCCGAACAACTCGATTGGGCCCGCACCGTCGGTTTCGAGGTGGTCTGTGCCGGCAAGGGGACCCGTTACCAACCTGAATACCATTATTCGACACCGGAGACGGTTTGGGGCTATTACGGTTTTTCCGAAGAGCAGGTGGGGAGTGGCGATTACAACGCCCAGATGTTCAATTCCTTTCTCGACGGCAGCAAGTCGGCGATCGAGATGTGCGCTGTCGCCAATGGTTCTGGACTCGTACCGCAACGCGCCGGCCTGCAGTTTCCTTCGGTCGATATCAGCGAGTTGGCCGAGGTTTTGAAACCGGTCAGTGACGGCGGAATCCTAGAACAGGATGGAACCGTGGAAGTCATCGCCAGCGAATGGCGTGATGGGACCCCCGTTCCTGCCGACTTGCGTTGGGGGGTCTACGTGGTGTTTCGCGCGCCAACACCATATGTGGCCCGTTGTTTTCAAGAATACGGGATGAAGACGGACAGCAGCGGGAACTACGCGGCCCTGTATCGGCCCTACCATTTTATCGGGCTTGAACTCGGCATCAGCGTTGCCAGTATCGCCTTACGCGGCGAGCCGACCGGATGCAGCCGGGATTTTGTTGCCGATGTCGCCGCCTGTGCCAAAAAAGATTTGCAACCCGGCGATACTCTGGACGGGGAGGGCGGCTATACCGTCTTCGGCAAGCTCCTGCAGGCCCGGGACAGCTTGAGTCGCGGGGCATTGCCGCTCGGGCTGAGCGGCCGGGCGCGGATTACGGTGCCGGTCGTCAAGGGAGAGGTACTCACCTATGATCACGTGGAAATCGATCACAACAGCATGGCCTATACCCTGCGCAAACAATTGGAGCGCAGCATGATCGGATGATAACAATTTACTGATTCAACTCTGGGGAGGGATTATGAAAAAGATTTTGATCGTCTATTTCAGCCGGACCGGCAAAACTGAAAAAATGGCCCAATACATCGCCGAAGGAGTGAGGATGTCTGGTTGTGCGGTGGAGATGATTAGTGTGTCCAGAATTACCAGCGATGCCGAAATCATCGGTTATGACGGCTACATCTTCGGCTGTCCGACCTATCACAAGGACCTGACGAGTAACATGAAACAGTTCCTGTTCCTTGCCGAACGAGCAAACCTGGTGGGCAAGATCGGCGGTGCCTTCGGGTCCCACACCCACAGCGGTGAAGCGGCCCCGATGATTTACGAGACCATGCAGCACGTCTTCAAGATGGATATGACCACGCTTGGCCCGCTTAATCTCGAAGAGGCGACAATTGCAACCGACGAAGGCCTGAAGGCCTGTCAGCAATACGGTCGGGCGGTCGGTGAGATGCTTCCGGAATAATTCTTTTTGCGGAAAGGCAACGGCTCTCGTGGTCAGACATTCTCAAGATGGTCATAAGGATGAGAATATGCCTTGCTAGTGGCTTGCTCTCGTCGTTATGACCAGTGCTGAGGAATAATCCTGTTATCCACTTGCGTCGAATCGGCTTTGATTCCCTGGTCAGCTCCGCGATCGGCGAGATGTGGGCAAACCATGAAATTACGGCAATAACCTTTCAGGCCTACAGCCTTCTGCTGGAGGCGGAAATGGCCAGGTCCCCGGAGGAAGTCACTGATCTGCGCCGTTCCTATGAGCAATTGGCACCGGTGTTTGACCGCCTACAGCTGGTAATGGCTCCGATTACCCCGGAACGGGACCGGGTACTTCAGGCGGCGTTGGATCTCTATCAACTCGGTTTCGGGCCAGCGTCGATTTTCTCTCTGCGGATCGCGGAGCGAGAAGCCCGTGCCGCTGCAGCCCGACTTTCCGCGGAGTCGGATGCTCTGGCCCAATTATTTGCCGATCGAGCCCGTTCGTTGACCGGGAGCCTGCGGGCGACCGCGACGGCAGACTCACAGGCTCTGCAGGGGATGCTGGCCCTGACCGGGTTCATCCAGCTGCTGCTGATCGTTGTCGTCGTGCTGGTCAGCGTTGCCATCGGCTGGCATTATGTCGGACGACGCCTGGTCAGCAGAATCATGTCGCTGAAGAGGGCGATGGACCAGCATGCGATGGGGATGGATGCCGAGATCCCGCTGGAGGGAAAGGACGAGATTACCGATATGGCCCATGCCCTGCAGTGTTTCGTCAGGCAGCGGGCAACGGTCGAGACGGCCCTCAGGCAGAGCCTCGACTCGCTCAATGAGGCCCAGTTGATCGCCAATTTCGGCAGCTGTTCCTGGGATGAGCAAAAGGCCCAATGGCAGTGGAGCGATGGATTTTATCGAATTCTCGGCTTTGCCCCCGGTGAGATTGCGGCCGGGTGGCAGGAATTCCTGGAACGGGTGGATGCGGCCGATCGGGAAAAAGTACAGCGCTTTTTCGATCAATTGGCGCCGTCGGCCCGGATCTTCGAAATGGATTTTTCCCTGCGCCGTAAAGACGAGTCACGCTGTGCCGTTACAACGCGCTGGAAATACGCGAAGGTCGGCAGCCGGATTACCGGCAACCTGCACGGGACACTGCTCGATATCACCGAACGGCAGCAGATCGAAGAAGAACTGCTGAAAGTCAGAAAACTGGAATCGATCGGTGTGTTGGCCGGCGGTATCGCGCACGATTTCAACAACCTGTTGACGGTCGTGATGGGCAATACCGCTCTTGCCCGCCGGGAACTCCCTGCCGATCACGGAGTACAGCATTATCTGCGCTTCTCGGAAAATGCCGCCAACCGGGCCCGGGAGCTGACCAAACGGCTGTTGACCTTTGCCAAGGGGGGCGAGCCGGTACGCAGCGCCACCGATTTGCGGACCATTCTGACTGAGGTCGTTGAATTCGTCCTGCACGGCAGCAATGTCCGCTGTCACTTCGATATTGCCGAATCTTTATGGGCGGCGGATGTTGATAGCGGGCAGATCGGTCAGGTGTTCCAGAATCTCGTGGTGAACGCCGACCAGGCCATGCCGGATGGCGGCGTGATCAAAATTTGCTGCCGCAACGAGCGGATTGGCAGAGAGGACATGGGAACCCTGCTGGCCGGTGATTACATCAGAATCGATATCTCCGACCAGGGACATGGTATTGCCAGGGAACATCTGAAGCGGATCTTCGACCCGTACTTTACCACCCGGGAGATGGACAGCACCAAGGGCAGCGGACTCGGACTGGCCATCGTCCATTCGATCATTCGCAAGCACGGCGGAGGCATCAATGTCGAATCAGCCCCCGGTGCCGGAACGATCTTTACGCTTCATATCCCGGCCCGGCCTCGTGTTACTCTCGAAGCAGCGGCGGAGCCTGTCCTGGCGGTACCGTCGACACCATCGCGGGATGGAGGCAATCGATCCGGGTTGGTGCTCGTCATGGATGACGAGGAAATGGTTCGGGATGTGGCGCGGTCGATGCTCGAACATCTTGGTTTTGAGGTGATACTGGCCGTTGACGGCGCCCAGGCGATCGATATGTATCGGCGGTGCCTGGCCGAGGACCGAGTGCCGGATGTGGTACTGATGGACCTGACGGTGCCCGGTGGCCTCGGCGGCGAGAAGGCGGCCGCCGGTATCCTGGCATTGGACGAGACGGCCAGAATCATTGTTTCCAGCGGATATTCAACTGACAACGTTCTCGAGCATTACGAGGAGTACGGGTTTTGCGCCATCGCCGGCAAACCGTATCAATTGACGGAACTCTCGGCAATCATCGATGAAGCACTCTATCAACCCCCCATGACTGGAAGTCACAACGAAGCATGAAAATCGTCATCGCGTCGGATGGGCTGGTTGGCCCTCCCTCCGGCTGCTGCGCTACGGCCTGATCGGCAGCCTCCGGCAGAACCGCCCAGCCCGGGGAAGTGATTTTCATATAAAAACCA
>CAYSSK010000017.1:0-230 GCA_964433645.1 uncultured Desulfofustis sp.
AGCCGATCAGGCCGCAGCGCAGCAGCCGGAGGCAGGACCGGCCAGCCCTTCCGACGCGATGACGATTTTCATCGTTCGTTGTGACTTCCAGTCATGGGGGGTAGTTGGCTTGCGGTGGGTATTAGGTGGCTTGCGATGGGTATTAGGTGGCTTGCGATGGGTATTAGGTGGCTTGCGGTGGGCCGTGTAAGCCATTAGTTAGCGGAGGACAGGTTGAAACCTGTCCCGCC
>CAYSSK010000017.1:330-46038 GCA_964433645.1 uncultured Desulfofustis sp.
GTTGGTCGAGACTTGTCCCGCCGTTGGTCGAGACTTGTCCCGCCGTTGGTCGAGACTTGTCCCGCCGTTGGTCGAGATTTGTTCTGCCGTTGGTCGAGATTTGTTCTGCCGTTGGAGATAGCATGAAACGATCTATGGACAAACGCTCCTTCGACGTCATTATCGTCGGCGGCGGCCCGGCCGGTCTTTTCGGCGCCTACTATCTGGCGGAGCACTCGCAGCTCCGGGTGCTGGTGATCGACAAGGGGAGGGCGCCGCTCAACCGCACCTGCCCGATCAAGGACAAGGGCTGCAGCCATTGCCAGCCCTGCAATATCCTCTGCGGCATCGGCGGCGCCGGCCTGTTCTCCGACGGCAAGCTCAACTTCATCCACAAACTCGGCAAGACCGACCTGACCCAATTTCTGCCCGAATCGGCCGCTTGTGCACTGATCGACGAGACGGAGCAGATCTTCAACCGCTTCGGCATGGACGGGCCGGTCTACCCCACCAACCTGGAAAAGGCCCACCGGATCAGGCTGGAGGCACGGAAACGGGGCATCGACCTGCTGATCATCAAGCAAAAACACCTGGGCAGCAACAACCTCCCGGCCCATATCGCCTCGATGGCCGACTATATCGAGTCTCGCGGGGTGGTCTTCCACCATCTGGAAGAGGCCTGCGATATCATCGTCGACAACGGCCGGGTCACCGGACTGGTTACCAACCAGGCCACCTACCAGGCCCCGCACATCATCATGGCACCGGGCCGGGTCGGCGCCGAATGGATCGGCATGCTGGCCAGGAAAAACGGGCTCAATGTTTCCCAGCGGGGCATCGAGGTCGGCGTCCGGGTCGAGGTGCATAACGAGATCATGCAGGATCTCTGCTCGATCATCTACGACCCGACGTTTTTCATCAGAACCAGCCGCTACGACGACCAGACCCGGACCTTCTGCACCAACTTCGGCGGCTTTGTCGCGCTGGAAAACTACCAGCATTTCGTTTGCGTCAACGGCCACGCCTATACCGACCGGAAAAGCGACAACAGCAATTTCGCTTTTCTGTCAAAAGTCGTGCTGACCGACCCGGTGGAAGACAACCAGGCCTACGGCGAGTCGATCGGCAAGCTGGCCTCCCTGATCGGCGGCGGCAAACCGATCCTGCAGCGCTACGGTGATCTTAAACGGGGCCGACGCTCGACCTGGAACCGGATCCGCAACAGCTATATCGATCCGACCTTGAAGAACGTGACCTGCGGCGATATCGCGATGGCCCTGCCGGAGCGGATCCTGTCAAATATCATCGACGGCCTGGAACAACTCAACCAGGTGGTGCCCGGTGTAGCCAACGACGAGACCATGCTCTATGCTCCGGAGATCAAATTTTTCGCCACCCAGGTCGAAACGGACAACCATCTGGAGACGGCCATCAGCGGCCTCTTCATGGCCGGCGACGGCCCGGGCGTCGCCGGCAATATCGTGTCGGCCACCGCGACGGCACTCATCCCGGCCAAGGAAATCATCCGTCGCACCCTCACCTGACCTCCCTTGGCCGGCTGGCAACAGCGAGGCAGGTTTTGGCCCGGTTTTCTTGTTCAGTGGAGCTGTCATTCACAGTGGAGGTGATAAAAGGTGCCCGGTGAGCACGAGTTGGTATTGACAGTGCGCGTCAATAAGCTATACTGATTCCCAACAGAGAATTGTTCTCACATACAAACCCCGACCAATTCAACAATGGAGGCTTTTATGCAGAAATGGGAATGTCCGTGCGGTTATATTTACGATCCGGCCGAAGGGGATGTCGCCAACGGTGTCGATCCGGATACCCCTTGGGAACAACTGCCCGATGATTGGGTCTGCCCGGTCTGCGGCGCCGAAAAGGACGCATTCTGGAAATACGACGGCTGATCCCGTCACTATCACCCCGCCGTTCCCGTATTCAGGGAGCGGCGGGCTCCCTTCTCTTCCGGGCAGGCAGCGCCCTCCCCTCCGGCACTCGGCATACCCGATCTTCGCCGCTGTTTTTTATCTGCCGTGCAACAATTGTTGTTCCGGGCACGGGAACGTGGTACCAGTAGCTGTTACACGGCCCCGTGATCCTGATCGTGGGCGAAACCATCCGTGATTTTCCGGACAACACCGTTTTATAACGAAACTGCCGGTATTATCAAATCGTGCATCATCCCGTCGACCCGCCCCGCGTCCTGATCATCTATTTCAGCCTCAGCGGCCAGAGTCGCGGTTTGATCAACCTCTTTGCCGCCGGGCTGCGCAACCAGAACGTCGCCGTCGTTATCGAACAGCTCCAGCCCCGAAAGCGGATCGGCTGGCCGTTTGGCACCATCCATCGCACATTGTGGGTGATGCTGGTCACCTTTTTGCGGCGGCGGACCCCGATTCAACCTCTTTCGCCGGCCTGCTTTCAATCCTATGATCTGGTGGTCCTGGCCGGCCCGACCTGGTCATACAACCCGAGCGGCCCGATCCTCAGCCTGCTCGATAACTATGGCCGCCGTATCCTTGCCGGACAGCGGGTAATGGCGCTGATCTCCTGCCGCGGCTATTACCGCTACCATCAGTGGATCCTGCAGCGCCTGCTGAAGCGTTACACCGACCGCATCGAAAACACGCTGGTCTTCCATCATCCGGTCCGCGAACCGTGGAGCACCATTGGTGTCTTTCTGAAATCGGCCGGTTTCCGGCCCGAGAAGATCTCCCTGCTGGCCGGCCGTTACCTTCGTTTCGGCCATACCCGGCAACAACTGCTGTCGGCCCGGGCCCACGGCAGAGCCCTCGGGCAACGCCTGCGGAAACCCATGTCAGCCGACCACGGCAGGCAAGGCGATAGCGGCCGCTGAGCGGTCACTTCTTTTTCTTTTTACCCTTCTTTTTTTTCTTATCGCCCGTTTTGCAGCCCTTGCAATAGTCCTGGTCCGGTTTGCATTTTTTCGCCTCCCCTAATAACGGGCAGCCGCCGCAGTGCTTGCCCTTCTTCTCATATTTGCCGCAGCACTTTTTTTTACCATCACCCATGCGGGTACCTCTTGATAATCATGTCACCGGCCAAGGCTGCCGAGGGAAAACAGCGCCATTGCCAGCAGGAGAAAAACATTCATCAGCGTAAAGAGCACCCGGTAACTCGATGATCGAGACCCGAACAGTGCAGAGCCAAAGACCGCCGCCAGCGCCAGCGACGCAGCGGAAATCGGGACCAGCAGCCAGGGCGGCGACAACGGCAGGACCAGCAACAGGGAATGCACGGTCGACACCAGGGCCAATACCCAGATCAAGACGATCAGGCAGAGCTTTTCTTCCGGCATGATCCTGACCAGGGCCGGCACCGGCAGCGCCCGATAATCTTCGCGATACTGAAGGGTAACCAGCCAGAAATGGGGTACCTGCCACAGGGCCAGCATGGTCATACCAATGAAAATTTCCGTGGCCACCGCCGGCCCGCCGCCGGCGAGCCAGCCAAGATAGGGCGGCAGCGCACCGCAGACCGCGCCGGGCAGCACGGCCCAGGTGGTTCGGTACTTGAGCGGCGTGTAGATCCCGTTGTAGAGAACGACGACGGTCAGCGCCACCAGCAACGATGGTCGAGGCGCAGGCAGAAGCAGCAACAGCAGCGCCCCGGCTCCAAGAAGCACCGCGGCCTGCCAAAGCGCCGCCCGCCCCGGCAGTTCCCCGCTGGCCAGCGGCCGGTCGCGCGTACGCCGCAGCAGTCGGTCCCAGCGATGATCCTGATAGCTGTTAAGTGATGCGGCGCCGCAGGCCAGCAAAAAGACCGAGATAAACAGCGTCACCGCGGCACCGTCCAACCACGGCCGGCTCAGCAGCAACCCGAAGAGCGCCGAGGCGGCCACGGCGCCGCAGAGCGGTGCCTTAGCCACCCGGACCAGCCGGATCGGCAGGGTGGTGGCAGAACGCAGCACGGTACCGGTCGGCGCCGCGGGGTAACGATTCATCAGTCTTCCTCGAGCCAGGTCTGGTATTCGGCCTCCGGCACGATCCGCAGCTTGGCAAGCATTTCGGCATGGCCGATGCCGCAGAACTCGGTACAGAGGATGTCAAACTCGCCCAGTTTATCGGCCCGGAACCAGGCATAGGTGTCCATGCCGCGGACCGCGTCGACCTTGATGCGATACGACGGGATATAGAAACTGTGCAGCACATCCCAGGAAGAGATATTGAGCTTGACCGCACGGCCATGCGGAACAACGAGCAGGTTCTCCGTCTCCTTGTCGTTGGGATAGAGAAAAATCCAGGAAAACATCTGACCGGCCACGTCGATTTCCAGCGCATCGTCCGGGACCTGACGCAACCCGAGATAGGACTGCCAGCCGACCCAGAACATGGTCAGGGCGATCAACGTCGGCAACACCGTCCAGACCACCTCCAGGTTCAGGTTGTCCCGGATATCGGCCGGCACCGGGTGCTTGCTGCGCCGATATTTGATGACAAAGACGATCATCACCACGGTGATGCCGATCAGCAGCACGATCGAAATGCCGAGAATATACCAGAATGCCAGGTCAACGCCTCTTACAGGATCCATACTCCTCCGCTCTCCCCGAGAAAGTTACCGAAACGCCACGTCCCAGAAGGTGAAGCTGATCATGATCGCCAGAAAGATCACGGTACTGATGAAGGAAACTTTGATCACCATTCCTTCATACTTGATGTGCATGAAAAAAAGCAGCACCAGCGTTGCCTTGCAGGAGGCGACGAACAGGCTGATCGGCACATTGAGAAATCCCCAGTCGACATAGGATACGCCGACGGTGACCGCCGTCAGAACGACCAGGCCGCCGAGAATCAGGCCGAGGAATCGGTAGCTGAGTTGGTGTTCGTGCTCCTCTGTCATGATCTGCTCCTTTGTTGCCATCACAGCACCAGATAAAACAAGGGGAAGACATAAATCCAGATCAAATCGACCAGGTGCCAGTAGAGCCCGCTGTTTTCCAGCAGTGCATAGCGCCGGTCGTTGACCCGCCCCTTGATCACCAGGACCAGCGAGATCGACAGCAGGATCATACCGATCACCACGTGCAGCCCGTGCAGGCCGGTAATCGTGTAATAGAGGCCGAAAAAAATGTTGAAACCGGGATTCTCGGAAAACAGCCGGTCGGAGTTGGGGTACAGGCCATGCTCGAATTTCGCGCCCCATTCAAAGTACTTATTGATCAGAAAGATCAATCCGCAGCCGATGGAAAACAGCAGCAAACCGATGGCCTGGCCGGTTTTACGGCGCTGAACGGCGGTAATGGACGCGGCCACGGTAAAACTGCTGATCAGCAAGACCAGGGTATTGATCGTGCCGATGATCCGGTTAAGTTCCAGGCCGGCGGCGGCAAAATCGACCGGGTAATTATGAAAATACACGGCATAGAGCACGAAAAGCCCGCCGAAAAGGATGATCTCCGAGTAGAGAAAGATCCACATGCCGATGCGCACGCCGGTTGTATCGATCGCCTTTTCCATGGTTCAGTTCCCTTTCTCCCGTTCGGCGGCACGTTTCAGTACGTCGGAAAAATCGTAAGGGAAATCGAGGACCCGCGGTTGCTCGATGAAGTTATGCACCGGCGGCGGTGACGGTACCGTCCACTCCAGCGTCGTTCCTCCCCAGGGATCGTCCCCGGCCCGCTGCCGGCTGACAAAACTGAGCCACAGGTTGACAAACATCAGCAAAATGCCGGCGACCATAAGAATACCACCGAACCCGGCCAGGAAGTTGCCGGTCTCGAACTGCGGCAGGTAATCGAAATAGCGGCGGGGCATGCCCTGCATGCCGAGAATGAACATCGGCATGTAATGAAAGAGAAAGCCGACCGTCGCCAGAACAGTACCGATATAGGCTCGCTTGAAGTCGTACATGATACCGAACATCTTCGGCCACCAGAAATGCAGGGCGGCAAAGAAGGCAAAACCGGTTCCGCCGAACATCGTGAAATGGAAGTGGGCGACAACAAAATGGGTGTCATGCACGTGGATATCGGTGCCGGCCGCACCGAGCACCAGACCGGTCAGACCACCCACCGTGAAGAGATAGATAAAGACCAGGGCGAGCAGCAATGGCGGCGTCATCAGGATGGAGCCCTTGTACATGGTCGACACCCAGGAAAACACCTTGATCGCGCTCGGGATGGCGACCAAAAACGTGAGCAGCGAAAAGACAAAGACCGACACATCACTCATGCCGCTTGTGTACATGTGATGGGCCCAGACCAGTGATCCGGCGATGGCGATGGCCAACGAGGAAGCAACGAGGCCCTTGTAACCGAAAATCGCCTTGCGGGAAAAGACCGGGATGATTTCCGAGATGACCCCCATGCCGGGCAGGATCATGATGTAGACCGCCGGGTGCGAATACATCCAGAACAAATGCTGGTAGAGAAGCGGGTCGCCGCCCCGGTCCGGGTCGAACAGGCCGATATTGAGAAAGCGCTCCAGCACCACGAGCACCAGCGTGATCGACACCACCGGCGTGGCCAGGATCTGCACCCAGGCGGTGGCGTAGCTCGCCCAGGTGAACAACGGGATCTGCAGCCAGCCCATGCCCTTGACCCGCATGCGATGCACCGTGGTCACAAAATTGAGTCCGGTCAGCAGTGACGACATGCCGAGAATGAAGGCGGCGGTCACGGTCAAGGAGACATTGGTCTCGGTGGTGACACTGAACGGCACGTAAAAGGTCCAGCCGGTGTCGGCGAAACCGTCGCCGGTAAACAGCGAGACGATGGCCACCGCCCCGCCGATCATATACAGGTACCAGGACAGCAGGTTCAGCCGCGGAAAGAACACATCGTCGGCGCCGATCTGGATCGGCAGCAGGAAATTGCCGAAAATCGCCGGAATTGCCGGGATCACAAAGAGAAAAATCATGATCACGCCATGCAGTGTAAAGACCGCGTTGTAGATATCGGCCGGCATGATCGTCTCGCCGATGGCCATCAATTCCATCCGCAGCGCCAGACCGAGCAGCAGGGCAAGCGTCAACCAGAAAAACACGGCCCACAAATACATCAGGGCCAGCCGTTTATGGTCATGGGTCAACAGCCAGGACCAGATGCCTTTTCGTCCGGGCGGAGACGGTGTATCAAAAAACGACGCCTGTTCAGCCACAGAGTGTCGATAATCACGATGGTCAGTCACGGTGCTCACCTGCCCCCTTTTTTCTCAGAAAACGAATGAAGAAGAATGCCAGACCAAGACCGAATGCGCCGAGGATCAGTAGTTTGACCGTCTCGAATACCGCGTTGGTGGCAGTCGGGTCATAATTGAAACAATAATCGAGGAATCGTTTGATCGAAGTAGCCGGCCGGCCCTGCTGCGCTTCAGCCAGCGCGATCTCGATGTCGCCGGGGATAAAGGTCCCGTAGACATATTTGATGATCATGCCGTTCTCGGCGAGAACGACCAGGGTCGACGGGTGGATGAACGTGCCGTCGGCCAGTTTTTTGTAGGAAAAGCCGGCGGCCTCGAGCACCGCATCGATAGCCGCTCGGTTGCCGGTGAGAAAGCTCCATTGATCCTCCGGAAAATCATCGCCGAGCAGATTCAGATAATTTGCTTTGGCGCTGCGGGCGGTTTCCGGTGTCTCCTCGTCGTCGAAACTCAGGGCAATGGCGCGGTAGTCACGGCCGGCCTGCAGCTTCATCCGGTCCATGGCAATCGCCAGGTTGGCCAGATTGGTGCTGCAGCTGTTCGGACAGGTGAAATAGATGGGCAGCAGGATGGTCGGCTTGTCGATGAGGCCGTCCAGAGCCACCAGATCACCGTCTTCATCGAGAAAACGGCTCTCCAGCGGCAGCACCGTGCCGGTTTGTTCGTCGACACTGACGGTTCGCGGCGCAGCCGGGTCGGCTGGTTGGTCGGCAAACGACACTGCTGCCGGAAACAGGGCCAACAGCAGGACCGGCACCAGATATCCCGCCCGGATCGCCGGTATCATCACCCACTCCGTCCTATTTTTCGGCACCGGTAGCAAGGTTGACCGTTTTCGTCCCGCGATAGGTGTGCCGCGGCCTGAAACTGTCACGATCCGGACCGTAGGACAGCAGCAGCACGGTATCGGTGTCGGCGTTCAAGACGCTGTCATAGGCATCGCCTGACGCCATCGGCAACGTGAACTCGATGGTCGTCATGCCGTTTTCCTCACTGGCACCGACCAGTGTAACATCCTCCGTTCCGCCCAGCTCGGTATCCTCCGAGTGTCCGGTGGCCTTGTCGCCGAAATGATCGGCAAGAGTACCGGTGCCGTCCTTGACGTAACCGATGACGATATTGGCATCTTTCATTTTATTGCTCGGGTTGAACCCCACCGCGACCCAGCCTTCTGTTTTGGCAGACATCTTGCCCTTGAGCGTATCACCGTCGATCGTCCAGGAAAAGCTCATGCCCCGGGCGGTTACTTCATGGTCATATGCGTCGGCGTAGAGTGGTGCGGCGACGAGAACGAAACCAGCCAGCATCACCGTCATCAGTTTTTTGTTCAACATATTCATTCCTCCTGTAACAGTTATGATTTACCTACGGCCTCAAAGCGGGCCGTCTCGAAACAGACCAGGTCCGCCGATGCCTCTGCGCTTGGACAAGGACAATCAACCCAGGGATATCGTGTTATCTTATATACCTGCCCAACTTTAGCCGCAACCGTCCGGAAATCGGCCGAAAATTTGTATTTTTCCACGGTAACCATAAAACCGCGGATGTCTGCAATACAATTCCCACTATGCTAATCTATCAGACACGACCATGCCAAAGTCAATGCCGAGCTGCTGAAGAACCCGTCGAAAATCAACGCTCTACCTGGACTTTTGAGCCCGGACAGTCTTTCCAACTAACCATTGTTTCACAATCAGTTCAATAACTTGTTGACAAAAAAATTCAGTTTGCTAAGATTCAAAGAGTAATAATAACCATTCGCTTTAGGGGCAAGGCAACCCGTTCCATTTCCAGTGAGTCACCCCCACCGACGGCCACAATATGTGCTCCGCCGTTGAGATCCGTTGGGTGACTCATTATCGCAAACAATACAGGAGGAATCATCATGGCAAAACGACTCGAAGTTTATAAATGTAAGGTCTGTGGCAATATCGTCGAGGTTATGACCGGCGGAGACGGAGTACTGGTCTGCTGCGGTCAGGATATGGTGCTGATGAGCGAGAACACCGTCGATGCCGCCCAGGAAAAACATGTACCGGTCGCCACCAAGGTATCGGGCGGCTGGGAAGTCGTCGTCGGTTCGGTACCGCACCCGATGGAAGAAAAGCACTATATCGAGTGGATCGAACTCAATACCAACGGCACCAGTTACAAAGTCTTTCTCAAGCCCGGCCAGGAACCGAAGGCCTTTTTTCCGGTCGAGGCCGACACGGTCACGGTACGCGAGTACTGTAACCTGCACGGTCTCTGGAAGAGCTGATCGACAGCAGACACCACCCCACCAGGCGAGCGCTACGCCCGTCTGGTGGAGTCTGCCACGCATCCCCCATTTCCCGAGTCAGAGATAATCGCGGATCACCCGCCAGGCGGCACATTTGCCGGCAAATCGCAGCGACGCCATGGCCGGACTGGTCGACGGCAGCCGCACCAGATCAGGAGCTGACGGCACCGCCGAGCGTATTGGGCCGACCGCTTTAACAAATTCCTGCTCTGCTCGTCTGCCGTTGAAAAAAATGGCCTGCAGCATACGGTGGGCGGCGAAAAAGGCGGCGAAGTCATTGACCCGGACCGAGGCCGAATCGATCGCCGTGTCGAGACTGCCGGCCCGCTCGCAACACTGCAGCACGTCCCAGAGCGCCACTCCCCGATCGAGCAAAGCCTGCAGCCGCTCCGCGTAGGGGGCGCGCGGGTCGAAACCGAGCAACTCGCCCATGATCGGCCAGAAATCGTTTCTCGGGTGAGCGTAATACTCATCCCTGGCAAGGGAGAGCACCCCGGGAAACGAACCGAGGATCAAAACCCGGGAACGCTCCGTGGCAACCGGCGGAAAACACCGCGGGGATCCGGTTTCGTTCATCTCTTGCATTGCTGCCGACATAGACGCCCTAATAGTTAACTGTCTCTATAACTCTAGGAATGAGAGCCATGGAAACCAGAACGGAAACCGATTCGATGGGACCGGTCGAGCTGCCGGTCGACGCCTTGTATGGTGCTCAGACCCAACGGGCATTGAACAATTTCACCATTTCCAGCCAACCGCTGCCGGCCCGTTTTCTCCAGGCCCTGCTCCTGATCAAGCGGGCGGCGGCGGCAGCCAACCGCGACCTGGGCCTGCTTGATGCGGAGACCGCGGACGCCATCGTCGATGCTGTCGAAACGCTGCTTGCCGGCGACCTGACACCCCACTTCCCGGTGCCGATCCTGCAGACCGGATCGGGCACCAGCTCCAACATGAACGCCAACGAAGTGATTGCCACCATGGTCCGCCGCAGCGGCAGGGACTGCTCGGCAAACGATCAGGTCAACATGAGTCAGAGCTCCAACGACGTGATCCCGTCAGCGCTGCACATCGCCGCCGCCCGGGGTATCACCGACCAAGCCCTGGAATCCTTGGTCGGGCTGGCCGCTATCATCCGGTCCAAGGCCCGGGAGTACAGGCATATCGTCAAGACCGGCCGGACCCACCTGATGGATGCCTTGCCGATCAGGTTCGAGCAGGAACTCGGAGGGTGGGCCGCGCAACTCGACGACAATGTTGCCCGCCTGCAAGACTGCCGGCAGCGTCTGCTGCGGTTGCCCCTCGGCGGAACGGCCGTCGGCAGCGGCGTCAATTGCCATCCCCGCTTCGCCGAGCGGGCCCGTTTCCACCTCACTCAACTGACCGGTCTCGCATTACAGGCGATGCCGTCGAACTATCTCGGTCTGAGCTGTCTCGATACGGCTCTGGAGACCTCGGGCCAGCTGAAGACCTGCGCGGCAACGCTGATGAAAATCGCCAACGACCTGCGCTGGATGAACTCCGGTCCCGGCAGCGGCCTCGGCGAGATCTCCCTGCCGGCCCTGCAACCCGGCTCATCGATCATGCCGGACAAAGTCAACCCGGTCATTCCCGAAGCGGTCTGCATGGCCGCCGCCCGGGTTATCGGTAACGACACCTCGATCACCATCGCTGCCCAATCCGGCAGCTTTCAGCTCAACACGATGCTGCCGCTGGCCGCCGCCGACCTGCTCGCGAGCATCGCCCTGATCGGCGGCGCCGCCCGTGATCTCGGCAACAAGGCCATTGCCGGCTTGACCTTGCACGAGGAGCGGTTGCGCGAGCCGCTGGCCAGAAACCCGATCCTGGTCACTGCGCTGGCCCCGTATATCGGCTATCTGCAAGCGGCTGCCATCGCCAAAACAGCCCGGCTGCAGCGCCGCACCATCCTTGAGGTCGCCCGGGAAATGGCCGACCTGGCACCGGACCTGCTCGAGCGCCTGCTCGATCCGGTCCTGCTCGCCGACGGCGGCACCCCGCCGGCCGGCCATGACCCGGAGTCCACCGGCGGATGAGGCGCTTCGGCTGCCCGATGATGCCGAAGAGGCTTCGTTGCTATCAAGCCACTGCGAAGTCGTTGAAACAAAAACAAGCGCCGATCAAGGCAACCTGCCGTTGGCGCGGCTGACCCGGATGATCGAGCGATTTACCGCCTGACCCGGCGGCACGGGCGCGGCGCATCGGCCGGAAAACAAAGACGCACCACCGTTCTCACTGCTCCAGTCGGTAGCCGTGGAGCAATCGGTAGTACATGGTGCGCAGGACCTGCCCGTCCTTGGTCACCGGCAGTTCGTGGATGGCTCCCATGCCGGCCATGCGATTGCGGAAGTAGGGAAATTCGACCCTGATCCGGCTCGAGGCCACCACCAGGATATCCCGGCCGACCGCCTCCTGCGGATCGGTCCAGTATTCGTACATCAACCCGTCCCAGGTAAACAGATGCCAGCCGACCGTCTCCTCGACGCCCCGGCTCCGGCTGATACCCGGCATCCCGGCCGCGTTTTTACTGCGATAGAAGGCCAGGCCGCTGCTGATCTGGTAGGGATCCATACCGACCACCAGCGGCCTTCTGCCGGTTTCCGCTTCGACCGTTTCGACGATTTCTTCGATCTGCCGGGCAAATTCCTGCCAGCCGCTGAGAAACGGCCGCGACGGGTGCGGCAGCAACGGCAGCCCGAGAACGGCGTAGTGCAAAACGATCGCGTACACAACGACCAGAACGAGTGTTGTGTAACGCCAGGTTCGCTGCAGAGCGGACACCAGGCGACGACAGCAATCGCCTGCCGGGCCGACGACGGTAGCCCCGAGCAGCGGCAGCAACGCCAGCCATAATGGGGAGGTCCAGTTCAACTTGACCTCCCGGGTCAAGCTGAAGAAAAGAAAAACCGCTATCGGCAGGGTTACCATGAGCCAGAGGAACAGGTAGCGGCTGCGCACCGTTTCCTGCCCGTCCGGGCGCGCTGTTTCCGGTTCATCGACCGCGGCCAGCAGGCGACCGCCTCTGATCCAGAACAAGAAGAGCCCGACCAGCCCGGCCGGTGTCAGATTGACCGCGACATAACCGAGCAGTCGATCGGTGGAGAAAAAGTGCTTATCGGCCAGCCGCTGCTGACTCTGGAACAAAAAAGAGGCCCAGTCGTGCTGGTAGTTCCAGAGCAAAACCGGCAGGAAGAGAACGAGGGCGAGCAACAAGGCGCCCAACGGTTCACCACGGACGAACCAGCGCCGGGCACGTCGATCGATCAGCATGAAACAGCAGGTCGCCGGCCCGAGCAGCACGATGGTGTATTTCGCCAGCAGTCCGAGCCCGAGACTGAACCCCACCCCCAACCATGCATCGGAGCGGTTTTCGACAAGAGCCCGGTAGAGGAAATAGAGCAATGCCGCCCAGGCCGCATGCAACGGCGCATCGGGCGTCATCATCAGGCCGATGCCGAAATAAAAGGGCAGGACGCCGACAAGCAGCAGACCACCGAGGGCAGCGCTCCTGCCACAGACGCGCACCGTCAGTCGGTGAACGAAGAAGGCGGTGATGAACCAGCAGACAAAAGCACCGATCCGTACCCCGAACTCGGTGGTGCCAAGCAGCACGGTACCCAGCCAGACCAGCAGCGCGGCCAGCGGCGGATGATCAAGATAGCTCAGGGACGGATGCTGCGCATAGACCCAGTAATAGGCCTCCTGCTCCATCAATTCCGGCAGCCCCAGATACACGAGCCGGAGCAGCAGCACCGCCGAGAGTATGCCGATAATGCTAAATCGCAGGCGCACCCGCTGCGGCAGGCGGCCGAAGCCGGCTGAGCAAACGATCAGCAGCGGCAGCACAAAACAGCTGCTGCCGACTGCCGCAGCC
This sequence comes from uncultured Desulfofustis sp., assembly GCA_964433645.1. GTDB lineage: Bacteria > Desulfobacterota > Desulfobulbia > Desulfobulbales > Desulfocapsaceae > Desulfofustis. Next base: position 13,646 of record CAYSSK010000017.1, read on the forward strand.
GGCAGAAAGGCGCCGAGCGGGTCGGCCGGAGTACCAAGCGCGGCCAACTCGAGCACCGCCCCCTGCATGCCGATGGCCCAGATCAAAAACACCGGCGCGGCGACCAGCCACCGCCCCGCCGGCACCGCAGCACGACCGCCGGCAGCGTGAGCCAGGGCCAGCCCGGTCATGATCGCCACGGAGGCTCCGACCAACGCCGCCAGGTGCGCCGTTTCCGGTATCAGCCCGAGGTGCAGCAGCACCGCAAACATCAGCCAGTTGAGGACGGCGCCGCAACCGGCCGTCAGACCGAATTGCCAGGCCATGGAGCGCGGGCTGCCGGCTCCGGCCAGCTGCACCAATTGTTTGAGATAATCGAAGATGATCTGTTTATTCATCTTGGAAAATCCCTCGAAACGATCACGAAAAACGATCGGTACCTCACAGACCCGAAAGTCGTCTTCAGCGGTCGCCAGCAACTCGAAACCGATCTTGAATCCCGGCACATCGGGTCGCGTCTTAGCCAGGCGCCGACGAGAGACGGCGAAGAAACCGGCCATCGGGTCGTTGACCGCGGTAAACAGCCGGGCCGGCAGGCCGGCCAGGCGCGAGGCGATCTTTCGCGCCAGAGGCCACTGCGGGATACTGCCGCCCTCGACATAGCGGCTGCCGAGCACCATGTCATGGGTTGTGTCCAGCAGCGGCTGCAGCAGGTCGGGGATGCTTTCGGGGGGATGGCTCAGATCGGCGTCCATGACCAGGACCAACTCATAGTCGGCCGCACGGGCACCGGCGACCACGGCGCCGGCAAGACAGCCGTCTTCGTCACGACAGATCAGCCGGACCGCCGCCCTATCGCTCCAGGCGCGGATCTTCTCTCTGGTCGCATCGATCGAACTGTCATCGACAAAGATGATTTCCCGCTCGATATCAGGCGGCAGCGCCACCCTGAGCAGCCGCTGCATCAGCGGATCGATATTGTCTGCTTCATTCCTGGTGGGAATGATGATGGAGATTCCGACCATTGTTTATCTCACGTGCGCCACGTGCCAGCGTCCGAACCCTGTCGTGCACCGGCCGCAGGGAGGTTCGTTGCCGACAGCGGCATGATTGCGGCATCTTCCGCCGCCACGACGTTGCTCTATCACCAGACACATGTTGCGACGGCACCGGTTGACGCCGACTCCTGGCCCGCCCCGCCAAGCCGGGGCGGCATGAACAGAACCACGCTTCAATAACAGAAAGAGACCCGATACGCAAGCATAGCGCAATCGGCTCGACGCCACAATCGTTTCGCACACCTCACCATTACCCACCGATGGAGACCGGCGGCATCAGCTTTTCTGCCGATACCGGCAGTAAAATGGCCTCGCCCGGAAAGAGCGACCCGGTCGTGCAGTTCTGACGGCGGACTTGCTTTTTTACCGGCAAGCCGCTAAACTCGCCATGACTCACTCACTACTCGACTCACCATCGTTCCGGTCGACGGACGCGGGAAGCAGCGGGCCAGCAACAGCATCGTTTCAGGAGGAACCATGGGGTACGGATATGGCATCATTGCGGTAATTATCGGACTGTCGCTGGCAACGGCAAGCGTTCAGGCGGAGGAGACCGACTGTCTTTCCTGCCATCGTGAACAAAACCGGGGGCTCTATCTGCAATGGCAACAATCCGCCCACGGCGCGAGCGATGTCGGGTGCCTCGATTGTCACGGCGCCGCGGCCGAAGATCCCGACGCCTTCGAGCACCACGGCGCCTTCGTCGCCACCCTGGTTACCCCGAACGATTGCGCCGCCTGCCATGAAAAAGAGGCCCAGGAAACGATGGACTCCTACCATGCCCACGCCGGTGAAATCCTCGATTCGGGTGATGCCTACCTCGCTCACGCCGCTGCCGGCTACCCGGCTTTGATCGTCGGCTGTGAGGCCTGCCACGGCGCCCGGATAAAAATCGATCCCCAGGCCGCCAACAAGCTCTCTTCCCAAACCTGGCCGAACAGCGGTATCGGCCGGATCAACCCTGACGGTTCGAAAGGTGCCTGTAATGCCTGTCATTCCCGTCACTCTTTTGCCAAGTACCAGGCCAGGCAACCGGAGAATTGCGGCAAGTGCCACCTCGGCCCGGATCACCCGCAAAAGGAAATCTACGAGGCCTCCAAACACGGCATCGCCTATCGCGGCTTTCGTGAGAGCCTCAATATGGACAGTGATTCCTGGATCGTCGGCCGCGATTATTACGCGGCACCGACCTGCACGACCTGCCATATGTCGGCAACGACCGACCAGGCGGTCAGTCATGACGTCGGCGACCGTATCTCCTGGACCCTGCGGCCGCCGATGGCCAAACCGAAAAACGACGCGGCCATAAAGCGAGCTGCGATGCAGCAGGTCTGCCTGTCCTGTCACCAGCAGTCCTTCGTCGACGGCCATTATTACCAATACGACGCGCTCGTCAGACTCTATAACGAAAAATTCGCCCGGCCGGCCACCGAGATCATGATCATGATCAAAACCAAGGAACTGCTGGAGAACTCGGCCTCGTTTGCCAACGATATCGAATGGGACTACTACGAACTCTGGCACCACCAAGGCCGCCGTGCCCGGATGGGCGCTGCGATGATGGCCCCGGACTATACCTGGTGGCACGGTATGTACGAGGTCGCCCACTCATTCTATTTCACCTTTTTGCCCAAGGCACGCGCCTACGGCGACCCGGAAATCAACACCTACATCGATGATCTGCTCACCGACGATCCGATGCATACCTGGCTCAACTCCAGCACCGTCGACATCAAGAGCGCCATCAGAGACGGCAGTTTTCAGAAGATCTACTACCAGCTCTTCGAGCAGCAGCACTGATTTCGCTTCTCCCCGGCACCACCCGCAGGCACTCTATCGTCGCCTGCAGGTGGTGCCGCTCTCCCGCCGGAACCGTCCATATTTACAAACACGCCGATCTGCTCTACAATCAGAGGACAAAGAACTGCGCTCCCCGACTCCATTTATGACCTCCGCTGCAAACCGGCAGCGGTTCTCTCTTTATCGAGGTATCCGATGAGTTCTTATTATAACGATCCCGACCCCCAGGAAACCAGTGACTGGCTCGCCTCCCTCGACGGTGTTATCGAACACGAAGGCAAGGAGAAGACCGATTTTCTGCTCAGGTCACTGACCGACCGGGCCCGGGCCCGTGGCGTCGACACGTCACCGGGCATCGTCTCCCCGTACGGCAACACCATCACACCGGACCAGGAGGCGTCGATACCCGGCGACGATTCGCTGATCGCCCGCAACGTCGCCGCCTATGTGCGCTGGAACGCGATGGCCATGGTCGCCCGGGCCAACAAGGACGGCAAGGGCCTCGGCGGCCACATCGCCACCTATTCCTCAGTCTCGGCGATCTATGAAGTCGGCTTCAACTGGTTTTTCCGCGGCCCGCAGGCGGACAACGGCGCCGACCTGGTCTATTTCCAGGGCCACAGTTCGCCCGGTATCTACGCCCGCGCCTTTGTCGAGGGACGCCTCAGCGAGGAGCAGCTCGATCATTTTCGCCGGGAGGTGGACGGCACCGGCCTCTCTTCCTATCCGCATCCTTGGCTGATGCCCGATTTTTGGGAATTTCCCACCGTTTCCATGGGCCTCGGCCCGATGCTGGCCATCTATCAGGCCCGCTTCATGCGTTACTTGGACCGACGCGGACTTAAGGCGTCCGGGGACCGGAAGGTCTGGTTTTTCATGGGCGATGGCGAGTCCGACGAGCCCGAGGCCCTCGGCGCCCTGCCCGTTGCCGCCCGCGAACAGCTCGACAATCTGATCTTCGTTGTCAATTGCAATCTGCAACGCCTCGACGGTCCGGTCCGCGGCAACGGTAAGATCATCCAGGAACTTGAAAGTCGCTTCCGCGGCACCGGCTGGAACGTGATCAAGGTCATTTGGGGCAGCGAGTGGGATAAGATCCTTGCCCGCGACCGCGAGGGGCGCCTGCTCGCCAAGTTCGGCGAAATGGTCGACGGCGACTTTCAGACCATCCGCGCCCGTGGTCCCGCCTACCTGCGCGAAAAGGTGTTCGGCGACGATCCGCACCTGCAGGAGCTGGTAGAAGATATCAGCGACGATGAACTCTGGCAGATGACCCGGGGCGGTCATGACCCTCGCAAGATCTATGCTGCTTTTTCCGCCGCCGTCCGCCACCGTGGTCAACCGACGGTGATCCTCGTCAAGACCATCAAGGGATTCGGCATGGGCCAGGCAGGGGAGTCGGTAATGGTCGCCCATAATGTAAAAAAGATGGACCAGCAATCCCTGCAATCGTTTCGCGACCGTTTCCATGTACCGCTGGAGGACGACCAGCTGACCCAGCTGGAGTTTATCCGGCCGGCCGAGGAGAGCCCCGAAGCCCGTTTTCTGGCCAAGCAGCGGGAGGCCCTCGGTGGCCCGGTGCCGATGCGCCGGACCGAGTTCGAGAAACTGACCATCCCATCGCTCGACACCTTCGCCGGCCTGCTCGAATCATCGAAACAGCGGGAAATATCGACGACGATGGCCTTTGTCCGGATGCTCGGCACCCTGGTCAAGGACAAGCATATCGGCAAGCGAATCATACCGATCGTCCCCGACGAGGCCCGGACCTTCGGCATGGAGGGATTGTTCCGCCAATTGGGCATCTATGCTCCGACCGGCCAGCTCTACGAACCGCAGGACTCGGAGACCATTGCCTGGTACAGGGAAGACCCGACCGGCCGGATCCTCGAAGAGGGAATCACCGAGGCCGGGGCCATCTCGTCCTGGACCGCGGCCGGCACCGCCCATATCAATTACGACCTGGCGATGATCCCGTTCTATATCTTCTATTCGATCTTCGGCTTCCAGCGGGTCGGCGATCAGCTGTGGGCTGCCGGTGATGCGAAAACCCGCGGCTTTCTGCTCGGCGCCACGTCGGGACGTACCACCCTGAACGGGGAAGGGCTCCAGCACCAGGACGGCCATGCCCTGCTCTTTGCCTCTGCCTATCCGTCCTGCCGGGCCTACGATCCCACCTTCGCCTACGAAGTGGCGGTGCTCGTGCAAAAAGGGCTCGAACGCATGTACCGCGACGGGGAGGACATCTTCTACTACATCACTCTGCTCAACGAAAATTACCCGCATCCCGAGATGCCCGAAGGGGTCGAAGAAGGAATCGAGCGCGGTCTTTATCTATTGCAAGAAGCCGCATCCGAAAAGGCCGCCGTACAATTGATGGGCAGCGGCTCGATTCTGCGGGAAGTCATCGCTGCCGCCGATTTGCTGCACGAGGATTTTTCCATCGACAGCAACGTCTGGAGCGTGCTCGGCATCAATCAACTGCACCGTGACGGCCTGATCGCCGAACACTGGAACCGGCTGCACCCCGACCAATCGCCGAAACGCAGCTATATCGAGGAAACTCTCGACAAGCACCAGGGTCCGGTCATCATCGCCACCGACTACGTTGCCGCCTATGCCGAGCAGGTCAGACGGCTGATCCCCCGGCCGCTGACCGTCCTCGGCACCGACGGCTACGGCCGCAGCGACACCCGGGAGCGGCTCCGCCGGTTTTTCCGGGTCGATCGGCACCATATCGTCATCGCCGCCCTGGCGGCCCTGGCCCGGCAGGGCGAGGTGGAACAAGAGACGGTGCAGCAGGCCATTGAGCGTTACGGTATCAACCCGGAAAGCGACCATCCCATTACCCGATAACAGGAGAGACAGGCATGGCAATCGAGAAAATCACCGTCCCGGATTTCGGCGATGTTCAGGAAATCACCGTCCTGGAAATCTACGTCGCCGCCGGCGACCGGATCGACGCGGAAGACCCGCTGGTTGCACTGGAGAGCGAAAAAGCGGTGATGGATCTCCCCAGCCCGCTGGCCGGCGTGATCAGCGAAATCAAGATCAAGGCCGGCGACACGGTGGCCAGCGGCGACCTGATTGCCCTGCTGGAAACCTCGGAACAGGCCGCGCAGGAAGCCCCGGACAAAACGTCGAGTGAACAACCCGATGATTCTCCGGACAAAACGGACGGGGAAGCGACCAAACAGGCCGCAAAACCGGGTGATTCTTCCGAAAAAACAGACGGGGAAGCGACCAAACAGGCCGCGCAACCGGGTGATCATGGCAAGAAAGACGAAGAGTCGGCGGCCGCCGGAACCGCTCATGCCTCTCCGTCGGTGCGGGTCCATGCCCGGGAGGTCGGGGTCGATCTGGCCGATGTCACCGGCAGCGGCCCGAAAGGCCGCATCCTGAAAGAAGATGTCGACGGTGTCGCCGCCGGCGGCGAAAAGCCGGCGGCAAGCCGGCCGGACAAAGCCGCGTCGACGGAAGACTTCAGCAAGTTCGGCGCCATCGAGCAGCAGCAACTCGGTCGCATCCAACGCATCTCCGGCCCGCACCTGCAGCAGAGCTGGCAGGCCATTCCTCACGTCACCCAGTTCGATGAAGCGGACATCACCGATCTGGAGGCCTTCCGCAAACAGCTTAACGAGGGGGCCGAAGCCGGGGCGGTGAAGCTCAGCCCGCTCGTCTTCGTGATCAAGGCGGTGGTTGCGGCCCTGAAAAAATATCCGCAATGCAACGCCTCGCTCGGCGCCGACGGCGATACCTTGATCGTCAAGCACTATTACCACGTGGGCATCGCCGTGGATACGCCGGGCGGCCTGGTCGTACCGGTGGTCAAGGATGCCGATCGACTCGGCATCCGCGATATCGCCCAGGAACTGGCCCGGCTCAGTTCCCAGGCCCGCGACGGTAAACTGGCCATTCCCGACATCCAGGGGGCCTCGTTTACCATCTCCAGCCTCGGCGGCATCGGCGGCACCGGCTTCACGCCGATCGTCAACTCACCGCAGGTCGCCATTCTCGGCCTGTCGCGCAGCTATATGAAACCGGTGTGGAACGGAGAGAGCTTTGTGCCGCAGCTGACCCTGCCGTTTTCGCTGTCCTATGACCACCGGGTCATCGACGGCGCGGCGGCGGCGCGTTTCTGCCGCACCCTGGCCGTGATCATCGAGGATTTGCGCCAGGCCTTGCTCTAACCCGCGTATCGGGAGTTCGGAAAGAAACAGGGAATCTACGGCAACGGTCGGCAGGCGTGTCTAGCCGATAGTTTTTTAAGAAAACAACAAGGAGCAGCGATTATGGCAAACACTCTATCCGTTGACGTAGCGGTCCTCGGTGCGGGGCCGGGCGGCTATACCGCGGCGTTTCGGGCGGCCGATCTCGGTCAGTCCGTCTGTCTGATCGAGCGGCAGGACCGGCTTGGCGGCGTCTGCCTCAATGTCGGCTGTATCCCATCCAAGACCCTGCTCCATGCCGCGTCGATCATCGAGGAGGCACGGGAGATCGAGGGGTTCGGCATCACCTTTGCCGAGCCGCAGATCGATCTGGCCGCACTGCGCACCAAGAAAGAAGCGGTCATCGGTCAGCTGACCAAAGGTCTGGACGGTCTCTGTAAGGCCCGGGGCATTACCCGGCTGACCGGCAGCGGCCGTTTTGTCGACAGCTCATCGCTGTCGGTGGTTTCCGGGAAGGAGACAACAACGGTCGGTTTCAAGCAGGCGATCATCGCCACCGGCTCCCACCCGTTCCGGCTGCCGTTTGCCCCCGACGACCCGAGGATCTGGGACTCGACCGCGGCCCTGGCCCTGGACGCGGTCCCGGACCGGCTGCTGATTATCGGCGGCGGCATCATCGGCCTGGAAATGGCGCAGATCTATCATGCCTTGGGTGCCGAAATCACCATTATCGAGATGCTCGACCAGCTGATTCCACCGGCCGACAAAGACCTGGTGCAGCCGCTTTTTCTCAAGCTGAAAAAACGCTATCGCATCCACACCAAGACGAGCGTCACCGCGATCGAGGCAACCAAGGATGAGATCATGGTACGCTACAGCGGCGAGGACAACAAGGAGCAGAGCGCAACCTGCGACGCGCTACTGGTCGCCGTCGGGCGTCGTCCCAACAGCCGTGACCTCGGTCTGGAACAGATCGGCGTTGCCGTCGACGACCGCGGCTTTATTACCGTCAACGAGCAGTTGCAGACCAGGGTGCCGACCATCTATGCCATCGGCGATGTGGTCGGCGAACCGATGCTCGCTCACAAGGCCACCCACCAGGCCAAGGTCGCCGCCGAGGTGATTGCCGGGCGCAACGTCGCCTTTGCGCCGCTGACCATCCCGTCGGTCGCCTATACCAGCCCGGAGGTGGCCTGGATGGGCGTCACCGAAAAGCAGGCCAAGGAACAGGGACTCGCTTACGAAAAAGGCAAGTTTTCCTGGGGAGCCAGCGGACGGGCGCTGAGCGCCGGCGCCACCATCGGGGCAAGCAAGGCCCTCTTCGACAAAGACGGCGGCCGGATAATCGGCGCCGGTATCTGCGGAGCCAATGCCGGCGAGTTGATCCACGAGGCGGTACTGGCCCTGGAGATGGGCGCCGATGCCGAGGATATCAGCAAGACCATACACGCCCATCCGACCCTGGCCGAGACCTTTGCCTTTGCCGCGGAAATGGTGGACGGCTCGATTACCGACGCCCTGCCGCCGAAAAAAAAGGGGTGAACCGGGCTGCCGGCTCAGTCGGCCGGCACCAGCCGCACTACCGAGCCGCTGTCGGTCGACAGGTAGAGCGAGCCGTCCGGGCTCTGGGCCAACGCCCGGATCCGTTCATCGAGGTCGGCCAGCAGCCGCTCTTCGCCGATCGCCTCACCGTCTTGATCGAGCACGATACGATTCAGGTGACGCAGGACCAGCGACCCGGCCAACAGGTTGCCCCGCCAGGCGGGAATCGCCTCACCGTCGTAGAGCAGCAGACTGCCCGGGGCGATGGACGGGGTATAGACCTTGATCGGCGGCTCGACCCCTTCCCGCTCACGGGCCTCGCCGACCCGGATCGGTCCCCAGTACTCCATGCCGTACGAAACCTCCGGCCAGCCGTAATTGAGGCCCGAGCGAATGAGATTCAGCTCGTCGCCGCCGCGGGGACCGTGTTCGATGGCCCAGAGACGGTCGGTGCCCGTATCATAGGCCAGCCCCTGAATGTTGCGGTGGCCCCAGCTCCAGATTTCCGGCAGGGCCCCGTCGACGCCGACCAGCGGATTGTCCTGCGGCACGCTGCCGTCAAGATGGAGGCGAAGCACGCTGCCATTATGGGACGCGAGGTCCTGGGCCGACTCGCGCACCCCGCGATCGCCGACGGAAAAGAAGAGATGGCCGGCCGTATCGAAGGCGATCCGACTGCCGAAATGACGCGTCGTCGCGGTCCGCGATCGGGTCACCAGCAGATCTTCCCAGTCCTCCAGCCTCTCTCCGGCCAGTCTGGCCCGCGCCAGCGTCGTCGCCCCCCGGCCGTCGGGACCCGGCTTGACATAGGTCAGGTAGAGATAGTCACCGGGCCGGTAATCCGGCACCAGGGCGACATCAAGCAGGCCGCCCTGCCCCGCGGCCAACACCTCCGGTGCGCCGCCGAGCGGACGATACGTTCCGTCGGCGACATCGAGCAGACCGATTTGCCCCCGCCGCTCGGTGACGACCACGGTGGAGGCGTCGACAAAGCTCATGCCCCAGACCACGCCAAGTCCCCGAGTTACCGTCTCCAGCCGCAGGCTCCGGCCGTCCGGCAATTGGTAGAGCTGCCGGGCAACGACCTCGGTCACCGGCGACAGCGCCATCAGCAGCATCGTCACAATAAAGGTTTTCATCGTTTCACCTGGCACAAATCAGAATTCAGAATTGACGCTCTTTTCGATCCGCCCTGAGGCTCTTCCTGAGATCTTTCCTTTCTTATAGGCACGACACAGCGGGAAGACAAATACCGGGCAAGGCAGCGTCGACCAGCGCGGACGACAAAGACTCAGAAAAACGAGCCGAAAACAGAAATATATTCTTGACAAAGATTGATATAGAGAATATCGTTCTGCATAACAATCAATAACTAGAATCAAATAGTGTACGCCATCGACCGGACTAACCTCGAAATACTGAAGATTCTTCAGGAAAAAGCACGGATTCCGAACGTCGAGGTCTCCCGCCTGATCAACCTGGCGCCGTCGGCGGTTCTGGAACGCATTCGTAAAATGGAGAGCCAGGGGATCATCGACGGCTATGAGGTTCGGCTCAATCCCGAACAGTTCAACTGCACCCTGATCTCCTTCATCCAGCTCTTTACCGCAGCTCAGGCCGATCTACCGACCATCGAAGCGGCGCTCGACCGACTCGATCAGATTCAGGAGGTACACCGGATCGCCGGCGACGACTGCTACCTGATCAAGGTCCGCAGCGCCGACACGACAACGCTCGATCGGTTGCTACGCGAGTCGATTCTGACCATCGCCGGAATCCGGTCGACCAGGACCCTGCCGGTCCTGGCCACCAGCAAAGAAACCGCCCGCATCCCCATCTCCTCATAGCAAAGGATAGCAACATGCCGCTGTCAGAGAATTTCAAGGACCGACTGTACCCGATACTACCGGCTCTAGCCGAGCACTTCGGAACGCCGTTTCATATCTACGACGAGACCGGCATCAAAAAGACCTGTGGCGCCATCAACGAGGCCTTTGCCGGCATCGACGGCTTCCGCGAGTATTACGCGGTCAAGGCCCTGCCCAACCCTGCCGTCCTGGCAATCACCCGGGACGCGGGGTTCGGCTTTGATTGCAGTTCCATCCCGGAACTGCTGCTGGCCCGGCAGATCGGCGGTCGCGGCGACGATCTGATGTTCACTTCCAACAACACGAGTCCCGAGGAATTCGACGTGGCCGCCGCCGACGGCGGCAGCATCCTCAACCTCGACGATATCACGCTGCTCGACAAAGTCCCGGCCCCGCCCGAGACGATCTGCTTTCGCTACAACCCCGGTCCCGAGCGGGCCGGCAATGCGATTATCGGCAATCCGGTGGAAGCCAAGTACGGAGTCAGTCGGGAGCAGATCGTCGACGCCTATCGTCTGGCCCGGCAACGCGGTGCCAGACGCTTCGGCCTGCACACGATGCTCGCCTCCAACGAACTCGATTATCGTTACATGGTCGCCACCGCCGACATGCTCCTGGCGCTGGCCGAATCAATCCAGCAGCAGCTCGATATCACCTTCGATTTCATCAATATCGGCGGCGGCCTCGGCATCCCCTACCGACCGGACCAGAACGCACTCGACCTGCCCGTCATGGCGCGGGAGATCACCGCTCTGTTCCGGGGATTTCGCGACCGAACCGGAACCATGCCGGCCCTGTTCATGGAAAGCGGCCGCTACGTGACCGGACCGCACGGGGCCCTGGTGACCAGGGCCATCAACCGCAAGGAGATCTATCGCACCTATGTCGGCGTCGACGCCTGCATGTCGGCGCTGATGCGGCCGGGCATGTACGATGCCTATCATCACCTCGAGGTGATTGGGAAAACCGGCGACAATCAGCCGGAAGTCGTGGACGTGGTCGGCTCACTGTGCGAGAACAACGACAAATTCGCGGTCCAGCGGGAGCTGCCGAAAATCGCCGACGGCGATCTGCTGGTCATCCACGACACCGGAGCCCACGGACACGCGATGGGCTTCAACTACAACGGCAAGCTACGGCCGCAGGAACTCCTGCTCGGCAGCGACGGGGCAACCCGGCTGATACGCCGGGCCGAAACGGTAGACGACTATTTCGCCACCCTGCGCTTTGCCGAAGACGTCTTCCGCCCGTAGGCCGGATCCGCAAGGCGACCTACATCCGCTGCAGCAGACCGCGAGCCCGCTCGCGGGTCATCAACCGCTGCCATTCCGGGCCCAGGCAATTCTCCCAGAGCGGGGCCAGGCCGAGGGCGACGGTGACCATGCGCTCCATCTCCTCGTCGCCGAGACCGGCGGTGATCTGGCGGGGCAGCACGATGCCATGGCGGCTCATCATCTGCCGGAACTCGGTAACGCCGTCGGGATAGAATTCATCGAGCTGGTTAAAGGCGATGCAGCAACCGATGCCGTGATGGATCCCGAGGATGAAGGAGAGCCCGTAGGACAGGGCATGGCAGGCGCCGACCTGGGAATAGGCGATACTCATGCCGCCGAAATAGGAGGCCATCATCAATTTGTCATCCCGATCCGGGTGATCCTCGAGAAATACCTGGCGGCACAGATCGATGGACTTTTCCCCGTAGGCCTTGCTGAACTCGTTGATATAGGTGCCCTGCAGTGATTCGACGTCATGGATATAGCAATCCATACCGGTATAGAACCACTGTTCTTTCGGCACCCCGGCAAGCAGTTCCGGGTCGAGGACAATCTGATCGAAGAGGGTGTAATCGGAATTGATGCCGAGTTTCTTCTGCGGACCGGTGAGCACGGTCGTTCGGGAAATCTCCGCCCCGGTGCCGGACAGGGTCGGAATACCGACCTTGTAGACGGCCGGTTTCTTGATCAGATCCCAGCCCTGGTAGTCGGCGGCCGACCCCGGGTTGGTCAGCAGCAGGGCGACCGCCTTGGCGATATCGAGCGTAGCGCCGCCGCCGATGCCGATTATACCGTCGGGCAATCGGGGAGCCATCTCTTTGATACGTTCGACCAGCGCGTCGATATAAGAGGTTTTCGGTTCGTCATCGACGTTGACGTGCAGGATAGCGTCGTCGCCGCGCAGCGGGATGCGCCCCGCCAACGGACGGTCACGGTGCACATCGTCGAGGAGAAAGACCATCGAGCCGCCGTCGGGCGAGCGGTGTCCGGCCAGGATATCATCGAGTTGAGCGAAACACCCCCGGCCGAAAATAATTCGGGGGACAATGGCAAAATTACGATACATTAGGTTACGACTCCGGTTGAATTCAACGGTGGTGGCGGCACCGCGCGCCGACGGCGCCGGTTTATATGAAAATCACGTCCCCCGGGCTGGCCGGTTCTGCCGGAGGCTGCATCGCGAAGGCCCGGCTGGGCGGAGAACCAGGCCCGAAAGCTTCTCGCCAGGCCATGGACGGCCTGTCTGCCGGCCTCGGAGGCCAGCCGATCAGGCCGCAGCGCAGCAGCTGGAGGCAGGACCGCCCAGCCCTGCCGACCGAGATGACGATTTTCATTGTTCGTTGTGACCTCTGGTCATGGGGGTTAGATGCTCTGCTCAGTCTGCTTAGCAGATGACCGGAGAAATCTCAAGATATTTGCCCGAGGCACCCCGCTTTGTGCTCTCGGAAACGGGCCTCGCCCGATGATACCGACCGGCATGACGGCCGGTCGAAGACTACACCAGCAGGAGCTGCACCACCATGACGCTTCTTGACGAACATTCCGTTTTCACCTCGCTCAATCAGCAGGGACCGCTTGCGGTCAGTGACACGATCGACGTGAGCCGGCCGTTTGGTCGGGACAACCGAACCTGGGTGCGCAGCATCACCAGTCAGGACATCACCGTCACCAAGTACCGGGCTCTGCGCAGCCAGATTTTCGAGTTTCTCAATGTTCACTCCTTTCGGCAGATCAGTGCCCTGCTCGACGACCAGTCGGCCCGCGCCGCCTGCAGCGACCGGGCCTGTCTGCTGCTCGGCAATATGTTTGCTATCCGGGGGACACCTGAAGAAATCAGGGCCCGGGTCAACGAATACGCCCGGACCGCCGACGCGGTCATCAATTCGCTGAAGAGCAAGCTCTTTGCTCCGTATGCGTCCCATGTCGCCATCACCAACGAAGTGGAGATCACCGCCGACCCGGTCGATCTGCTGCTGATGGTCTTTGACGATCGCTATCACAAAAAAGCCCGGTTCGAAGCACAGCGCAAGTTATCGCTGATGAGCCTGGCCGGCAGCATCGATCAACGCGAACGGGAAACCGACATTGAGGAGAAGTTCTCGCTCTTTCTCGAATTCCTGAACAGATACGTGTGGAGTTGCTCGCTCAAGATCGGCGAGCACGACATCGTCTATCTGTTTTCCCGCCATAACGCCATCGATTTTTCCTGCGACGAAGTCAGCGTTATCCGCCGAGAAGATGCGGATAACGTCGTGCCGGAACCGGGGCACAAGCTCACCTTGCTGAAACGGCGGCGTTTTACGGCGGCCGGTCGGGACATCCCGATCTATGTCTCTATTCGCAAGAAGCCGCCCGAGGCAAAAGTGCTCAAGCTGCTCCGGAAGAATGAAAAGAATCCGGCTGTTGCCGTTGACGACGAACTCGGCCTGATGGCCGTGCTCAATTCCACCGCCGATGTCAAAATCTTCCAGAAACACTTGACCGGCAGTGCCACCCGAGCCGATTCCTTCATGATCCTCGAGGACATCTCCGACTCCCTGACCGGCGGTCGACACAAGGCAACCACGAAAGGCTCAAGCAGCAAGACCGCGATGCTGAAATTCTTCGCCCGGCTCGGCGGCATGAGGGTCGAATTCATCATTCACACCAACCGTTCATGGGTCAATTACCTGTACCAGCGCGACGTCGCCCACGACGAATACGAAGTCAAGCGGATCTTTGATTCCGGAGTAGCCGACCTGCTCTTCCCACCGGCCATCTATTTCCTCGATCATCGCCGGGTCCGCGAATCGATGATCCGTTTCTTTCGCCGACAGATCGAAGAAACCTGGCGCTAAGCGACACACCGGCCGCCCGGCGGTAGAATGGCCGCCTGACCACTTTTTTCTGGCGTTCATCTTTTTTTACCAGTATTGTTGCCCAATTGTCCGCAACCATAGAGTGCCTAACCACGTTTTTTTAACCGTGAGTCGTTATGGTGCCTTGCTCCCGCCGCCACCGCCCGCCCCTGATCCGGCTGAGCCTGATCGGAGCGCTCTTGCTGACGCTTCTCCCGGTATTCCCCGAATCGGTCCCGGCAGAGACCTCCTCGCGAGGCGGCTCCCACGCCGCCGTCAATCCCGCGACAGTTCCGTCCTTGATCGGCCCGGCATCGCCGAGCCGTATCGAACAGCAGCGAGGATCCAGCACTAACCGCCCCTTTGGTCTCCTCTTGCCGAGTGTCCTGGGCGGTATCGCCGCTCTCGCTTTTTACCTGCTGCAGCTCAACCGCAAACTAAAACAGCAGATCAGCGAACGCAACCGCACCGAAGAGGCGCTGCGGCAGAGCCAGCTCACCGTCTCCGCCAACAACCGGCAGCTCGAACAATTGGCGATGGCCGCCGCGGCGGCGCTGGCCATCAGGGACCTGAAGGTCATCGGCCAAAACGTCAGCGGTGCCATCGCGCTGCATTCCGATTATCAACGGGTCATCATTTCCCTGTTCAAAGGCGACTACCCGTTTCGCGATATTATCGGTTTCGCCGGCATCGACGAGGAGGTCATCGCCCGGCTACGCCGCGTGGAATTGCCCAAGTCCTGGTATGACCGGGTCTTTGAACACGGCATCAGATTCGGCCGGTTCAGCTACTACATCCCGCACACGATGAAGCATATCCTCAACCAGGAGGCTACCGTCTATGGCGACGGGGAGGCACCGTCGGGACTCAACCGCTGGCATCCCGACGACAACCTCTTTGTCAGGATGAATGACGACCAGGGCAATTTCATCGGCGTCATCTCGGTGGACAACGCCAAATCCGGCCACCGACCGAGTGATGAAACGGTCCGGCCTCTGGAGATATTCAGCAGCCTGATTGCCCAGCTCATCGTGCTCAGGCGGGAACAAAACCGAAACTCCCGTCTCGAGGAACAATTGCGACACGCCCAGAAAATGGAAGCCATCGGTAACCTGACCGGCGGTATCGCCCAGGAATTCAACAATATTCTCGGGGTGATCATCGGCCATACCGAGCTGGCCATGCTTAACCAGACCTGCAGCGATCATTGCCGCGAACACTTCACGGAGATCACCACCGCCGCCATCCGGGCCCGGGACATCGTCCGGCAGCTCCTCAGCTTCAGCCGTAAATCACTCCCCCAGGCCAAGCCGATCACGCTCCAGCCGATCGTCGAAGAGGCCCTGACCTTCGTGCATTCGACCATACCGGCGGCCGTCGACATCCGCTGCGATCTGGCCGCCGAGGAGGCGATCGTCTTCGCCGATGCAAACCAGATGTATCAGGTCGTCATAAATCTCTGCACCAATGCAGCCCAAGCCATGGAAGACGGCGGCGTACTGAGCATCACCGTGGACCATGTCGCCGCTGCGGAAACGATGGTTGCCCCCGACCTACACCCGCCTTCGGGACTCTTCGTCAGGCTCGTCGTCGATGATACCGGGAGCGGGATCGCCCAGGAGATTCTGCCGCACATCTTCGATCCCTATTTCACCACCAAACGCATCGGTAAAGGGACCGGCATCGGCCTGGCGGTGGTCCAGGGGATCGTCGCCAGCCATAACGGCCACCTTTTCGTCAGCAGCACGGTGGACGTCGGTACCCGCTTCACCATCCTGCTCCCCGCTTTCGCTAGTGAACGTCCGGAACCGATCGGCGACGAGGGCCGCGACCAGAGCAACGGCTCGGCCCGGATCCTCTTTGTCGATGACGAACCGTCGCTGCCGACGGTCGGCAAGCAGATTCTCGAACGGTTCGGCTACCAGGTGGATACCTGCACCGATTCGGTCCGGGCCCTGATCTCCTGCCAAAACCAACCGGGCCGCTATGACCTGGTGATCACCGACTTCACGATGCCGGGCATGACCGGTGACGTGCTGGCCGCCACATTACTGGCCGCCTCGCCCGACCTGCCGGTCATTCTCTGCAGCGGCTTCACCGAGCGTATCGACGAGCAGCGGGCGCGATCCATCGGCATCAAGGCCTTCCTGAAAAAACCGATCGCGACACGCACCCTGCTCAGCACGGTCCGTGAAGTGCTCGGCGACGCTCGGCAACCGGCCGATACCGGTCACGGCTCGTCGTAACGGCCGGTATAACCGAGCAGCTGACCGTCAATGAGCCCGTTGGTCGCCACGATGCCCCGCGCCGGAAAGGCATCGCCGCCATAAAAATCGGTGACGGTGCCGCCGGCCTCGGCAACCAGCAGTATACCGGCGGCGATATCGTAGAGATTGAGGCTGAGTTCCCAGAACCCATCGAGTTTGCCTGCCGCCACATAGGCGAGGTCAAGCGCTGCCGAACCGCAGCGGCGGATATCGCGAATGGCGGGCAATAGTTCAACCAAATAGACCAGGTTGTTGTGCCGCAGACCGGAACGCAGACAGGCAAACCCGGTGGCAAGCACGGCTCTATCGAGTCGGGCGCACGGCGATACGCCGATCCGCCGGTCGTTTAAAAAGGCCCCCGCACCGCGCCCAGCGAGAAAGAGCTGCTCCAGGGCCGGGGCATAAATGCCGGCGGCGACCATCTCGGAGCCTCGGCGCAGTCCGATGCTGACCGCATAAAATGGCTGGCCGTAGCAAAACGACGTGGTTCCGTCAATCGGGTCGATGATCCAGCAATACTCACTGCCGGAAAGACGTTCTCCTTCCTCCTCGCCGATTATATCGTGGTCCGGAAACCGCTCGAGGATCCGCTCGACCAGATAGCGTTCGACCTCACGGTCGAACCGGGTGACCAGATCTCTCGGTCCCTTTTTATAGTCGATTTCGTCGACCGACAGACTGCGCTGGCCGCGACGACAGATATCGCCGGCGACGCGGATATGCTCCCTGATAAAATCAAGCATCTGTTTTCCCGTTATTTTCTGATTGTTTTAATACTCCCCATGACTGACCATGACAACGAACACGGGTTCGTGGTCGGAAGGGCTGGCCGGCCCTGGGAGCCTGCTATTCATAAAAAAATATGCAGTTCCGGACTAATCGGCAAAATCTCAACGGGGGGACAGGTTAAAACCTCTCCCGCCGGCTCATCATTGAGGCAACAAGCGCTCGGCCAGCCCGCTGCAGCGGACGGTCGGCCGGTCGATCGCCGCCGTCAGCGCCTCGTCGTCGGCCAGCAGAATCACCTGCTTTCTGGCCCTGGTGACCGCCGTATAAAGCAGCTCCCGGCTGAGAATCCGGTTGGGCGCCTCGGGCAGGACGATGACGACCTGATCGAATTCCGAGCCCTGGCTCTTATGGACGGTCATCGCCCAGGCCGTCTCCGAGGCCGGCAATTGCACCGGCAGCAACGGCCGCGGCGCCTTTCCCCGCTGCTCGAACCAGACCGCCGTCGCCCCGTCGCGCCGCGGGTCGGGCAGACACAAGCCGATATCACCGTTGTACAGCCCCAGTGCATAGTCGTTACGGGTGATGATCACCGGTCGACCGGGATACCATTCCCGCCCGCCCGGGATCATGCCGCCGCCGATCAGGTAACGCTCGATCCGCTCGTTGAAGCCGGCCGCGCCGCGTGGGCCGTGGCGCAAGGCACACAAGACCCGGAACCGGGCAAACAGCGCAAACAGCTCCGGATAGGCGGCAACGGCCGTCGCTGCCGCCACGGCCGCCAGATATGCGCCGTACGCCTGCTCCATCAACAGCTGCCAGCTCTCGTCACCCCGGGACACGGACGATTCAGGCCGGCTGAGCAGGTCCACGGCCCGTGCTGCCGCACCGTCATTGACGGCCGCGGCAAAATCCGCGAGCCGTCCCGCAAAACGGTAGCTCCGGCGCAAAGCCACCACCCGCTGCGGCAGCGAGCGCACGCAGTCGCCAAGCACCGCGCCCGACTCGACGGACGACAACTGGTCCTTGTCGCCGAGCAGAACCAGCCGCGCCCCGTCGCGCAGCGCATCGACCAGCTTGCACATCAAGGCCAGATCGACCATCGACGCTTCGTCGATGACGACCACATCCCAGGGCAGCGGATTATCCCTGGTATGGCTGAAGCGTGTCGCGTGGCGACGCACGCCGAGCAATCGGTGCACGGTCTGGGCCCGTTCGGGAAAAGCCTGCTTGAGTTCGGCCGATAACGGCAGTCCGGGCAGATGCTGCTGCAAAGACTCCTGCAGACGCACCGCCGCCTTGCCGGTCGGGGCGGCCAGGGCGATCTTCAACGAGACGCCGGAGCAGCTGAGCAGCAGGCCGACGATCCGGGCCACCGTCGTCGTCTTGCCGGTGCCCGGTCCGCCGGTAATGATAGTCAGACGACTGGACAACGCCATCCGGGCCGCCTCCCGCTGCGGGTCCGGTTGCGCATCCACCGCCGGGAACCAGACGTCGAGCAGTTCCGCCGCCTGCCGCTCGGTCGCCGACTGAGCGGCGAGGGCCCGAAGGTTGTCGGCCAGCCGCAGCTCATAGTCGTAAAACCGATGCAGATAGAGACGAGCCCCGGAGAGCACCAGCGGGGCCGGCTCGCCGCTGCTGACCAGACGGCAGGCGGCCAGTACGGCGCAATCCCCCTCGTCGACCGCAATGCAGCTATGTCCGCCCCGCACCGCAGCGAGCAGGGTTGCAACAAGAGCGGCAAAACGGTCCCGATGCGGCTGCCGAAGATCGCAGCGCTCGGTCAAAAAAGCCGTCAAGACCGGCTCCAGCAGTGATTGCTCCGCCTGACTCATCGTCCTCCCCCGGCAAAACAGTGATCCAATCGTGCTACCCGGTCACCATCGGGAACGGTGAAATAGACCGATCCCCCGGGGCGATCCGGGTGCATGCCTCTTAGAAACGGATAGACGACCCCGCCGAACTGCTCCTCGTAACGGTAATCCGGCAGCCAGCAGCGCAAGGCGCGGTGCAGGACGACGGTGTAGAGCCAGTACTGCAGGCCGTAATTGTGGGAGCGCATGGCTGCCAGCAGCGATTCACGGCCATAACCGTTCTCGCCGCCGAGCTGGTTGGTCTTGTAGTCGACCAGATAGTAGCGATCGTTATGGCTGCAGACTAAATCGATAAAGCCGGTCAGATAGCCGCCGAGATCCCGGTGCGACAGCGGTGCGCAGGCGGGATCGAGGGCCAGCAACTCGTTGACCAGGCCGGTCGAACCGGGCGCCAGCGCCAGGGTAAAGGCCATTTCCTTGGCCAGGTGGCGCCCGTCCAGATCGGCCAAGGAAAAATTGGCACAAGGCGCCCCATCCGGCAACAACGGGGTGGTTACGCAGCGGCGCAGCAACTCCCTGAGAGCCGGGATATCAACGGCAAGACCGGAACTGTAACAGCGATCGGCAAGGAGCTGCTCGGCGAAATCAGCGGCGGCCAGTTCAACAAAATCATATTCTTCAAGGATCTCGTGGACCACACTGCCGAACCTGACCCCGCCCGGCAGCGGCGTCTCCGCCTCGTTGCCGGGCGGGGTGCCGCGCTCGTCGAAAGCGGCTGGGGCCTGCTCCGCATCGCGGGGCCCGCCGAGCATGGCCAGGGCGGAAAAACTGGTCCTGGTGCGAACCGCCTGCAAGGAGCGCTCCCCCCTGGCCCGCGGGCCGACCAAGGGAGCAACAACACTCCCCGGTCGATACGACGGCGGCGGCTGCTGCGCCTCGATCAGCCGGTAGGCGCACGACTCTTGGTTGCCGAGACCCCGCAGCCGTGCGACCTGATCACCATAGTCGGCGGCTGCGCCCCCGAACAGCAGGTGACCAAGCGGCGAGGCAAAGGAAGAGGGACGCCGGCCGTGCCCGGCGATATCGGCCCAGAGCACATAGCAACGCAGCGTCGCCCGGGTGATTGCCACGTAGGCGAGGCGCAGGTTTTCCTCGCGCTCTTCGTCAAGCTCGCGTTCGCGGTGAGCATCACGGTGCTCCGAGCCGAGATCACAAATCCGCCGGCCCTTCTCGTCATGGGCGAACACCACCGACGGGTCACGACGCTGGTAGCTCGGCGTCAACAGGGACGGGCAGAACACTACCCTAAACTCCAGGCCTTTAGCGCTGTGCATGGTGACGATCTGCAGCGCCCGGCCGTCGTCGGCCAGTCGCATCAGAGCGTCTTCGCCCAACTCGTTGTCCTCGCTCGCCCGCTGCAGCCAGGTGATGGTCTGTTCACAGCTGAGATGGGCGCGCCGCTGGTGCTGCTGCACCAACTCGGCCAGATGCTGGACATTGGCCAGGCGCCGCTTGCCATCGGGCCGGCGCCCGAGGGTGAGCAGGATCTGTTCATCGCGCAACAGCAACGTGAACATCGGCAGAAAGCCCCGCTCCTGCCACCGGGTAAGATAGAGGTGGAACCGCTGCTGAATCGCCGACAACGCCGTTTCGTCCGTACCGATCCGATAATGTTGGCCGCCGTCGAGACCGAACCAGTCACAGCTTAGCGCCGTCTTCAGCAATCTGCGATCGGTTGGACAAACGATGGCCGGCAGCAGCTGCAGCAGTGATTCGCATTCTTCGGTCTGGAAAACCGAGTGGCGGCCGGTCACCACCGCCGGAATACCGAGCCGCCGGAATCGCTTTTGATAGGTCGCCGCTTCAAAATTACTTCTGACCAGCACGGCGATATCTTCCGGCCGTAACGCCCGCGCCCCACCGCCGTCGCCGTCGGTTTCGACCATGCAGCGGGGACTATCACCGCTCAGCAAGCCGGCGACTTCACCAACCACCCAGGTGCCGATCGCCTCGCCGGCGGCCTCACTCGACCAGCTTTTTTCGGCCGGCGACGGACCGAGCTGACAATAGACCAAGGCCGACCCGTCACGGTTCGCCTCGACCAGCCGACCCTGGTCGGCGGTGCGGGCCGGTTGCACCGGCCGGTAGAGCTGCCCGCCGATCGACACACCCAGCAACAGCCGGTTGACCGCCGTCATCAAACCGGGATGGGCCCGAAAATTGTACTGCAGGGTCAGGCACCGGTCGGCCTGTCGCCTGGCCACAAAATACGAGCAGATATCGGCGCCGCGAAATCGGTAGATGGCCTGTTTCGGATCGCCGATCAGGTACAGATAATGCTCGCCGGCACCGAACAGGCGAGAAAAGATCGACCACTGGGCGCTGTCGGTATCCTGAAATTCGTCGATCAGGGCCATCCGATAGCGGGCGCCGACCTGGCGGCACAACGCCGCTCCGGAGGGTCCGGAAACGGCGCCGGCCAGTCCGGTGATCAGATCGTCGAAACCGATCAGCCCCCGTCGCCGCACCCCCTCGCTCAACTCGGAGCGCAGGAAGTGGGCAAGCTCGACCCGCAGCGCGCAGAGCAGGTCGGCCACCGCGGCCAGGTAAGCATCGGCAACGCTGCCGGGCAACGGGAGTCCGGCAAGAAATTCACTTTTCCGCTCCGGACTGCGCAAGCGCCGCCCGTTCAACGAGTCCAGCAGGGAGGTCGGGGTCAACCAGGCAACCGCCTCGGCAGCCGGTGCCAACTCCTGCTCCAGCGTGTCACCGAGCTGGTCGGCCAGCCGGGGCAGGTTATCCGCGGCGGCGGCCAGCAGGTACCCCCCGTCCCGTGCTTCATGCAACCAGTCACGCAGCTCCCGACCGCCGGCCGACCACCAGGTGCGCAGCGCCGCCAGGCTCCGGTCCAGTTCGGAGCAGGCGGCACGGACTGACGATGACGCCGGCAGCACATCGCAGAGCAGGTTTTCGGCACCGGCAATGCTGCGATAGAGCTGAGCCGGACCGGCACATGATGAACAGACCAGCCTGGCGTAGCGGGGAGCGAGCGGATAGAGCCGGGTCCGCCAGAAATCCTCGACCAGCCGGTCCCGGATCGGCGCCACGTCGGCGGTGACCTCCAGGTCAAACAACTGACCGCTCTCCAGAGCCTGCTCCTGCAGAACGGTCTGGCAAAAGGCGTGAATGGTCTGGATCGGCGCCCGATCGATATCGAGCAGCGCCAGGTCCAAACGCTGTCGAATCCGGCTGGCCGGGCCGGCCGTTGCCAGCCAGTCAGCCAGCTGATCGCCGCCGCGCCGCTTCTGCTGTTTTGCCGGATCAACGGACAGCTCTTGCCGCGCCTCGAGCAGACGCGCCCGGATTCGCTCACGCAATTCGTCGGTGGCGGCGCCGGTGTAGGTTACCACCTGGATCTCGTCGATCTTCAGCCCCAGCTCCACCACGGCACGCAACACGAGCATCGCGATGGAAAAGGTCTTGCCGGTGCCGGCACTGGCCTCGATCAGGTTGATACCCGGAAGGATCGGTGACCGAAAGGGATTGAATACGCTCGGCCCGCTCATCACACCTCCTCCCGGCTATCCGCCAGGATTGCCTCCCAGAGCGGCACCAGCAGGCCCTCGCAGCAGGCGGCAAATCCATCGCCGAGCACGTCTTCGATCGGTAGGTCCCGGTAAAAAAAGCGATACGCCGGTTCATAGCCCTGGCGCAGTTCCCGGCGAAAGGCATCGCGGGCGGCCTCAATGGGAGGCTTTCGCCCGCGGCCGCGGTTCGAAACAACCTGACGGGCATAGGCCCAGGCGGGCTCGATCAGCAGCGTGGACGGAACACGGCAGCCGTGAATATACAACTCGAGCAGACCGGCAAGATCGTCCGGCCCGCCGCGCCGGGCAGCGATGGTCAGGTGCGCATCGCGACAGACGATCCGGGTGGCCGCCGGCTCGGCCAGCACCCGCCCGGCGACCAGGTGATGGAGCCAGGCACCGACAATATCCCGCCCCCGCAGATTGGCATAACGGTAAAACAGCAGACCGTCGCGGCAACGATTGGTCAGTACCCCTGTCAGAACTCTTGCCCCGATCGTCAATTCGACCGGCACGGGCGGCTGTGCCGCGGTACCCCCGGCGGCCGCGACCTCGTCGATAAATGGCCGAATCTCGCCGAGCCGCTGCGCAAAGGCCAGCTCTCCCGGCGCCCCAAGCGGCCAGACGAGCCGGTCCTGCAGGGCGCGAAGCAGGCTCTTTTGCGACTGTTGGCGCAACAGCGCCTCGACGATAAGCTGGTCGGCCTGGTAGCGAGCCAACCCGGTCAACTCGAAGGGTTCGTGCTCGTCCGGCAGGGTCTGCAGCGTCTCGAGGCTGATGCCGAGCACGGTCCGGGCCAGATAGCGTTGCGGCGCCCGAAAGAACCGGCCCAGTTCGGTCAGTTCCAACCGCTGCGACGGCTCGACCGGCAACGGTTCGACCAGCCATGGCGAGGCCGCCGGACGATCGTTCTGCTCGAGCGTTGCGGCCAGACGGTATTGTTCATCGTCATAGCTGAACAGATCACCTTCGCCGGTAAAATAATTCCGGTCGTACGAATGCAGCGGATGGGCTCGGACCAGATCGGCGACGCCGTACCAATGCTGCAGAACGTCGAGCAGATCGGCCAGCACCACCGACGGCGGGATCGGCTTGTTGGTCCGGACCGATTGGCCGACATAGCTCAGATACAGCACTTCACGGGCGGCCAGGATCGCCTCGAGAAACTGGTAGCGATCGTCTTCCCGGCGGACGCGATCTCCCTTCCGATAGTTTTTTGTCATCAGATCAAACGAGATACGCTGGTCGGTGCGGGGAAAATCTCCGTCGTTGAGGCCGAGCAGGCAGACGATTTTAAACGGCACCGAACGCATCGGCAACATCGAACAAAAAGTCAAACGGCCACTGATGAAACCGGTGGACGACCGGCCGTCGGCCATGGTTTCCAACCATTGCCGAACCACCGTCCCGGCCACCGGCTGGTCATGATACGGGGCATAACGCTGCTCGAGTGCCTCGATCAGCTCGAGCAGCTCGAGCAATTCCGGTCGATCATTATCGATAAACAGCTCGTCGCACCACTCGCGCATCTGCCGCCCCCAGGCGGCCAGCGACAGCTCGGACTGAAAGACGCGCCGACCCCGTTCGACCAGCTCGACGAAACGGCACAGGCCGCCGAGCATCTCGGCCTGGCTGCCCTCGATGCCACCGTACGGCAAGATGCCATCCACCGGCTCGTCGCCGGCGACGGCGACCCCCATCAGCAGCCGTTCAAGCCCGGTCCGCCATGTTGCCGGGGCAAACGGGTAGAGGCCGTCGTCCCGGCGCTGCTCGGCGGAAAGCCCCCAGCGGATCCCGCAATCGATGACCCAGAAACGCAGCAGATCGAGATCGGCGGCCGACAGGGAAAATCGCGGATACACCTCGGCCCGTTCCAGCACACCGAGCAGCTCGCTCCAGCCGTAACGCCCGCCGAACACCTGCAGAAAGTGCAGGAACCCGTCAATGATGCGGTTTTCCCGGCGGATCCGACCGTCACAGATATCATGGGCCAGATCGGCGTAGACCGCCGGAATCACATGGGCATAATCATCGATATCCGGAGCCATGACCACGATGTCATGCAATTGCAGATCCGGGTCGCCATAGAGTCGGGACAGCAGAAACTCCTTGAGAACGACAACCTCGCGCCAGCGCGAATGACAGGAAACGACCTGCAGCGAGTTATCTTCAGCCGGCGCCGGGTGGTCCTCTGATACCGGCGCCTCGCGGCCGTCGAGCAGGTCTGACTGGAGCCGGTGCAGCAGCGGCGCTGCTTCGCCGGCCGCCGGATCGACAAAATCATCGTCGTATTCCCGGTATTCTTCGACCATGTCGAGCAGCATCTCCTGGAAGTGAGCGCCCTGTCGCCCGAGACCGGCGAGCAGCGGGTGAAAAAGCTCGCCGCCAAACCCGCCGTCCGCTCCAGGCCCGTGAAGCTCGCCGCCATCATGCAGCACCCTGTTTCGCCGCGATTTGATATCACCCCAATACTGCCGGCACGGCGACAACAGAAAAAAATGGACGTCGCCCCGTCGGGCCAGCGCGTCGAGGATGCCGAGAAACAGCGGCGGCAGCGTATGCATGCCGAAGACGAAGAGCCGGGCCGGGCCGGCGGCGCTCAGCTCGCCGCCGCGGACAGCCTGCTCCAGGGTCAGCATGATCTCGCCCCGATGCGGCGCCGTCGGATCGTCGCGGCGGAGCGCCATCCAGAGCCGGCGCTGCCAGGCCTCCGCGCTGCCGCCGAAGATCTGCTCGCCGCGCTCCCAGGCCGCGAGCAGGTCGGGACGCATGACCTGGTACTGATCGAATACGGCGGCCAGCCGGACCGCAAGCTGGTACCGCTTCAACGCCACCCCGTCACCACCGAGATAAGCCCGCAGCGGGGCCAACGAGTCGTCGTCAAGGTCCCGGAGCAACCTCTCCAGCCGCCAGACCAGCAGGTCCCGGTCAAAGCTCCGGTGCTCGACCGGGCAGCCCCAGCGCCGACACAGCTCATCGAAAAACTGGACCGGGAGCAGAAAGCGGCCATGGCACCAGACACCGAAACTGTCGGCCAGCGTATGACAGAGCAGTCGCTCCATCCCTCGGTTCTGGACGAGAAACAGCTCGGGCTCAAACAAGGACGGGGGGCCGTGCTCGGCAATCACCGCAGCGAGGCGGCCGGCAAGATGTTCGGTCCGGTTCGAGGTATAGAGAAAGAACATGCTTCGCCGCCTCAACGCTGCTGCAGATCGACCCCGGCATACTCCCAGATGCCCAGAACCAGACCGGCGATGATACCGATCGCAAAAAAGAGGCGAAATTTGCGATCCCATGGTACCTTACCGCCGTCCCCCATATATTGCAGTACGGCAACAATCAGATAGGTCAGGCCGGCAACGAAGGGGGCGGTCTGCAGAATCTGCCAGCCGGTCGCGGTCAGCGTCGTCTTGAGGCTCTCGCCGATACGCAGATTGAACAACAGATAGAGAACGGCCGACAAGGTAAAGCGAATCTTCTCTTTGATATTGTGCATATGAACTCTCTAAAGACCTTTATTTTCCCGGACACCGATCTTTTCCGCGAAACCCGCTACCCGCTGATGCTGCTCTGTTCGCCGCTGGTCTACCTGCAGCCGATCGAAACAAATCCCAACCGCTCCGGCGTCGCGGACGAGCCTGATCTTTTCATGGAACGGGGACTCTGTCAAGCACATAGTCCCGCACCGCTCGGCGCGGATCGGGAGCGCTTTCAACGACTGATCAGAGATATCAAAGAGCGGCGGGACGACTATGCGGCCCAGCTCTCGGCCCTGACCATATCGGCGCTGTCGGCTCCACCGACGGAGCGCGGCGAGGAATCCCGTCACCAGATCGTCTCCTCGCTCCTCAGCCGACATGGGGTGGCCGACAAAAGCGCTGAAAATGCCGAACTGGAGCGCTGGCAGGCCCGGCTCGTGTTGACCATTGCCGAGATGTTGGAGCAAGAGGAAGAAGCGCTGCGAGCCGATCTGGAACTGCTCAACGAGCGGGAGCTGGACATGCTGCGCTCCCTGCAGGGCGAAGACGGGCCGGAGGAAGACAATCCGCTGGCCGAGCTGGAAAAAATCAAAACCCGCTTGGCCGCGCCGCGTCCCGGGGCAATGAAGGCCCGCTTCAAGGCCTGGCTCACACTCATGCGGGCCGCGGAGACCCCGCGGGTGGACCTGTGGCTCGCCTCCTCCCCGGATGCGGCCGATCAGGTTCTCGAAGCACCCGACGGAGACCGATCGATTGACCCGGTCCCGGTGCTCACGGTGGAGCTGCCCCAATCGATTGCCGCCAGTCCCCGCTATGTTGTCGATCAGATCGAGCGGTTTCACCGACAGACCGCCGAGGTACTCGCCGCACTAGCGGCTGATCTGGCGTCGATCAGGGAGCGAGATTACCCTGCCGAGGCCCGGCCGGAGGATCTGCTGCCCACCGCAAGTGACTCGATCGATCGCTGGACGACCATGCTCGATCAGCATTTCCCGGCCTCGTCGCACGGCAGATCGTCACTGACTTTCTATCTGCTGCCCGGCCGTCCGGTTCCGGATGTGCTGTCGTTGACTTCCGCTCCACCAGACGGACAAACCCCTCGGCACGGCCTGCTGGCGGTTCTGCACGACTGACAGCCGCCCCGGAAGACGCCGGCCGTTCCAAGCCGAGAGCCGCACCGGATTTCCTGCTGCCGGCCTACGCCTACGGGCAGCACCAGAGAGAGACGACCTCGCTTTTGCAGATGAGCCGCGACGTGGTCCCGCCGAGCAACCTAAACGACGGTGCCTCACCGTCGGCTCCGCTGCCGCCGAAACCGACGGCAACGGCGGCGTAGCCGCCCTTTTCCGCCTCGCTGAGAATCGTGGAGGCCACACTGAGTCCCCAGACCGCTCTCCGCTCGATCCGCTGGTCATCAATTCCGTGCCGGTGCAGGATATCGACCGCCTGATCGAACACCGTGTCGTCACCGTCGTTCGGCACGGCGGTGACCTGCAGCAGCGTAACGGGCTGAGAAACCTGTCCGGAGAGCATGTAGCCGACATGGTCGACGGCCCGATAGGCGTGGCGGGAGCCGTCCAGGCAGACGAGCACACCACGCCGTCCAGGATCGATCCGGGGACAGATCCAGAGCGGCAGCGAACAGGTATGATCTCTGATCAGAGCCTGGGCAATCTCATCGGCCGGCCGCTCGACCAGCCACTGCAGCGTATAAGAAGCCCGGCGGCCGAGCACGATGGCGTCGTAGAGCCCGCGGCTCCCCTCGGCGAGAATGTCGCGCACCTTGCCGCCGCGCTCGGCAACCGTCTTGGTGATCATCTGATCAACCCGCATCCGCCTGTCCTGCAGCATCCGGACTGCCTGGTCGAGCGAATTCCTGGCGCCGATACTCACCTGCCCCTCGATGCCATCGCTCGGCCCGTCCCACATCTTGAGCAGTTCCGCCTTCATATCCGGAGCATCGAGCCGGCAGATATGGAACAGGGTTATCTGGCAATCCGACATCGCCTGAAAAAAAGAACAGATGAACTGGACCCCGAAGAGGTTTTCGACGTCGTTGCTGATGGTGACCAGAAAATGTTTGGCCATGACGGACAGATAATTCCGCTCTGTATCAGGCGCCGGCGGCCTGAGCTGCGTCTTCGATGCCCTTGCTGAAATCGGTTACGACGTTGGTCGCCCTGGCCGCCAATTCACGGTCGAGCATCAGCAGGGCATGGGGATTGTCGCCGATCAGTTTCAATTGAGCGATGATATCGTTGTCGTTTTCTTCCTCTTCGACCTGTTCGATAATATACCACTCGAGAAAGATCTGGGTGGCATGATCTTTCTTGCTGATGGCAAGCTCCATCAACTCGTTGATCGAGGCGGTGATGTATTGCTCATGGGCCAGCGTCTTACTGAACATGTCCAGGGGTGACTCGAATTCGCCCGGCGGCTGGGCTACGGCCTGCAACACCACGTCCTCGCCCTGTCGCTGCACGTATTCGTAGAGTTTCATCGCGTGAAACATCTCTTCGTGATACTGCACCATAAACCAGTTGGCAAAGCCTTTCAGACCAACGTTGGCCGAGTGCGCGGACATGGCCATGTAGAGGTAGGCCGAGTACATTTCACGGTTGATCTGCTCGTTGAGGGCCTGGGTCATTTTTTTATGTAACATAACGTGAACTCCTGTCTTTTTTTTAATGAAAATCAGCTGCCGGGGCTGGTCGGTTCTCCCGGAGGCTGCATCGCGAAGGCCCGGCGGGGCACAGATGAAGACCCGCGGGGTGGCGGACAGACGTCCGCTGCTTGAGATGCGAGGTGATACCAACTCATAAGGTAGGAAGCTCGGGGGTAAAGTCAAGCCGCGCGGGGCGGCGATGGTGCACCGCACGCTCGGCCAGTCGCGGCGCTCACCGGCACAACGACCTGGAGGGGCGCCGGCAAGCAACCCGACCGGTTATGACTCTACATTGCAGCAGGTATAGGGATTGATCGTGGTCACCGGACAAAAGGCCGCCCGAACCACTTTGTCGGCGACACTGCCGAACATGATTTTTTCCAATCCCTTGTAGCCGTGAGTGCCCATGATGATCAAATCGGCCTTGACCTCGGTGGCGTAGTCGACGATCTGTTCGGCAACGTCACCGAGCAGGACCTCGTGATGCAGCTCCTTGACCCCGAGCGATTCGGCATTGGGTCGCATTTCCTCGATGAAGGCGGCCATTCGCTCCTTGGCCCCGGTCATCAATTCGTCCTCCAGGTTCGGCACGTGCATCTGCGGCACGAAAAAGCCTGAATAATCCTCGAAGTTCTGGACAATAAAGACAAGATAGAGAGCCGCGTCGAACCTGCCGGCCATGAACGCGGCGGAATCGGCGATGAGCCGTGAGTTATCGGAAAAATCAATGGGCGTGACAATTTTTTCAATCGAGCGAATCTGTTTCATGGTACCCCTCTTTGTAGAGCTTATTCGAAGAGTTACGGCTTCATCCTCATGTTCTCCCTGGCCCTAATGTTCTCATATTGACCCGGTTATTGCAAGTGATAACAGCAGGATCACGATCCGCTCGCTCCTTCTTTCTCGCCCCAGTGGACACCGATCGTACCGAACATGAACCGGCGATAGCCGACATTGATAAAACCGGCCTGTCGAAACAATGTTGCCAGCTCCCCGGCCTCGTAAAAGTCCATGGTCGAGCCGGTCAGATAGGCGTAGGCCGCCTTGTCCCGGGCAATGCAGCGACCGAGAACGGGAACGACCACCTGCAGGTAAAAACGGAGCAAGGGCCAGAGCAGCCCTTGGCGCGGCGGCGTCGTATCGAGGCAGACGACCCGACCACCGTCCACCAGCACGCGCCGCACCTCGCCCAGAACATGCAGGGCGTCGTCGACATTGCGCAGCAGATAACCGAAGGTGACCGCCTCAAAACTCTGCTCGCGAAACGGCAGCCTGTTCGCATCGCAGGCCTGCCAGCAGATCGGCAGATCGCCAAAGCGTTGGCGTGCCCGGGCCAGCATGTTCAGGGAAAAGTCGGCGGCCACCACCCGGGCCTGCGGCGCGACCCGGCAGAACAGCGCGGCGATATCACCGGTGCCGCAGGCCAGATCGAGAACCACCCCCCGACCGGGGTCTCCGGCCCGCTGGACGACGAAGCGCCGCCAGCGCTGGTCCTGACCGAGCGTCATCACCCGGTTCATCAGGTCGTAGCGGCCGGCGATGGCGTCGAACATCGCCTGCACTCCCTCTGCTTTGCCCATCAATTCTCCCTGTCTTCAGGTACTGCAGTTGTTTTTTTTATAAAAAACCAGTTCCCCGGGCTGGCCGGTCCTGCCGGAGGCTGGATCGCGAAGGCCCGGCGGGCCGGAAAAACAGGCCCGAAAGCTTCTCGCCAGGCCATGGATGGCCTGTCTGCCGGCCTCGGAGGCCAGCCGATCAGGCCGCAGCGCAGCAGCCGGAGGGAGGATCAACCAGCCCATACGACCACGGTGCCGATTTTCATTGATCGTTGTGACTCCCAACCATGGGGTCAGCAGGGTGCATAGCCGGGGGTCCGGGGAAAAGGGATGACCTCGCGGATATTGGCCATGCCGGTAACCAACTGGACAAGGCGCTCGAAACCGAGCCCGAAGCCGGAGTGAGGCACCGTCCCGTAGCGCCGCAGATCGAGGTACCACTGGTAATCGGCGTCATCGAACCCCAGGCGCTGCATCCGGGCCAGCAAAACGTCGTAGCGTTCTTCCCGCTGACTGCCGCCGACGATCTCGCCGATGCCGGCAACGAGGATATCCATCGCCGCCACCGTCGTTCCATCATCGCCGACCCGCATGTAAAACGGTTTGATTGCCGCCGGGTAATCGGTGACGATCAGTGGCAGTTTATACACCTCTTCAGTCAGGAACCGCTCGTGCTCCGACTGCAGGTCAACCCCCCAGCTGACCGGAAAATCAAAGCTCTTGCCCGATGACAGCAGCCGGTCGATGGCCTCGGTATAGGTGATGCGGATAAAATCGTGGTCGACGATGTGCTGCAACCGTTTGATCACCCCCTTGGCGATATAGCGATCGAACAGCTCCATGTCTTCGGCACACTGGGCAAGCACGTCGGCCAGCAGATACTTGAGCAGCGCCTCGGCAAGATCCATAGAGCAGCTCAGATCGCAAAACGCCATCTCCGGTTCAATCATCCAGAACTCGGCAAGATGCCGACTGGTATTGGAGTTTTCCGCCCGAAACGTCGGACCGAAAGTGTAGACGCGCCCGAGCGCCTGGGCGTAGACCTCGGCCTGCAGCTGACCGCTGACGGTAAGCCCGGCCGGTTTACCGAAAAAACCTCTTTCCTGCTCCGGCGCACCTTTTTTCCGGGCCGCTTCGGCAGCGGTCAGGACCTGGAACATCTCACCGGCTCCTTCGCAGTCGCTGGTGGTGATGACCGGGGTATGGATATGGAAAAACCCCCGCTGCCGAAAGAAATGGTGCACACCATGGGTCAGCTGCGACCTGATGCGGGCCACCGCACCGAGTGCGTTGGTGCGCGGCCGCAAATGGGAAATTTCGCGCAGATATTCGAAGGTATGCCTTTTTTTCTGGAGCGGATAGCTATCCGGGTCGGCCCAGCCGACCACGCTCACCACATCGGCCAGCACTTCCACCGCCTGTCCTTTAGCCGGTGACTCCTTCAACTCGCCGGTAATGACGACGCTGCAGCCGGTGGTCAATCGCTTGATCTCATCTTCGTAATTGGTCAGCGTTCGCTCACCAATCACCTGGATATTGGCCAGCGTCGATCCGTCGTTGACCTCGATGAACGAAAAGCTGCCGGAATCCCGCCGGGTCCGGACCCAGCCGGCTACCGTCACCTGTCTTCCCACCGGTTGCTCGGCAAAGATTTCTTTGATGCGCTCGATTATCATAGCTGCTCCTGATCGGTTGGTCGTGCAGTGGAAGCTCCTTCCTAACCCCCATGACCAGAGGTCACAACGAACAATGAAAATCGTCATCTCGGTCGG
>CAYSSK010000018.1:0-45997 GCA_964433645.1 uncultured Desulfofustis sp.
AATCCGCCGACTGTTCCGGAATCCGATAGCCCGACGCATACGCCGAGCTCACCGCGAATAACGACGCCAGGGCCACCAGAGACATTGTCTTTTTCATGCCATCCTCTCCTTTTCAACTCGTTGACTGTCGACCTGCCCG
This sequence comes from uncultured Desulfofustis sp., assembly GCA_964433645.1. Taxonomy (GTDB): domain Bacteria; phylum Desulfobacterota; class Desulfobulbia; order Desulfobulbales; family Desulfocapsaceae; genus Desulfofustis. Next base: position 140 of record CAYSSK010000018.1, read on the forward strand.
TATCTTGTCACCGGCAGGCTCTCCACATACCATTGCTCGTCATTTATGATGCATCGGCTGGTTGGCCGATTTTCCCGAGTTCGGCGAGCAGTTCACCCTCCATAACCATGGCCTTGCCGTTCCCATCACGGATGACAAAGGTCACCAGGGCGTCGGCAACCACTTCCCGGCTCTGCTTCAAGACGATTTCCTGACGCAGCACCGCGCTCTTGTTGCCCACTTTTTCCAGAACGGTGGACACCAGCAACCGCGCACCCACGCCGACGGCCTTGCGGTAGTTGACGTTGATATTGACCACCAGAAAAACCCGGCCGCTCCGCGCCCATTGTTCAAGATCGATTTTCGATTCGAGTTGAGCCCAGCGGTCCTCCTCAAAGAATTCGAGATAACGGGCGTTATTGACATGGCCGTAAAAATCGGCGTGATAGCCGCGTACCTTGATTTCAGTCAGATAGTCCATATGGCTCGGCACCACCTCTTGGAAAAGCGCCGTTCGGACCGTCCGGCAAACACCGGGCGGCCAGATCGACGGCGCGGTCGGTCTTCACCCTCAATCCGATTTCCCAAACGCTTTCAGGAAAATCTTCAATGACTCGGGGTTATTGGATTTTATTCTGCCTGAGAGAAAATCGCCCATACCCGGCCGATAATCTTCCTGCCAGATTTTCAGAAAAAACTCCTCGCTGGTTTTACAGACGCAATCGGCGTTGTCGACGGTCCGTCCCTCTTCGACACGACAGTGATCGGCTGCAACAAAGACCGTTTTCTTGCTGTCGCCCAGGGAAAAATAGTAGCTGGTCGGGGTCGTCACCACACCGGCAACGAATGACTCCGACAACGTGGCAAAAATCTGCTCGATCATAACGGCTCCATCAGCCGGCATTGAGTTTTTCGATCAACACCGGGACCAGTTTGGTCAGGTCGGCTACGGCCAACACATCGGCGACATCGCCGATCGGGGCATCGCGATCGGTATTGATGGCAACGATAAAATCGGCTTTTTTCATGCCGGCCAGGTGCTGGATGGCGCCGGAAATACCGCAGGCGATATAGAGCTTGGGTGCAACCGACTGGCCGGTGGTCCCCACTTGCCGGTCATGCTCCGCCCACTCGGCATCGACGACCGGGCGGCTGGCCCCGTACTCGCCGCCGAAGGCCTTGGCCAGATCGGCAATCAAAGAGATGTTTTCCGGCTTGCCGATACCGCGGCCGGCGCTGACGATCACCTCGGCTTTGCTCAGATCGATGCCGCCGGCCTCGGCGGCTTCATACCCGAGAAACTCGACCCGGTCAGTGGCCTCGACGGCAACCCGCTCGACCGTCGGGGTGCCGGCCTCCGGCTCGCTGCCTCCGAAAGCACCGGCCTGCAGAGTGACCACCGCGCCGCCGGTCTTGATCTCCACGTTGCGCCGCAGCTTGGCGTTACACACCGGTACCACCAGCGTGCCGTCGGTGTAGTCGACCACCTCCGAAACCTGGGCCAGCCCCAGCGCACAGGCCACTCGCGGGGCCAGGTCCCAACCGTAGCTGGAGTGGCTGAAAACCACCAGGTCCGGCTTGACCGTGTCGATAACAGCCAGCAGCAATTGCTTATGGACAGCCGGCCGATACTCGCCATAGGTTTTGGCATCAGCCAGATACAGGGTGCCGCCGTAGGCCGGCAGGGCAGACTCCGAGCCGACGACGAACATCGCGTGATCAGCTCCGGTCCGCGCGGCAAAACCAATCAAATCACCGATCGAACCGAGCACCTTGCCATCTCGATATTCCGCAACGAGCAATACCTTCATCGTCTCCCTCCTACGCCAGCACGGCGGTCTTTTCCTTGAGAATGGTGATCAGACGATCGGCGACTTCGGCGGGTTCTCCCTCGATGATCAGACCACCGCCTTTCTTTTCCGGAAAATACAATTTCGCCGTCTGCTGCCGCGCCTCGACCTTGAGTACGTCGGCGGCGTCAATACCGATCAGCTCCTTTTTTTTGGCCTTCATGATATTGGGCAGCGTCGGATAACGCGGATTGTTCAATCCAAGCTGGCAGGTAACCACGGCCGGCAGGCCGGTGGCGACCCGGGCCTTGACGCCGCCCTCGAGTTCGCGCCTGAGTTCGAGACGACCATCGGCCAGCGAGAACCCGACCACCGTGGAAACACCGGGCATCTCAAGCAACTCGGCAACGAGGATACCGACCTGGCCGCTGCCGCGATCCTGGGACTGCATGCCGGTCAGGATCAGATCGAAGTTCTTGCCCCTGGCAAACTCGGCGATCATGCCGGCAATCTGAAACGGCTCCCGACTGCTCGCCTCGTCGTCGATGACCTGCACGCCCCGGTCGCAGCCCATGGCCAGCGCCTTCTTGATGGTCTCCTTGACCTTGTCGGGACCGATCGACAACACGGTAATATCACCATCACCGACCTGCTCCTTGACCAGCACCGCCTGTTCCACGGCAAACTCGTCATATTCGTTCATCCGCCAGGCCAGATCGGCGGTATCGTACCAGCGACCATCGGCGGCCACCTTGAATTTCGATTCCATATCCGGAACCTGCTTGATACACACGAGAATCTTCATGGCTCCCTCCTTTCAAGACCCGCCTTCCGGCAAACAATCCGCCAATACTTCAGCTATATCCTTTGGCTTCAACAATCCATCGGCGTCGGCTCCCTTGACGCCGTCTTCAAACATGGTCAGGCAGAACGGGCAGTTGGACAGCAATTGCGGGGCACCGGTGGCGACCGCCATGCGCACCCGTTTGACACTGATCCTCTCACCGATGTTTTCCTCGGCCAGGATTCGACCACCGCCGGCACTGCAGCAAAATGCTTCGGCCCGACTCTTCTCCATTTCCACGATCTGTCCGCCGGCGGCACGAATCAGCGCCCGAGGCGCCTCGTAGATGTCGTTATGCCGGCCGAGATAACAGGAATCGTGATAGGTACAGGAGAATTGGGCTCCATTAATGATCAATCGGCCAGAGGAGATAAGCCGCTCGAGAAATACCGTGTATGATTCGACCTCGATCGCCAAACCGAGGTCGCGATAATCCTTGGTCAGGGTAGTGTAGCAGTGCGGGCAACTGGTCACCACCGTGACGGCGCCGCAGGCACCGATCTTTTCGATGTTTTCCATGGCCAGAGTCTGATAGAGGTATTCATTGCCCATCTTGCGCATCGGTTCGCCGCAGCACTTCTCTTCCTTGCCGAGGATGCCGACCCGGATGCCCGCCGCCCGGCACAGCTTGACGAAACTGCGGGCCACCGCGATGTTGCGTTTGTCGAACGACGCGTAGCAACCGACGAAATAGAGAATATCGACCTCGGCCCCGCTGCCGATGATCTCGACTTCCAATCCTTCCATCCAGTCACCGCGGGAAGCGTAGCCGCTGCCGAGCGGATTGCCGTTGACTTCGGTCTGCTCCATCGCAGCCATCACTTCATCGCCGGGAAACTCCCCTTCCATCAACACGAGCGAGCGGCGCATCTCGATGATCTTGGAAACATGCTCGATGGCCGCCGGACAGATCTCCTGACAGGCCCGGCAGGTGGTACAGGCCCAGAGCACGTCCTTACCGATGGTGTCGATCAGGTCGCTGTCCGGTTTGGCAAACGCCGCCTCGCCGATCTGGTTGACGACTTTCATCGGTGACAGCGGCTTGCCGGTATCCCAGGCGGGGCAGCGATCCTGGCAACGTTTACAGAGGGTGCAGGCATCGGCGTCAAACAGATCCTTCCAACTCAGGTCGGCAACGGCTGTGGCCCCGAATTTCTCGCTCTGCTCATCCTCCAGGTCCAGGGTGACCAGCTTGCCCTTCGGGCCGCGGTCGGCGAACAGGTAGTTGGCGCTGGTGGTGAAGATATGGCGGAATTTGGTGAACGGGATGCTGACGATAAAACCGGCGGCGAGCAGCAGATGAAACCACCAGAGCAGCCTGTGCAGGCTGCGCAGGCCTTCCTCGCCCATGCCGGCCAGGGCCTTGGCAAAAAGCAGGCCGACCGGCGACCAGGCGGCCAGCGGCGTACCCAGCTCGGTTACCGCCATCCGGGCGCCCTCGATGACAAAACCGGTGACCAGGATGACAAAGAGCAGGCCATGCATCAGCGCGTCGTCAGGTCCGGTAGTCAACCCTTCCGGCCGCAGAACATAACGACGGACAAACAGCCCGCCGAGCATGACGATGGCGACCAGGCCGGCCAGATCGAGAATCAGTGAAAACCAGGCATAAAAACTACCCTTCAGGAAAACCAAGCCAAAGAGCGGATCGGTGAAATCGGCCTGGATGAAGACCAGCGTAGTGCCGATGAGCAGGAGGAGAAACCCCCAGAAAAAGAACGCATGGAACAGCCCGGGCCACGGAACCTGCAGGACTTTTTTCTGCAACACGACTCCAGTCAGCATCTCGCCGACCCGTTCGCCGATCCGGTCCAGCCGAGGCAACGGCCGGCCCTGCCGGTAGACGATACGGCGCCGCAGAAACGCCCGGACCATGATCGCCACGGCTACCAGGGCCAACAGATACATCGGCACCAGAGTCAGGGCGCCGTGTCCGACATTCCAGTAAATCTCCCGGGTAAATTCCATGCTTTTCTCCGTTGTCAATGGACCATGACTCCGTTGTCGAATCGACCGGAAACCGCTTGTCCTTTTATAAATGTTGTTTACGTTAAGGTCAAGACAAAAGAATCCACCGCCCCTCTTCTCGTCGCTTTCCCAGCATTCATGGGTCTTTTAAAACACTTTTTGGTTGACAGCAGAGCGGCCACCGTGCTAGGATGGCGCTGAAAGTTACGTAAAGGTAAAGTGGGTCGGTCCGTTCAGCCTGCTCCCACCCGACAAGGTGCGAAGCGCTTATCACGGCAGAGCCAGCCGCTCACCAGTACCGCCTATCCTGCCGCACCAGAGGCTGTTTAGCCTGTTTGCCGCCATCGCCACCAGAGACGGCACGAAAACACCTTATCGACCTGCCGAAAGCAAGGAATGACTATGCCCAGGAAAGCAACAAAACCTGTACAGATCGGCGAGTTGGCCAGGCAACTCGGGATCACCACCCGGACCATTCGCTACTACGAGGAAATCGGCCTGATGGGCGAGACCGACCGTCTCGGCGGCAGCACCAGGATGTACAACAAAGACGATATCCTGCGCCTGAAGTTCATCCTGAAAATGAAGGCCATGGGAGTTTCTCTGAAGGAAATCCAGGAGCTTTCCGAGATTTTCGACATCAACGATCAGGACTTTACCACCATCACCCCGAAACTGATTGCCATCCTCGACCACCACATAGCCAGGGTGGATGACAAAATGGCCAAACTCTCCTCGCTGCGCAATGATATCGTCAACTATCGCGTACGCATCATGGACCTGCTCAAAAACGGCAAACCGGCCTGAAGCAAATCAGATACACTCTGCACTGACGTGCGGGCGAAACACGGCACCGGTCAACGCCTTCCGCGCTGCCAAGGCCCCGCGCTCAAACGCCACAATCCGGCCTGCAGCAAACCTCCCTGCAGAGTGATCGCAAAAGGCCTGTCATCGACAATAACCGCTGTTTTCCCTTCGGTTCTTCCCGGCAAACGGCCCTCTCTTCCCGCTGCCGCCATCATCCCTTCTCTTCGGCGCCACCCTTCTGCCACCGATGACAGGCCCTCCACCTCAGTTAGGAAAATCCTCTTTGCCGCGGAAAAGCAAGCCATGTTTCGCATCAGGCATGTTCCTTGCTAGTGACGAGTAAGGTCGCCTCAATCACCCCGATTGAGAATTATCATCTTTTCTGCCTAACGGAAAACAGCCATGCATACCGGCACCACTTCTCAACCGGTGGCAACGACAAGGAAAAACAAAACAGTCACCGCCGCCGAAGCAGTCGCCGCCATCCCCGATGGTGCCATGATCGCTACCGGCGGCTTCGTCGGCAACGGTTTTGCCGAGGAGTTGGCGATTGCCGTAGAGCAACGTTTTCTGGCTACCGGTCATCCGCGTCGTATTGGCTTGGTCTATGCCGCCGGGCAGGGCGACGGCAACACCAGGGGACTCAACCATTTCGGCCATGAAGGACTGGTAGCCAAGGTGATCGGCGGCCACTGGGGACTGGTGCCGAATCTGCAAAAATTTGCCGTCAACAACCAGCTGATTGCCTACAACCTGCCGCAGGGCATCATCTCGACCATGTTTCGTGACATCGCCGCCAAGAAACCCCGCACCATCTCGGCCGTCGGCCTTGGCACCTTCGTCGACCCACGCAACGGCGGCGGGAAAATGAACGCCGCAACGAAGGACGAGCTCGTTGAATTGATGGTCATCGACGGCAAGGAATACCTGGCGTACAAGACCTTTCCCGTCGATGTCGCCCTGGTCCGCGGAACCACCGCCGATCCAGCCGGCAATGTCACCATGGAAAAAGAGGCCTTGACACTGGAGGTACTTGCCATCGCCATGGCGGTGAGAAACTCGGGCGGAACGGTAATCGTCCAGGTCGAGCGAATCGCAGACTATGGCTCGCTTTCCGCCCGTAACGTCAAAATACCCGGCATCCTCGTTGATTACGTCGTCGTCTCGGAACCGGAAAATCACTGGCAGACCTTTGGCGAACCGTACAACCCCGCTTTCAGTAGTGAAATCAAAGTACCGGTGCACTCTATTCCACCGATGCCCCTGGGGCCGCGCAAGGTAATCGCCAGGCGGGCCGCTTTTGAGCTCCGGCCGGGGAATATCGTCAATCTCGGCATCGGTATGCCGGAAGGCGTTGCCAGCGTCGTCAATGAGGAGGGGATGCTTGAACAGATTGTGCTCACTACCGAACCGGGCGTCATCGGCGGCATCCCGGTCGGCGGCTTGAGCTTTGGTGCTGCAATCAATACCGAAGCACTGATCGACCAACCCTATCAATTCGATTTTTACGACGGTGGCGGCCTCGATATCGCTTTTCTCGGGATGGCCCAGGTCGATCGGCAGGGTAACGTGAACGTCAGCAAGTTCGGCGCCAAACTGACCGGCGCCGGCGGCTTCATCAATATCAGCCAGAACGCCAAAACAGTCGTTTTTCTCGGGACCTTCACCGCCGGCGGCTTGCAGGTCACGTGTGCAGCCGGCCGGCTGCGGATCATCCAGGAAGGGTGCTCGAGAAAATTTGTCGGCGGTCAGGTGGAACACGTCACCTTCAGCGGCGTTTATGCCGCCGGACGAGGGCAGAGGGCGGTCTATGTCACCGAGCGCTGCGTCTTCGTCCTCGGCCCGGAAGGTTTGATTTTGACGGAGATCGCACCGGGCGTCGATCTGCAGAATGACATTCTTGCCCAGATGGAATTTTCCCCGATAATCGAAACCACTCCCTGCCCGATGGATCCGCGACTATTTCATGAAACCATCATGGGCTTGCAGCGTCATACCAACCGCTGAAGGGGCGACAGTTTATTGGGGATCGAGAGAAAGTCCGTATTTGCTGATTTTTTTGTAGAGCAGTGTTCGGTGAATGCCGAGCAGGTCGGCAGCGTGGACCTTGTTGTACTCGGTCATCTTCAAGGCGTCCTGGATCGCCGCCTTCTCCGCCTTGGCCACTACTTCCCGCAGCAGAGAGCCGACTTCCGGCCACCCGGCCACTGCTCTGTTCTTGTGCAGGTAAAACGGCAGGTCGCTCGGTTCAATTCGTGGTCCTTCGCAGGTTGCGACGGTCCGTTCAATGACGTTGTTGAGTTCGCGAACATTTCCCGGCCAGTGATGACGGAGCAGCAATTCCTCAGCGCCTTGTGTCAAATCAGCTTCTGCCGCACTCAACTCTTCTGAAATTTTCTTGATGATCGCTCGGGCTACCTGGACAACATCTTTCCCCCGCTCACGAAGCGGAGGAATATGCAGCGGGATGACGTTGAGCCGATAATAAAGGTCGGCGCGAAATGTTCCCTGTTCAACCTTTGCCTCAAGATCCTGGTTGCTGGCGGCAATCAAACGAAAATCGGAACGCAGGACACGGTTGCCGCCGACCCGCTCGAATTCCTTTTCTTCCAGAGCACGCAACAGCTTGGGCTGCATATCGAGCGGCAGATCGCCGATTTCATCGAGAAAGAGCGATCCCTGGTGGGCAAGTTCGAATTTCCCCGGCTTTCCCGCGCTGCTTGCACCGGTAAAGGCCCCTTTTTCATAACCGAAGAGTTCAGCCTCGAGCAGATCGCCGGGGATCGCCGCGCAATTGAGTCTGATGATCGGTTTGTTTTTCCGGCAACTGGCGTTATGGATGGATTGGGCAAAAAGTTCTTTGCCGGTGCCGGATTCACCGGTTATCAAAACCGCAAGGTTGGTAGCCGCTGCTTTCAGGGCTTCACCTTTGGCCTGGGCAATCGGCTTGCTGCTCCCGACGATACTGTCGATTGAATATTTAGCCATCCGCAATGAGTCGAGTTCCTTCTGATAGATGCGCACCTTCGATTCAAGTTCGGCCAATTTGCTGGCCAACTTACCGACATCTTTACTGTCCCTGAAAATCACCTGTCCGAAGACCCCGAGCACTCTGCCGTTTTCTTTGATGGGAATTCTCTGCACCACCATCTTCTGGCCTTTGATCGATTGGCTTTCGTTGATCTCCGCTTTACCGGTCTTGGCCACGATATGCATGCGGGTGTTCTCGACGACATCGGTAATATGCCGGCCGATCTGCTGGTGCGAATCGATACCGAGGAAGCGCCCGTACGCTTCGTTGAAATGGGTGATAAACCCTTCGGCATCAGTCACACAGGACCCTTCGCCAACATGCTCGAAGATAAGCTTGAGTTCCTCGAGTTGCTGTTCGACCGTTTTGCGCGGCCCTCGGCCAAATGGATGGTATCCAGCCGGAATCGTGCCCGATCCTGTCATCTGAAAACGATGCTCCTTTTGCTACATGTCTACATTTTGATACAGATTCGCATAGCAAGCATTGTTTTGCAAGAAAATTGATCGGCCATACCATCAATAGTTTCATCAACTGGTCAAAGCTCATATCAGCAGTCACCGACATGACTCTTCGCCGCTCTCCTTCGCTTTCTTTTTTCGTACGGGACCACCCATGTTGAGCTGCTTCATTTTTCGATACAGCAGGGTGCGGTGGATGCCGAGCATCCGAGCGGCCACGGTCTTGTTATGGTCCGCCAGAACCAGAGCCGCTTCGATAGCCCGGCGCTCGGCAATCTGCATCTGTTGGCGCAAACTCTCCAATGGCCAGGACCGGTCAGTGGGTGATACCGGCAATGCCCCATAGGCAGGCAGGTCAGCGAGCGTGATACCGGCGCCTCCGGAAGAGAAGGCAGCACGCTCGAGCACATGGAGCAACTCCCTGCCGTTGCCCGGCCAGTGGCAGGCTTGCAGGTAAAGAGCAGCTCGCCGCTCGAGATGAACGTTTTTTTTACCGTACTGGGCACCAATGCCTTTCAGGAAATGTTCCGCCAGACAGATAATATCGGCTCGCCGGGACCGTAACGGTGGAATATGGAGTGGCACGCCGTTGAGCCTGAAGTACAGATCGCGACGAAATTTCCCCGCGTCCATTGCCTGCTCCAAATCAAGGTTAGTGGCTGCAATCACTCGAAAATCAGAAGCAACTAGCCGATTACCGCCGATTCGCTCAAACTCTCTTTCTTCCAGAACACGTAACAGTTTGGGTTGCAAATCAAGCGGCAAATCACCGACTTCATCAAGGAAAATGGTGCCGAGATGGGCCAGCTCGAACTTGCCCGCCTTGCCTTTTGGATGGGCACCTGAAAAAGCGCCACCCTCATAGCCGAAGAGTTCAGACTCAAACAGCTCGCGAGGAATCGCCGCACAATTGATACGAACGAACGGATACGAGCAGCGAGCACTGTCGAGATGGATAGCCTGGGCGAACAATTCCTTGCCGGTACCCGACTCACCGGTGATCAATACCGACAAATCGCTACGGGTAGCCTTGAGCGCTTCCCGCTTCAATCGTTCCATCTCCGGCGAGACGGCAACGATATCTTCGAAGCGGTGGCGGACGGCGTGAATGGCGGCCAACTCATTCTGGGCCGCTTTCAATTTGGATTCGAGATAAACCAGTTTCTCCGCCAGCTTGACTGCTGTTGTCGCACTGTCGAAAAGAACCAGACCCAGGACAGCGGTCACCCCCTCATCGTTCCTGATCGGTATTCGATGGACCAGGTAACTGGTGTCCTTGAACCGATGCGGATAGTTGATTTCCGCCTGTCCGCTGACGGCAACTTCGTGCAGTCTGCTATTGGCCACGATATCCCGTGCATGCAGGCCGATCGATGTCTGAATGTCGATCTTCAGGAAACGAGCGTAGGTTTCGTTGATGTACCTGACTGTCCCCTTGGAATCGGCAACAATGACACCGATTTGCATCTTGTCCAGGAGGGTTTTGAAAAAACCGTCCTGGCTGAAAAGATCGGCCATGCCGGCACGGGAGTTGAGATTGGCAGGGAATTAGCGGCGCCGCAACGTCGTGACGCAATTGGTTGCCGCCGAACCACCGACGTTGAAAACGACCCCGATTTCCGGCTGCCCTTTTTGCGGCCGGGCACCGATCGGCTCGCCGACCAGTTGCTTGTAAGCCAGGGCATGCATGGAGGCACCGGTCGCGCCGACAGGATGACCTTTTGCCTTGAGGCCGCCGGATAGATTGACCGGGCAGTCTCCATCTGAACCGTATTTACCGCCGATATAATCCCACCCTGCCCAACCGTCATCTGAGAGCCCGAGGGCTTCCGTGGTCAGCAGTTGGTTGATCGTGAAGCAATCATGCACTTCGGCAAAATCGACATCGCCGATGGTAATGCCCGCTTCGGCAAATGAGCGCTGCACCGCAATCTTGCCGGCTATCAATTCGTGGAGATTGGGCCGGACACTTTCAGAGAGGCGCTCCGTCGCCATACCGATGCCGGCAAGCTCCACCACTCGATCACTGACTGATCGAGCGATATCTGAACGGGCAAGGACCAGGGCCGCAGCGCCATCGCTGATCAGCGAGCAATCATGAAGCCGCAGCGGATCAGCGATCATCGGATTGGAGCCTTTTCCCTCCTCAGGCAGAGCGAGAATAGCCGCCGCCTCAGTCAGGCCGAGCCGGTCGGGCGGACTTCCTTTGCCGAAATGGGCGAGAGGATTGTGCAATCCGTTGCGGTAGCACAGCGCCGACACGGACGCCAACATCCGCCGAAGTTCCTCGTCTGAATACTTGTAATGGCTGCGGTACCCTTTTGCGTATTCGGCAAACAAACCGGGAAAAGTCATGCCTCGCGCCCCCTCTTCCGGCCAGAAGGAACAGCACGCCAGCGTATGGGTCGTGTCTTTGGTAGACAGCAAGGTCATCTTCTCCACCCCGATCACCAGAACACACCGAAACCGGCCGGACTCTATGGCCCAGACCGCATTATACAGGGCCACCGAAGACGAGGCGCAGGCCCCTTCGGTGCGTGTCGTCGGCAGGAAGCGAAACGTTTCGGGCGCTACCTCGAGACCAAGGGGCGCGACGTGCTCCTGGTTGACGAAGAGCGACGGTGAGCAGGAGCCGATCCAGATACCATCGATCTCCTCCGGTGCCAGCCCGGCATCATCCAAAGCACCACGACCCGCCTCGACAAGGAGCTCATAATAGCTTCTGGTATCCGTCACCGCTCCGCTCTGTTTGTCTTTTTCGACAAACGCACCAAACTTCGTGTTATAGGCACCAACAATACTGACTTTGCTCATGGGAATCCCTCTTTCATCAGGTTAACCGCATTGATATACCGCGGGAAGCGCGCCGCACTGCCCCGCCCATTAGCCTCTGGAACCAAGCCGCAATCCGCCGTGAATGAAATACACCTCACCTGCCAGCGCCTCGTTGCGATACAGCTCGGCCGCCAGTGCGGCAATCTCCTCCGGCTCGATCAGTCGGCCGATGGGAACGTCTCCGAGAATCTTTTCCAGTGCCGATTGCTTCATGTTTTCCAGGATCGGTGTCCGCACATAACCCGGAGCAATGGCGACACAGCGAATCCGTTCGGCCAGACCCCGGCGCATGAATTCAGCGGTGAGGACTTTCGGCATCACCGAGACTGCGGCCTTGGTGGCCGAATAATTGAGTTGTCCGGCAGTCCCCAGAGAACCGGTGGACGAAATCAGGCAGATCAAGCCGCGGCAATCGTGATCAACCATCTTTTCGGCACATTCGCGAACCGTCAGAAAAACACCGGTCAGATTGATGTCGATCACTTTCTGAAATTGTTCCAGGCTCATCTTGCCGGCGACCTTGCCGGTGTCACGATCGGTGCGCAGCAGTAACCCGTCCCAGATGATGCCGGCGAAAGGCGCCACCATATTGATCGCGCCATATCGCTCGATCGCGGTTTCCGCCAGACGGACGCAGTCGTCTTCCTCGGTGACGTCGCAAACCAAAGCGGAGGCATTGGCGCCGAGACCGTCCACAGCAGAGCGCAGCCTCTGCTCGGAGATATCGGCGACGAGTACCTTCCCGCCTCTTCTTGCCCAGTCCGCGGCAAACGCCAAACCGATGCCGCTGGCACCACCGGTGACAACCGCCACGGAATCCTTTATTGCCAACATTGGTTCCTCCCCGAACGAGAAAAAAGATAACAACGGCAGCCATCCCGATAAAAACGCCATGCCACCGCCCCACCAAACCGTTCTTTATGGTCTGCAATCCGCGTACCATGATACAAGGCCCTGATTCCAGGTGGAGCGTGCAGATTGTGTTGCATATTTACTACAACGGCGTCAGGCCATTGGGCTGCCTATTGCCGTCAGAAGCAGTGAAAATCCATAGCGATGGCTGCAGAACCGCCGGCTGCGGCGGCCCGTTCCCTCTGGACCGGCGGCTGGCACGGAAGTTGCTGAGTTAGCTCGAACGCAGACTGGCAGTGCATCGGGAAAGCCGGCTCACGCAGGCAACAGATTGTGGCAGAACCCAACAGATCTTCAAGGAATCGAACCCCTATGTTTCTCAACAAGATTGTCACCGCCGCAGAGGCCATTGGCGCAATCAAGTCGGAAGACACGATCGCCTCGGAGGGCTTCGTCGGCAACGCTTTTCCCGAACACCTGGCAATTGCTTTGGAAGAACGTTTTCTCACCACCGGCGAGCCTCGTGATTTAACCTTCGTTTATGTCGCCGGCCAGGGAGACGGCGTCGATCGCGGCATGAACCATTTCGCCCACCGCGGTTTGGTGAAGCGGATCATCGGGGGACATACCGGACTGGCCCCGAAATTGGGCCAGATGGCACTTGACAACGAGATTGAGGCCTACAATTTCCCGCAAGGCGCAATTGCCCACCTGATCCGGGACATTGCCGGAAAACGGCCGGGGACCTTCACCAGAGTCGGCTTGAAGACCTTTGTCGATCCACGGATCGAAGGCGGTAAAGTCAATGCGATCACCACCGAGGATCTGGTCGAGGTTATGGTTATCGATAATCAGGAATATCTGCATTACCGCCCGTTCCCCGTCAATATCGGCCTGCTGCGCGGCACCACCGCCGACACCACCGGTAATATCAGCTTTGAGAAGGAATGCCTGGTTCTGGAAAACCTCAGTATGGCCATGGCCGTTAGAAACAGCGGCGGCACGGTCATTGTTCAGGTGGAACGGATTTGCGACCACGGGACGATTCCGGCGCGAAATGTCGTGATTCCGGGGATCCTCGTCGATTACGTGGTGGTGGCACCGCCCGAACGCCATATGCAAACCTTCGCAGAACAATACAATCCCATATACAGCGCGGAAATACGGGCCCCGCGGCAACACATCGAACCACTCCCCCTGTCGGCTCGAAAAGTCATCGGCCGCCGGGCCGCCATGGAAATACAACCCGGTATGATCGGCAATCTGGGAATCGGTGTCCCGGAAGCGGTACCCCGCGTTGCCGCCGAGGAGGGAATCCTTAACTGGCTGACGTTCACCGTCGAGCCCGGACCGATCGGAGGAATGCCGGTAGGCGGTTTGAGTTTCGGTGCCACCATCAACATGGAATGCTTGATCGAGGAGCCGCAAATGTTTGATTTTTATGACGGCGGCGGACTCGACATCACCTTCCTTGGCATGGCCCAAATCGACCGGGACGGTAATAACAATGTCAGCCGCTTTGGCCGAAAATTTCCCGGTTGCGGTGGATTCATCAACATCAGCCAGAACGCCCGGACTGTCATTTTCATGGGTAGTTTTACCAACGGCGGACTGGAGACCGAGATTGAAGACGGCCAGCTGAAGATTATCCGTGAAGGTCGGACGAAAAAGTTCCTCAAACGGGTGGAACAGATAACCTATAGCGGTATCTATGGTATCGAGCGCGGCCAGCGAGTTCTTTATGTCACCGAGCGGGCGGTATTTACTCTCAGCCCGGAAGGGCTCGAATTACTGGAAATCGCCCCCGGTATCGATCTTGAAAAAGATATTTTCGAGCAGATGGAGTTTATGCCGGTGGTCAAGAAGCGACCGGCACTCATGGAGACACCACTCTTCCAGCACGGTCTGCTCAATCTGAGGATAAGGAATCAATGATCAACGCTCAGGGATGTATCAATATCGATACATGTAGCAGGATTGGAGCACCTTTATCTTCCCCTCAAGTGCTCCCCGGTCCACATCCCGCGGAGAAAGCGAGAAGCAAACGAGCCGATCAATGGCATGAAAGTTGCTTTTTACAGGAGCAAAGACGACCTTTCGGGGCTGCTCTACGCTGGTTGCCCCGATTGTTGACGGCGTCATCGCAATTGCCCGATCTCTGACAACAGCGGCGATGGTTTGCCGCTCGAGGTACATCCAGGGTGCCGCTCTTCGGTCGAAGCGGCAAACGACCGGACGGCACCGCCACAACCTTATGAGGAGGCGAGTATGAAACGGTTTTTAGCAACTGCAGGAATTGTTTTGCTGGCAACGTTGTTCACTGCCGGCATGGCCATGGCACAGGACCAGAAAACCAAGTCGGATCGACAGAAATTCGGCGCAGACGATCGTATCGAGCAAGTCAAAAACCTCAAAGTGGAAACCAGTGACAAGAAGCATCGCTGGAAGATGGTCCTGCCCTGGACCAAAGGATTGCTGTTCTACGATATGGCCGTACATTTCGCCGATACGGTAAGGCTGACCTCCGGTGGCCGCCTCGACATTAAAGTCTATTCAGCCGGCGAACTGGTGCCGGCGATGGAAATTTTCGACGCGGTCAGCAAAGGGTCCTTCGATGCCGGTCACGACTGGCCGGGTTATTGGAAAGGCAAAAACGAGGCCTTTACCGCCTTCGCCTCGGTGCCCTATGGACTCGACGCCGAGCTCTATAACATCTGGCTCTACGAACGGGGTGGACTCGAAGAGATGCAAGCGCTGTATGGCCAATACAATCTGTTTGCCCTGCCGGGCGGCCAGGCTGGTCAGGAAATGGGGCTCAACTCCAGCAAACGTGCCGCCAAAATGGAAGATTTCAAAGGCATGAAGGTCCGAACCTGGGGGTGGTATCTGGATATCCTCAACGAACTCGGGGCATCAGGAGTGGCCACCCCCGGCGGGGAAATCTATCTGGCCCTGCAGACCGGCGTTCTCGATGCGGCGGAATTTTCCTCACCGGCGGTCAACTACCCGATGGGATTCGACGAAGTAACCCAGTATATCATTCAGCCCGGAGTCCACCAGCCGGCCTGTCAATTCGCCTTCTTCTTCAACCAGGACTCTTATGACAAGTTGGCCGATGATCTCAAGTGGATCCTCGATACCGCCGCCAAGGAAACCCAGCTGTGGAGCTACAGCTGGCTCAACAATCTCAACGCCGAAGCGATCCGCAGGTTCCAGGAAAACGCTGAGATCGTCATTATGGACGAAGAGGCGATCATTGATTTCGCCAAGACAACCCAGGCCTATCTGGAAAAAGTTAAGGAACGGTGCCCTGACTGTAAACGGTTGCTTGAGTCGCAGGAGGATTTGAAAAAAGACTTCGCCGATTGGCGATCAGCGCGGGCAGGCGTCACCCCCTGGCCGCTCGAAGAGGTTGTTCAGGGAAAACTGCACGAATAACCGTCACCCTCCAGCCAAGGCGAACAAACGGCAGCCCGGGTGTTTTGGGAAAACCGGGCTGCCGTGCGGCATAGTCCGTCCTCCTGCCGTCATTTCGGGAGGCGAGACGTAGCCGGCAGATCCCCCGCCGGTACATGAGTTTCTCGGAGGCTCTTCATGGAGTTTGTTTCTCGGACCATCGATACCATCGTCAAAAGGCAGGCGGAGGTATCTTCCCTGCTGATGGCTATTCTGGTTGTCTTTGTCTGTTTTGAAGTGGTGCTGCGCTATATTTTCAATGCCCCGACCGTCTGGAGCCTGGAATTAACGACCTACCTCTACGGTATCCATTTCGTGATGGGGTACAGTTATACCGAGCTGCATCGCGGGCACGTCAGAGTCGATATCCTCAGCGCCCGATTTCCGCCGAAAGTTCAGGATGTTATTTATATTCTATTGACCATTGCGATAACGTTGCCGCTCGTCGGCCTCCTTGCCGTTTGGGCCTGGGACAACGCAATCACCTCGACCCTGATCTTCGAGCGTTTGTCTTCCGCCTGGGCGCCGCCACTGTGGCCGGTCAAACTATTCATGGCCATCGGTTTCACCTTTCTGTTCCTGCAGGTTTTCTCAAATCTGATCAAACGGTTTCTCAGCTTCGGTCACCAGGAAGCGCCGCGCTAAAGGAATATTATGAGTCCGGAATTGCTCACCATCGGTATGTTTGTCGTACTCGTGCTGCTCATTGTTCTTGGTATGCCGCTGGCCTATGCGCTGGCCGGTACCGCCGTTATCTTCGGGCTGATCGATAACGGTTTCAATGTCGACGGCCTGCTCGGGTTTTTCATCAACAATGCCTGGGGTACGATGAACAATTTTGTGCTGGTGGCAATTCCCCTGTTCATCCTGATGGCGCAATTGCTCGATCGCTCGAAAATCTCCGATGCCCTGTTCGAAGCACTCTACGTGGTCATGGGCGGCATACGGGGCGGTCTGGGATTGGCCGTCATCTTCGTCTGCGTCATCCTCGCCGCCACCACCGGCATCGTCGGCGCCTCCGTGGTGAGCATGACGCTGCTGGCCGGCCCGAAACTGATCGAGAAAGGCTACAATAAGGAATTGACCGCCGGCCTGATCTGTTCCGGCGGTTCATTGGGAATCCTGATCCCGCCAAGCATCATGCTGGTTGTCTTCGGCGGCCTGACCGGCCTGAAAGAGACCTCTGTCGGCGCCTTGTTCGCCGCCGCCATTTTACCCGGCCTGCTGTTGGCCTTTCTCTATATGGCATATGTTTTCCTGATCTGTCAGATCAAACCGGCCTTCGGTCCACCCATCAGCAAGCAAGAGGCTCTCTCCTATTCCACCCGCCAGAAGAGCTGGATGGTCATCAAATCCATGATCCCGCCGTTGTTGCTGATCTTTGCCGTCATGGGAAGTATTCTCGGCGGTATCGCCACCCCATCGGAAGCGGCCGGAGTCGGTGTTTTTGGGGCAGCTCTGCTGGCCATCAGTTTTCATAACTTCAATTGGCAGGTGGTGTTCGAATCCTGTAAATCGACGCTGAGGACCACCGCCATGGTGATGATCCTCGTGCTCTTCGGCAATCTGTTCAGCGCGACGTTTCTTTTTGTCGGGGGTGGAGATGTCATCACCGATCTTTTGATCGGCGGTGATATTCATCCCTACATGGTCATCTTCATCATGTTGTTTGCTATCTTTCTGCTCGGCATGTTTATCGACTGGGTGGCCATTCTTCTCGTTTGTCTTCCCGTCTACATGCCGATCTGTCTGGAACTCGGTTTCGACCCGTTGTGGTTCTCCATGCTGATCTGCATCGTTCTCCAAACGTCTTTCTTGACGCCGCCGTTTGGTTACGCACTCTTCTATTTCGCCGGTGCGGCGCCGGCCGGCCTGTACCAGATGTTCACCATTTACAAGGGCGTGATGCCGTTTATCGCCCTTCAAGCGGTGGGCGTCCTGGTCTGCTTTCTGTTTCCGGCTATCATCACCTATATTCCCGGGGTCATCTTCAACTGACGGCAGGCCTTAACCGTAGCCCTGGTTTTTTATTGAACTGTCAGAATTCCGCACATTTCACTTGTTTTTCCGATGCATCTGCGTTATAGGTTGCGCGTGTTCCGAACGGAAATCAGATCAGGTTTGATGCCTCTCGTCACCTGCCGTGCAGTCTTCTGCAGTCTCGTTGCCGATATGGATTATTGCTGATCAATGATGCTTGGAACAACCACACGTTGATTCTTCGTCGACGGTGCGTCCCGGCGCTATGCACGGGACCCTTCAGACCGGTTGCCGGCCTGCATATGGCCGAGCCGCGCCCCGGGGCCGCCTCTGTCAACGGAGAATCGTTGCAAACCGTCGGTTCGTCCAGCGGACCGATGCCGCCGGCTGCACGACGGCAGGCGGTGTCCGACCAACGGGTGTATAATCGCCCACACCAACAGGAGTATCAGTAATGTCAGAAGGAACAGTAAAATGGTTTAATGATGCGAAGGGTTTTGGCTTTATCGAGCAAGATGGAGGTCAGGATGTTTTCGTGCATCATTCCGCTATTCAGTCAGAAGGATTCCGAACTCTCGCCGAGGGAGAGCGGGTCAGATTCGAAATTGTCGATGGAGAAAAAGGACCGGCTGCAAAAAACGTCCAGAAGGCCTAACGGACAGCGCAGCTCATGCGGGCCTGGGTACCGAGTCAGCACTCCGCCAGGCCGCCGCGGAAACAGTTCGGATTGACTGACCATACCTTCCGCGGAACGGGGCGGATGTAAACATCTGCCCCGTTTTTTATTCATCGCTCTTCCCGCCTTTTTGCCACCAGCCGGCCGCCCCGATCGATTCCCGGCCGAACACCCCGGTATCCAGGATCCATGCCGTCACCAATTCGGCCGGCGTTATGTCAAAGGCATGATTTTCCACCGGACTCTGCTCCGGGGCCCAGCGGCAGCTGCCGAACGAACCGCTGACACCGCGAACTTCCGAGGCAGCGCGCTGCTCGATGGGAATGCTCTCGCCACGTGGACAGACCGGGTCGATGGTGCTGCACGGCGCCACGACATAGAACGGAATTCGGTGGAAGTGGGCCAAAACGGCCAGCGAATAGGTGCCGATCTTGTTGGCGAAATCACCGTTGACGGCAATCCGGTCGCTGCCGACGAAGATGCGCTGCACCTCGCCGCGCCGCATCAGCTGTGCCGCGGCATTATCGCAGATGATCCGGTGGTCGATACCGTGCTGCAGACATTCCCAGGCGGTCAATCGGCCGCCCTGGAGCAGCGGCCGGGTCTCAGCCACCCAGACAAACGGTCGCCGGCCCTGCCGGTGAGCCGTGAGGATAACCCCGAATGCGGTACCGATGCCGGCTGTTGCCAGGCCGCCGGTATTACAGAGGGTCAGGATCATCTCCCGCTCGCCGACGAGCTGTGCGCCATGGCGGGCCATCAGCTCGCATTGCTCGGCATCTTCCCGGCCGATCCGCAGCGCCTCTTCGATCAACAGGTGCGGATACTCCGGCCCGCCCATCAACGGCGTCAACCGGTCGATGGTGTTCATCAGGTTGACCGCGGTCGGCCGGGCCCGGCGCAGCCGTGCGGCGTCCACGATCAGTTCTTCGGGATGACTGCCCCGCCGGGCCAGCAGGGCGAGCAGCAGCCCGGCGGCGACTCCGATGACCGGCGCCCCGCGAATGGCCAGGCGGCGCATCAGCTCGATCAGCGTATCGACATCGTCGCAGCGCAGCCAATCCTCGCGCTGGGGCAACAGGCTTTGGTCGAGGATCGACAGGGATCTGCCGTCGCAGATCAGGCCGGCACAATGAAAGTCAATCATGACCCGTCCCCCGCACCGCTGTGCGCCAGCGCCCGCGCCAGCGTCTCGATCATGACGCCCACCGCCCGGGCAGGAGTTTTACCAAAACTGACCACCCCGTCGAGATGCCCGCCCATGACCAGCAGGTACTGCCCGGCCCGGCGGCAATCGACAAAGATCCGCCGGACCTCGCGGGCCAGCTCCGGCGTCCCATACGACGCCGCCGGGTCGGTGGACGGCAGCTGCAGCCGCTCCGCCTGCAGCCAGATTTCCGGACAGTGGGCATGGACGACGCACTGCACTTCTCCATCGAGCCGGTAGAGCTGACCGTGGGTCAGCGCTTCCGAAGAAGGCCGGGTCAGGCCCCGGGCACTCACCCTGTTGCCGGCCAGGTCCCAATCGGTCACCATGGCATAGTGCTTCGCCGCCAGGGCCGGCAGGCCACCGGTCTGGGTACCGGAAACCAGGAACCCGGTGTTGCCGCCGCCACCGACGCGCACGCTGATATTGCCGTAGCCGGCACCCTCGTAGCGCTCCTCGGATCGACCGATCAACCCGAGGCGATAAAGGATGCTCCGCCACGCCTCGACTTCCCCGATCATCGCTCTATCGATGCAGTCCTGCTCGAAAAACTGCAGCGTGAATTTACTGACGCCTTCTGTTTCCATATTCATCGTCGATCTGTTTAGACAGGTGATTAACAGCCCGGAAAAAGTCCGGGCGGCGAGGGCTCAGGACCGGGAACCCGGTGCGGATCTCCTGCCGGGCCGGCAGGCCAAACTCGGCGGGAATCGCGGCCGGACCGGTTGTCCGGGATATATGCTTACCTCAATTCCGGCGCAAATGAAAGGGCGGGTTCCGGGAAACAGGACCTCCCGGAGAGAGTAGAACGAACACGGCCGGGAGCAGGTGGTTTGCGCTCCCGGCCGTGTCCTCAGCCGAATGATTCGTCGCAGAACGGGCGCTCAGACCTTGAAGGCGCCGACGATGCCGTTGAGTTCCTTGGCCATTTGCTGGAGGTTGGCAGAACTTGTCTCGAGCTGGTTGCTGCTTCGGTTGATCGATTCCGCGGAGGCGTTGACCTCGGAGATGTCCCGGGAGATATCAGTGGCCACGGTGGAGCTCTGGCTGACGTTCTCGTTGACCTCCTGGATGCCCTGGCTGGCCTGGTTGATGTTGTTGGCGATTTCCTGGGTCGCCGCGGTCTGCTCCTCGACCGCGGTGGCAATGGTCGCGACGATGTCATTGACCCCGCTAATCACCGTGGAAATCTGGTCGATTTCCACACCGGTGGACTGGGTGGTCCGCTGGACTTCCTCGATCAGGTTCTTGATATCAAGGGTCGCCTCGGCGGTCTGCTTGGCCAGTTCCTTGATCTCGTTGGCCACGACGGCAAACCCTTTGCCCGCCTCGCCGGCCCGGGCCGCCTCGATGGTGGCGTTGAGCGCCAGCAGGTTGGTCTGCTCGGAGATCTCGGTGATCGTCTCGGTGACTCGGCCGATCTTCTCCGCCGCCTGGCCCAGCTCGCTCATCTTGCCGGCGGCATTTTCCGCCTGGTGCACCGCATCGGTGGAGACGCTCCGGGCCTTCTCGGCATTTTCGGCGATCTCGTTGATCGTCGAGGTCATTTCCTCGGCCGCCGCCGCGACCATGTTGGTATTGGTTGCCGACTGCTCCATCGCGGCCGCAACGTTGTTCAGATTGGCGCTCATCTCCTCGGCCGCGGTGGCGACGTTGCGCGCCCGTTGCGAGGTCTCTTCGGCCCCGCCTGACAACTCACCGGCAATCGAGGACAGCTCGACGGAGGAGGAATCAACCACCGAAGAGTTCTCGGTGATGCGCTTGATGATCCCCTGCAACTTTTCGATAAAGGTGTTGAACCAGAGCGCCATCTCGCCGACTTCATCTTTGGACTTGACCTGCAGCCGCATGGTCAGATCGCCTTCGCCCTCGGCGATGTCCTTGAGCCCGGCCACCGCATCGTTGATCGGCTTGACGATGGCCAGCGCCGCAAAGAAGACCAGCAGCACGGTGACGATCAGCGCGATCACGCCGACCAGCAGGATCAGGTTGCGGATCGAGTTGGCCGCCGACAGAAACTCTTCGGTATCCTGGGTGGCGGCAATAAACCAGTCGGCCTCGGTCAGCGGCGCATAACCGGCAACTTTGGGAGTCCCCTGGAAAACATAGGTTTCGACGTCTTGTTTACCGGCCAGCATCGACTGCATGAAGCTTTCCATTCCCTCGATTTCCGCCGGGTTAAGCTCCAGGATAAAATCCTTATTCGGATGGGCAAGCACCAAACCGGTTTCATCGGTCATAAAACCATAGCCCGTCTGGCCGATCTTTCGGCCGGCAACCAGGTCGACGAGAAAGTCGACCTTGATCACCAGGCCGAATGTCCCGAGAAATTCCGATGACGCCGACTTGATCGGGGCACAGACGACACTGATCAGCTTATTGGTCGACTGGGAACGGACGACCTCTCCGGCCACCGTCTTGCCCGAACTCTTCACCTGCTGGAAATAGGTGCGCTGCTCGATGTTCGACCCCTTGTATTCCTTGCCGCTGTCCAGCACGCCGGTATAGAGGGCGCCCGCCGTATCGGTAACGAAAATTCCCTGATAGTTATCGCCAAGCCGCCCGAACTGCTTGGTCAAATCAGCAAACAGCTGGTTGATCTCGGCGGCCGCCCCGTCAACGCCATCCCGCTTGACTTTTTCGGCCACCTCGACGATTGAGCGATCGGCGGCGAAGACGCCGGCGATTTTCTTCTCTTCCACCAGGATATTGTCGACCAGCCGCGCCAGGTCGGCGGCCACATTCTTCGCCCCTTCCATCCCCAGTTGGTTCAGGGCGTTGGTCGACTTGATCACCGAGATAAAGCCGACAATGATGAGCGGCAGCAGGACCAGGATGATTCCCCCCGCGAGCAGCTTGAATCTGATTGACGTTACTTTCATCATTTCCCCCTCATAAACATTGATGTATCACCTCAAAGAACCGCCTCTGGTTCTGAGTATAGATCAGCACCACGGCAAAATGCAAATGGACCGGCACAAAAAAAAGAGACAGGCGCATCGCCCCGACACCGCGACACAACCATGCGGCGCCGGCGATCGAACACCTTCCCCGTGACGGATGACCGGCGGAGTGGTATAAGGGCAGGCAGCCGACCACGGCTGATCATCAATCACAGGTTTTCAGGAAATTCGCCCATGCTCGGAACCATCGTCAACGCGCTGGCCATCATCGCCGGCAGCCTGCTCGGCTTGCTGTTCAGCAAAGGAATCGCCGATCGTTACAAGGAAATCATCCTGAGCGGGGTCGGTCTGTCGGTGATTTTGATCGGGATCAGGAGCGCACTCAGCTCAAACGACCTGATGGTGGTGATCTTCTCGATGATTATCGGCGCGGTGATCGGTGAGTTTCTGAAAATCGAGAAGCATCTGGAAGCATTCGGCACCTTTCTCGAAAAAAAGGTTACCGCCAAATCGAGCGATTCAAGCTCGTTCGCCCGCGGCTTCGTAACCGCCAGCCTGGTATTCTGCGTCGGCTCGATGGCCATTGTCGGCTCGCTGGAAAGCGGTTTGACCGGCAATCACCAGACTCTGTTTGCCAAATCGATCCTCGACGGCGTCACGTCGATCATCTTCGCGTCGGCCATGGGCCTCGGCGTCATGTTCTCCAGTCTGGCCGTCTTTCTCTATCAGGGGCTGATCACGATGACCGCGGTCTTCATGAAGAGCTTGCTGGTCCCGGAAACAATCAGTCAGATGACGTCGGTGGGCGGCCTGCTGATCCTGGCCATCGGCCTCAATATGCTGAAGATAACTAACATCAGGGTCGGCAACCTGCTGCCCGGCATTTTCCTGCCGCTGCTCTATTTCATGGTCCTGCAGATTGGCCTGTAACCGGCACGCGATCAGCGTGTGGTCCGCACCCGATCCCAGCGCTTGATCTGCCAAGTCGTCCGGGCCTCGGCAATCCGATTGCCTGATCGGTCCGTAACCAGACTCTGCATGCCGATGGTGACCGCTTCCTGCTCCCGCAGCGGACCGATGATCTCATCTTCCAACCGCCGGTCGGGCAGCACGCTCTCGGAGATGATGTCCTCTTTGGCCTGGTAATGGTAATCGACCTCCAGGCGCGCCATGATCAGGCGGTAGCGCTGTGGATCCAGCCGGGACAACAGCAGAAAGCCGGCCGACATCTCGGCCACGGTGGCAATGGCACAGGCGTGTACGCCGCGCACATGGTTGCGATTGACCCGCCGACAGCTGGCGGCGGAACGGACCATCTCCCCGGTGACCGCGGCGATCCGGAACCCGTGCGGCCGGTTGAACGGGATGACCCTGTTCAGCAGTAGGTTGAGTACCAGCAGCCAGCGCGGCGAGTGTCTGGCCCGCTCGATCAGTTTCGGCAGCTGCTGTATCATTTCCGTTCCCCCGACTCTTCCCTTCGGTTGCCGCCGCATGGCGGCGCCGCACTATGCGTCAACCGCGGCATGGTACCCCTCCTCGACCCGGGCAAAGAGGCCGGCTTGCTCCAGGGAGATGCGCAACGGCTCGGGATCTTCCAGGAAGTCCTGCATGAAAATGACCTCCGACGATTTCAAATAGACATGAAAGGGGTCTTTCATCTCCGGAAAGACCTGCTCGATAATTCCGGCCACCGAGCTGTGGGCGATGTACGGCTTGAGCTGGAGCACCCGCTGCAAGGCCTTGGAAATGTAGAAAGAGATGGCCCCGTCGACACTTTCAATGGACTGCCGGTGTCCGGGCAAAATGGTCTTGCCGCGCAGGCCGGCCAGCTTGACGATGCTGTCGCAGTAAGCCCGGTAATTGTTGAAACGACCGCCGCTCTCCAGGTCGATATCGAGCAGCGGCGACTGGAAAATCCCGCGCAGCAGCGTGTCACCGGTAATCGCCCAGTCGTCGCCGAGGTAGACGAGATCGCTCTGGGAGTGCCCCGGACACGGCAGCACTGAAATACCGAGACGCGGCGGCAGATCGCGCTCGGCAATCAGGTAGTGCTCCGGCACCGGCGGCAGCAGACCGCCCCGGTCAAAGGCCCGGCGCAGTTTTTCCAGGTAATCCGGGCCAAATCCCATGCCGGCCAGCAGCTCGTACATGCACCGCAGCCGCTCGTCGTGATACATGATCTTCTGCACATCGCGATACGGCAGGTAGACCGTCGCCCCGCTGGCTGCGGCCAGCCAGCCGATCTGGCCGTAATGGTCGATATGGCAATGGCTGACGAGCACATGCCGGAGCCGGCCCAGATCGATGGTGTCCTCCAGAAACGCCCGGCCGGTTTCGGTCGGCGGCCCGGTATCGAACAACACCAGTTCACCGTCATGCTCGCTGCTGTAACAATGCACCGGGCCGACCATATAGGGGGTGTCGACGGTATGCTGGATCGGCATCATGGCGCGGTCAAAGAGCTGTTAGTCAGGACCGGGAGACAAACCTCCCCCGATTCCGGCAGCGGAGGTGCCAAATCGGGGACAACGGTTGCCGTCACCCAAAGAGATACCGCTCCTCCTCGCAGGCCGCCTCGGCGAGCAACCGTTTGGCGGCCAGCAGGCCGGTCGCGTCGTACTTGGAAAAACGCCTGACGCCGGCCAGAATCATGGTCAGCGTATCGCCCTCCTCGATATAGAAGGCGCCTTTGCGGGCCGCCGAGCCGGCCGTCTCCGAAGCGCTGAAGGCGAACACCTTGACCGCCGCCCGGACCAGCCCCTGCTTGCGCTCACTGAAACGGGGCAAGGCTTTTTCGGCCCGCAGGATGGCGCTTTCCAGCGCGAAGATCTGGATGGCGATATCGGCCGCCGCCAGCAAAATCTCCTGCTCGTCGGCGATCTTGTCCATGAACTTCTGCACCCCGGTGCCGGCCAGGATCAGAAAGAGCGTTTTGAGGTTTTTCAGCAAGACCTTTTCGGCACCAAACGGGATGGACTCATCGAGCTCCTCGAAACTCGGGGTCATCAGCGATTCGAAGGCCTTCATGGCCTCGGCCTGCAACGGCAGTTCACCCTTCATCGCCTTGCGCAGGATCATGCCGGGGATCAGCAGCCGGTTGATTTCGTTGGTGCCCTCGAAGATCCGGTTGATCCGCTCATCGCGATAATAGCGCTCGGCCGGATAGTCGCTGACGAACCCGTAGCCGCCGAAGATCTGCACCACCTCGTCGACGGTCCGGGCCAGCACCTCGCTGCAGAAGACCTTGGAAATACCGCACTCCGGGGCATATTCCTCGATACCCTTGAGATATTCGACATAGTAGTTGTCGATGCCCTTGTCGATGGTGGCCAGTTTTTCATCGAGCAGACCGGCCAGCCGGTAGACCAGGGACTCAGAGGCGTAGATGGCGGCGGTCAGGTCGGCGATCTTCTCTCCGATAGCGCCGAAGCTGCTGATCTTCTTCTTGAACTGGACCCGTTCGTTGGCGTACTTGATACCGGTGACCAGGGCCATCTTGGCCGCGCCGGTAACCGCCGCGCCGAGTTTGAAACGACCGACGTTGAGCACGTTAAAAGCGATTTTGTGGCCCTTGCCGATTTCCCCGAGGACGTTTCGGGCCGGCACCCGGCACTTGTCGAGAATGATCTGGGTGGTCGAACTGCCCTTGATGCCCATCTTCTTCTCTTCAGCCCCGACCACCAGACCGGGAAAATCGCGCTCGACGAGAAAGGCGGTGAAATGCTGCTTGTCCACCTTGGCAAAGATCGTGAAAATCTGGGCAAACCCGCCATTGGTAATGAACTGCTTGGTGCCGTTGAGCACATAGTGACTGCCGTCTTCGGAGAGCACCGCCGTCGCCTGGGCACCGAGCGCGTCGCTGCCGGAGCCGGGTTCGGTCAGGCAATAGGCGGCGCACCACTCGCCGGAGATGATCCGGCCGAGGTATTTTTCCTTCTGCTCCGGCGTACCGTAATAGACCAGCGGCAAGGTGCCGATACCGGTATGGGCGGAAAAGGCCACGGAGAACGAGCCGCCGTAGGAGATTTTTTCCGCTACCAGCATGCTCGAGGCCTTGTCCAGGTCCAGCCCGCCATACTCTTCCGGGGTATCCATCATCAGCAGGCCGAGTTCGCCGCACTTTTTCATCCCTTCGACGACCAGCTCAAAGTTCTGTTGATCGATCTCCTCCATCTTCGGGACGATCTCGTTCATCACGAACTGCTCGGTGGTCTCGGCGAACTGCTTCTGCTCGTCGCTGAAATCTTCCGGGGTAAACACCGACTCACAGGCAACATCGACGATCAGGTACTCACCGCCCTTCAATATCGTATCAGCCATCTTTTCACCTCGCGTGCTGAGTTTAATTACAATCTCTCGAAGATTCCAGCAGCGCCCATACCGCCGCCGATACACATGGTAACCAGGCCGTAGCGCGCCGTGCGGCGCCCCATCTCATGGAGCAGGGTGGCGGTCATCTTGGCGCCGGTGCATCCCAAGGGATGCCCAAGGGCGATGGCGCCGCCATTGACATTGAGAATGGAACGATCGATGTCCAGTTCCTTGATCACCGCCAGGGCCTGAGCGGCAAAGGCCTCGTTGAGCTCGATCAGCCCGATGTCGCTGAGCTTCATATCTGCCATCTCGAGCACCGCCGGTATCGCCGCTAGCGGGCCGATGCCCATCACTTCCGGCGCGACTCCGCGGACGGTGTAGGCAACAAAGCGGGCAACCGGCTCGGCACCGATCCGTTTGAGGTAGTCCTCCGAGACCACCAGCGAAAATGCCGCACCATCGGTCATCTGCGAAGAGTTGCCGGCCGTAACCGTTCCGCCGAGTTTGAAAGCGGGTCGCAACTTGCTCAGCGTCTGGATCGTGGTTCCCGGCCGCACCCCATCGTCGACCACCACCTCTTCGACGGTCCGCTTGATTTTCCCTTTTACCAGCTGGGTCTTCTCGATGGTTACCGGGATGATCTCATCGGTAAACCGGCCGGCCTCGATAGCGGCGGCGGCTCTGGCATGGCTGTCGACGGCGAACTCATCCATGGCCGACCGGTCGATGCCGTAGCGCTCGGCCACCAGTTCGGCGGTGATGCCCATGGACGAATAGGCCTCCGGCCAGTCTGTGGCCAGAGACGGATTGGCGCTGTATTTCAGACCTCCGAGCGGCACGCAGGACATCGACTCGGTGCCGCCGGCGATAATACAGTCGGCCAGGCCGAGCATGACCCGTTCTGAAGCCATCGAAATGGTCTGTACGCCGGAACAGCAGAAACGGTTGATCGTCTGACCGGGCACCTCGATGGGCAGACCGGCTTTCAGACCGGCCATTCTCCCCAGGTTCATGCCCTGCTCGGCCTCCGGAAAGGCGCAGCCGAGATAGATATCGTCGACGGTGGCCGGTTCGATGCCGGTTCGCTCCACAAGCCCCTTGATGGCCGTCGCCGCCAGATCATCGGGCCGCATGTCCTTGAACTTACCCTTGTTGGCCCGGCAGCCTGGCGTCCGGTAGCTGGCCAGAATATAGGCTGTTTTCATATCGTTCTCTCCTGAATCGTTGGCTAAATGGTGAGCGCCGCCCTAGTTGCGCAGCGGTTTGCCGGTCTTGAGCATGTGCTGAATGCGCTCGGACGTCTGCTTGTTGGCGCAGAGCTTCAGGAAGTTCTCGCGTTCCAGCTTGAGCAGATACTCCTCGGTGACCAGCGTTCCCGGATTGACGTCACCGCCGCAGATGACATCGGCGATAATGCCGCCCATCTTTTCTTCATATTCGGTGATATGAGCGCCCATTTTCATGTTCCACAACTGACTCTTGATACTGGCCGCCACACCGCGGCCCGGCGCCGGAATATCAGTCAGCGGCCGCGACGGCCGGTAGTTGACGGCCAGGGCCAGCGCCTTTTGCTTGGCGTCGCCGATCAGCCGGTCGATATTCATGGTAATCCCATCACCGGCCCGCATATACCCCATGCCCGTCAGTTCGGCACCGCCCATCGATACCTGGGCCATCGCAATCTGCCGGAAATGCTTGAAGATGAAAGGCTGCACGTCGGTGTCATAACGACGGGCCAACTCCACGGCGCGAAGGCACATCTCTTTGGTGCCGCCGCCGCCCGGCAACAGGCCGACCCCGACCTCGACCAGCCCCATATAGGTCTCGGCCGAGGCATTGATCGCATCGGCGTGCAGGCAGAATTCGCAGCCGCCGCCCAAGGTCATGCCGAACGGCGCGGCGACTACCGGTACTTTCGCGTACTTCACCGCCATGGTCGCTTTCTGAAAAGACCTGAGCACCATGTCGACATCCTCCCAGGCGCCCTCGGCCAGGGCCACGGCGAGCAGCATCAAGTTGGCGCCCACCGAGAAATTGGCGCCGCGATTACCGATGACCAAGCCGACACCGTCCACCTCGGCCCGCCGGATCGCCTTGTGCACCATGCTCAGGATATCGCCGCTGATGGCGTTCATCTTGGCATGGAATTCAAGGCAATAGATACCATCACCGAGATCGATGATCGAGGCGCCGCTGTTTTTCTCGACCTCGCGGCCGGTGTGCCGGAGAATCTCCAGGTTGATCTGCCCGGCGGGCTGCGGTACCGGCCGATACGTCTGAGCGATCACGTCGTAGAATTCAAACCGCCCGTCTTCGCTGTACCGATAGAACGAATAGATATTCTTCAGGGCTTCGGGCACGACCACCCCGTCCTTTTCCGCACGCTTGACGAAGGTCGGCACACCGATCGCGTCGAGCATCTCGAACGGCCCGAGTTCCCAGTTGAAGCCCCACTTCATCGCGTTGTCGATATTGACCACGTCGTCGGCGATCTCGCCGATCCGGTTGAACCCATAGATCAGCGTGTCGCGCAGGCTGCGCCAGGCATACTCGGCGCCCTGGTCGGCACCGTTGACGACGGTGGTGATCTTGCGCCGCGGATCGTCGATCTGCTTGACCATCTGCACCGACGCGAACTTC
This sequence comes from uncultured Desulfofustis sp., assembly GCA_964433645.1. Classification (GTDB taxonomy): domain Bacteria; phylum Desulfobacterota; class Desulfobulbia; order Desulfobulbales; family Desulfocapsaceae; genus Desulfofustis. The sequence goes on from CAYSSK010000018.1 coordinate 29,883, forward strand.
GGTTTCTGCAGCGGCCGGTAGTCACCGGTCTGATAATCGTAATAGGAGATCTGCCGCTTGCCGTCGACGTTCTCTTTCTTATAGAACCCCTTGCCGCTCTTGTTACCGAGCAGTCCCTGCTCGATCATCGTTGCCATGAAGTCGGGCAGCGTGAAGACATCCCGCTCCTCATCGTCGGGCAGGGCGTCATACGAGTTGGTCCCGACATGGGCCAGCGTGTCAAGGCCGACCAGATCGGCGGTCCGGAAAGCGGCACTCTTGGGCCGGGCGGTGGCCGGGCCGGCAACCGAGTCAACGTCCTCGACACTCAGCCCCATGTCGACCATGTGCCGGATGCCCTTGTAGATCGCGTAGACCCCGATACGATTGGCGATAAAATTCGCCGTATCCTTGGCATAGACGACGCCTTTACCCAGTCTCCGTTCGATGAACTCGGCCATCTCGGCCACCAGGCGGGCATCGGTGTCCGTACAGGGAACGATTTCCATCAGGCGCATATAGCGCGGCGGGTTGAAGAAATGGGTTACGAGAAAACGGCTGCGCAGCTCGGCCGGCAGATCCCGGGCCATTTCGTTGACCGAGAGACCGCTGGTATTGGTGGTCAAAACCGCGCTGGAGTCGAGATGGGGAGCAATTCGCTCAAACAGACCCTGCTTGATCTTCATGTTTTCGACTACCACTTCGATGACCCAATCGCAATGCTGCAGCTTCTCCAGGTCATCCTCGAAGTTGCCCGTTTCGATCAGGCCACCATACTCCTTGAGATAAAACGGCGCCGGCTTCATCCGGGCCAGGCCCTCCAACCCGGAGCGGGCGATACGGTTGCGCACTTCGGGGCTGTCAAGGGTCAATCCTCGTGATGCTTCCTGCTCGGTCATCTCCCGGGGAACGATGTCGAGCATCAGGACCTCCAGCCCGGCGTTGGCCAGGTGAGCCGCGATGGTGGCGCCCATGACACCGGCGCCCAATACGGCTACTCGATTGATCTGCCTCATTTTTTCTCTCCATCTGTGGATGTGGTCTGGAAAACCAGCCCGTTTCCTTTCTTCATGTACATCTGGTCGACCATGTCCCTGTACTTGTCATAAATTTCTTTTCGTTTGAGTTTCAGCGTCGGCGTCAACTCGCCTCCCTCGATCGTGAATTCGCCGGGTATCAAGGTAAATTCCTTGATCGTCGCATACGGCGGCAGGTTCTTGTTCAACTCGGCGATGCGTTCGGTATACAACTCTCTGACACGATTGCTCTTCACCAATTCGTCGGTATCGAGATAGTCGAGTTCCTCCTCCCGGCTCCAGTCGATGAGCCGTTCCAAATTGGGATTCAACAAGGCCACCAGGTATGGTTTGCGGTCTCCGAAGACAATGGCCTGGGAGATGTATTTATCGAGCTTGAGTTCGTTTTCGATCGGTTGCGGAGCAATGTTCTTACCACCGGCGGTGACGATTATTTCTTTCTTCCGATCGATGATGTAAACGTACCCATCCTCATCGATGCGGGCGATATCGCCGGTCTTGAGCCAGCCGTCGGCGAAGGTTTCGGCGGTCTTCTCCTCGCTCTTGTAATAACCGCGCATCACCTGCGGCCCCTTGACCAGTAATTCGCCGTCCTCGGCCAGTTTGAGCTCGGTTTGATCGAGCGCTTTGCCGACCGAATCGAACCTGACCGCGCCAAGGTTGCACAAGGTCAGCGCCGGACTCGTTTCGGTCAGGCCGTAGCCGTTGAAAACCGGCAGGCCGATCGCCCACATGAACTCGTTGATCGTCCGGTCGAGCGGCGCGCCGCCGCAGATGAAGCCGCGCAGTTTGCCGCCGAACCGGTCTCGAATCTTCTTGAATACCAGCCGATCATAAAGACGATACTGCATCGCCAGCAATCCATCCACCTCGCCGTCGACATACTTCTTGTTGGCATAGTCCCTGCCGACCTGCAGGGCTCGGTGAAAGATGCTTCGCCTCAGCGGGCTGAGCTGGTGGGCGTTTTCATGAACTCGAGAATAGATCTTCTCGAACAGGCGCGGCACGCTGACCATCCAGGTCGGTTGCACTTCCACCATATTTTCCATGACTTTTTTGACATCCTCGGCAAACGCGACATGCTGACCACTGAGAAGCGTTGCGTAATAGCCGGCCGTTCGTTCGAGCACATGGCTCAGTGGCAAAAAGCTGAGAAAAGTCTCCTGGTCTTTCAGGGCACCGAGCTGTTTCAGGCCGATCTGGGCGTTGATCATCACGTTGTACTGGGTGAGCATGACTCCCTTGGGAACCCCGGTGGTACCAGAGGTATAGATGATGGTGATAAGATCCTGGTGAGTGATCTGATCGATCATCTGTTCAATTTCAGTTTGTTCTTCCGGGAGCAACGGATCACCCGCTTCGGAGAGCTGATACTGAGTATACACCGGGAACGAACGATCACCGATAAAGCGCTCGTAGGAGATGACCAGCTCGACGCCGGGGATCTCGTCGCGGACTTCCAGCAGCTTCTCGTATTGCATCTTGGTCGAGACGAAGACGATCTTCGCCTCGCAGTGGTTAATGATATACGCTGCCTGTTTGCCGGTGTTGGTGGCATAAATGGGCACCGGAATGCCTCGGGCGCTCTGGATGCCGAAATCGGAAATCGCCCAGCCGAGGCGGTTCTCGGAAAAAATGCAGACCGGATCGCCCGGCTGTAAACCAGCCTTGACCAGCCCCCGGGCCAGCATCAACACCCGTTCATAAAACTCTTCATAAGTCAGGGAGAGAAAGACGCCCTGCTTTTTGAAACTGACCGCCGTTTTCTTGGCATACTGCCGGGCATTTACTTTGAGAATCGCCGGTATTGACTGGTAGGACAGGAAATCCATGATTAATCCCCTCGCAAAGATGTGAATGGATAGAACCTGTTGCTCTCCATCGACACGTGGTATGGATGGAAATCCCTGTATACCTCACCCTTACGTTTAAGTCAATCCGAAACAAAAACAGTGCCTGACAAAATTTCCTGATCGCGCTTCCGGCGCATTCTCGGAAATATGCAAAATACCTTTTTATCTGACTGATATAATATTATTTAATTAACAAACTCCGGTTTCTGAAAAGTTCACTGACGCTTACTTTCTGTAGCAGGTCGAAATCATGGTTTTATCTATCTTGTTTACGTAAGATGAATCCCTGCCGCCGCCTCGAACCACACGGCCACCTACTGTCTCCGGCAACGAGCAAGGGACTGCCGATGATGGCCACAATAGAGTCCTGGCGGACAAGGCACGTCGGGAAAAGCCTGTCTGCCCATATGCCTTGAAGCCATGCCTGAACAGCGCGCCGATCAGAATTGAGCGGTTCTTCGCGCTATAACATGGTGAATCGGACCGGAATCCGCCAAAAAAGGAGCCCCCCCGGCGGGAGGGGCGGCCGCTCGCTGTCTCGGTTCAGCGCGAGGCGGGCCAGGGATTGCAGTTTTTGATGGTCACCCTGCCTTGCAGCAGGTTGCCCTTTGAATACTCGCTGAAGATACAGGTGTTCGTCTGCGGATCGTAATTCTCGATCCACAGATTATCGTCCTTCCAGGTCGCAGCCAGGTGCCGCTGACCCTCGGGCACGGTGATGGTCATCACTCCGCCGTAGCGTTTGACAAACACCTGCTGCAGGCGGAAATAATAGGTGCCCCAGGCGACCAGGGCCAGGACCGAGGCCAGGGCCACCGCAGCTTTCCACTGCTGGGCCTTGACCCCGAGCCCGTACACCACACCGCCGACCAGGGCGATGACGGCAAGCCAGTAAAGATAGGTAATCATCCGCGGGACACGACGTTAAATTTTGTATTTCGAGACGAGTTCGGTCAGCTTCTCGGAAAGCCGGGACAACTCATCGGCGGAGGAGCGGACATGCTGGCTGCTCTGCTTAACCTCGACGGAGCGCTCCTTGACCAGTCCCACCGCCTCGTTCATCTGCTGGGTCATCTGGTTGCTGCTGGCGACATTCTCGTTGATCTCGGTAATTCCCTGTGACGCCTGGCTGACGTTGTTGACGATCTCGTTGGTGGTGATCGACTGCTCCTCGACCGCGGTCACAATACCGTTGACGATCTCGTTGACATCGTTGATGACGCTGGTGATCGTTTCGATATCCTTGACCGTATCACCGGTCTTGCCCTGGATGCCGGTGATCGCCTCCTTGATCTTGCCGGTCGCCTCGGCCGTTTCCTTGGCCAGTTCCTTGATCTCGTTGGCGACAACGGCAAATCCCTTGCCGGCATCACCGGCCCGGGCCGCCTCGATGGTGGCATTTAAGGCGAGCAGGTTGGTCTGCTCGGAGATCTCGGTAATGGTCTCGGTGATTGACCCGATGGCCCGGGCCGCTTCGCCGAGTTCAACGATGGTCTGGTGCGAGCGCTTGGTGTTGGCAACCGCTTCCTCGGTGGTTTGCCGGGCCCGGGCACTGTTTTCGGCGATCTCCTTGATCGTCGTGCCCATCTCCTCAGAGGCCGAAGCGATCATATCAAGATTCACCGCCGACTGCTCCATCGCGGCGGAAACCGATTGCATGTTGGCGGTGACCTCCTGGGCATTGCCCGACGCCTGATCGGCGATATTCGTGGTCGATTCGGCATTGCCGACCATCTGGTCGGAGATGGTCGCCAGCTCGGTCGACGAGGCGGACAGCGACTGAGACGACGTTACGATATCGCGCATCATTTCCTTGCCCTTGGCCACCATGACGCCGAGCGAATTGGTCAACTGGCCGATCGCATCATCGACCGTGGACGAAAAAGAGATGGTGTAGTCTCCCTCACCGACCTTGACCGCTTTCTCGGCCAGCTCTTTGAGCGGGTTGTTGATGGAGCGGACGAGAAAGATCGTCAGCACGATACCGCCGGCAACCACCAGCAGGCCGACCAGCAGGTTGTTGCGCAGCATCTGCACATCGAGTCCGGCAACGATATCCTGACGGTCGATGCCGACGGCCAGCGTAACGCCCCACTCATCGATATATTTCTTGTAGGAGACCTTCTGCTCCCCCTGATATTCATATTCGATGAAGCCGTCGGGGTGATCCTTGAAAACCGGGAACAATTCAAAAACATTATCTTCGGGCGTCAGGGTCGGGTGGATGAGTAGTGAGCCGTTGTCGTCGTAGATGAAGAAATAACCGGGACCGATCTTCGTCTCGCCGACGAGCTTTCTGACCTGCTCGGACAGCATCAATTGGCCGACGTAGATGGCGCCGATGATCTTGTCTTCCAGATCGCGCACCGGCTGGTAGGCCGTCAGGTACCAGTCGTTGACGACAAAGGCCTTGCCGCGGAAGATCTCGCCGTTTATTATCGTTTGAAACACCGGGCTGTCCGACGGGATATAGGTGCCGACGGCGCGCTCCCCGTCGGTCTTTTTCACCGTGGTGGAAATGCGCAGCAGCTTGTCGTCGACGAGTTGAAAGATCGTTGCCGAGGCCCCGGTAATCTCTTCCACGCGATCGACGATATCAAATTTGTGGTTGATGTATTGAATGCCGGCCTGGAATTTCGGGATCTCCATGGTCACCGATTCTCCGGTTACCTGGTTGACCAGGGTCTCCTCCTCCATGCTGGTGTCGTCGAGAAGCAATCCGCCGGTCAGCCGCAGCTCCTTTTCCAGAATGAGCAGATCGCCGTTCAGTTTATTGCGGATATTGTCATCGATGGCGGCAAGCGAGTTGTAGAGCGACTGGTGAATATCCTGCACCGCGCCTTCACCGAGCGCATACAGCCCGTTCTTCGACATCCTGATCGCGTTGCCGGAGGTAATCAGGATGGAAAGGACCACTACCCCGATCATCGCAACAAAGAGCTTGGTCGTAAACCGGACCCGGGTGAATCGTGAAAACATGAAGTTACTCCTCTCTTATTAGGCTCTTCAGCTCGCACATGCCATCGACGGGCCGGCGGTGGAGCGGTTTTTTTGCAGTCTATGGTTTCCCACCGGCAAATTCAAATTATTTTCATACTATTTTTTTCGCCGCTTTCGCCGGGTCTCGAAAAATACTTACATATCAATGGAGAACACGATATATCATCTGTTCTTTTGGCATCGGCCAGAAAATCTGATATATGTTAAATGAAAATCATTTCCCCGGGCTGGCCGGCCCTGCCGGAGGCTGCATCGCGAAGGCCCGGCTGGACTCAACAATAAGGTTCGAATAATGACCGAAATCCTCACCATAGCACGCCCGCGAAAGATCGGCGTGGTCTTCGGCGGCTCCGGCCTGGTCGGCGGCACCATGGTCAATTTCTATAAGCAGCGGCGTCCGGGCCTGGCGGAGATCATGGCACCCAGTTCGAAAAAAGTATCACTGGGCAATTGCATCGATATCCGTAATTACCTGATGAGCATCCGGCCCGATTTTGTCATCAATGCCGGTATCACCAATATCGACGCGGGCAGCCAGCTCACCTTCGAGGTCAACTATGTTGGGGCGATCAATATCGCCCGGGCGGCGGCCGCATTGAAGATCCCCTACATTTTTTTCAGTTCCGCGGCAACGCTGCCCCAGGGCAAGGACCTGCAGGAAGAGGATCAGGTACCAATCTCCGCTTCTCTGAGCAATTACGCCAAGTCCAAATTGATGGCGGAAAAGACGCTGGCCTACATGCACGAGCACGAGGGACTCGACTACTCCTGCCTCAGGCTGTCCATCGTTTATGGCCGGCATGACCATAAGATCCAAGGCTTTCACCGGCTGCTTTTTTCCATTGCCGATGAATCGATGCCGTTTCTCTTTACCGCCAGGGGCGCCAAGCATTCCTACTCCAACGTTCGCAAATTGCCGTATCTGGTCCAGCACATGCTGGAAAACCGCGATGAATTCAGTGGCAGAACCCTGCATTTCGTCGACCCGCAGCCGGTAGAGCTGGCCGAGCTCATCCTGACCATCAGAAACCAGCTGCACCTGAAACAGCCGAAACAGATCTTCGTCCCGTATTCGCTGGCCAAAACCGGGAAAAGCAGTGTCCGGGTAATCCTCCGATTACTGACCAGGCTGGGCGTGAAGGCATCCCTGCCGCCGGAATTGATGTTTCTCGGCGCCTTTTATCGAACCCAGACCCTGTCCTGCCGCCGCCTGGCGGAATCGAGCTTTGTCGATCCGTTTCCGGAGGAGACCGTCTATACCCGGCTGCCGGAAATCCTCAACTATTATCTGCGGCGCTGGAGCCAGCAGAACCTGATCACTTCATTTGACGACCGGTTCCACTTCGACGACACCGTCAGGCACGATTTCAAGCACAACCCGCAAGCGCTGCTCGATTCCATCCACGGCGATGCCACCGCACCCTTCCAGGAACAGGACGATCCGGAGTCGTGCGTATCGGATCGACGGGAATAAATCGCGCGCCGATAATGCCGCCTTTTCATATCCGCATGACGGGGAGCCACCACGAACAGTGGAAATGATCGCCACGATCGGCGGGGCTGATTGACGCAGTTTCAACCACCGGCGCTATTCTGATAGTGAGGCCCGAAGGGAGTGCGCCCGGGACATCTGCAACCGGTGCATGATAGTGACCGGGGGACAGGTTGAAACCCGTCCCCCCGTTGGTTGTGATTCAGCGATAGGCGGCCAGACCGGTCACCTGCTCGCCGATGATCAGCGTATGGATGTCGTGGGTGCCCTCGTAGGTGTAGACCGATTCTAGATTGGCGGCGTGGCGCATGATCGGATACTCCCCCATGATGCCGTTGGCGCCGAGCATGGTCCGGGCGGTGTGGCAGATTTCCCGGGCCCAGTGCACATTGTTCATCTTGGCCATCGACACCTGCTGCGGTGTCGCCGCCCCCCGGTCCTTGCGGCGCCCGAGATGCAGCGCCAGCAATTGCGCCTTGGTCAGCTCGGTGACCATATCCGCGAGTTTTTTCTGCTGGAGCTGGAAACCGGCGATCGGCCGGTCGAACTGCACCCGTTGCTGTGCATAGTCCAGGGCCGTCTGGTAGCAATTGTCGGCGGCGCCGAGCACTCCCCAGGCAATCCCATAGCGGGCCTGCGTCAGGCAACTGAGCGGGCCCTTGAGGCCGACCACACCGGGCAGCAGGCTCCGCTCTTCATCAACCACGACGTTGTCGAGGACCAATTCCGACGTAACCGAGGCGCGCAGGCTCCACTTGTTTTTCATCTGCGGGGCGGAGAACCCCGGCGTCTCCTGTTCCACGAGAAAGCCACGCACGCCTTCGTCGGTCATTGCCCAGACCAGTGCCACATCGGCAATACTGCCGTTGGTAATCCACATCTTGGTCCCGTTGATGCGCCACCTGCCGCCCGTTTCCCGCCGGGCTCGGGTCCGCATGCCACCCGGGTTGGAGCCGAAATCGGGTTCGGTCAGGCCGAAACAGCCGATCGCCTCCCCGGCGGCCATCTTCGGCAGCCAGAAACGCTTCTGCTCCTCGCTGCCATAGGAGAAAATCGGGTACATCACCAGCGACCCCTGGACCGACGCCATGGAGCGCAGCGCGGAATCACCTCGTTCCAGTTCATACATGAGCAGGCCGTAGGCGACGGACGACAGTTCGGCGCAGCCGTATTCCCCTGGCAGGGTCGGCCCGAAAAAACCGAGCTGGCCCATGACCGGCACCAGGTGGAGAGGAAAGGTCTCCTGCTGGGCATGCTGGTCGATAATCGGCAGAACCTGTTCGTTGACGAAGGACCGGGCCGTCTCTCTGACCAGTTTTTCCTCGTCTTCAAGCAAATCCTGAAATCCCATGAAATCGGTTAGCTCACTGATCGTTCGCATGACGCTCTCCTGACGAGGTGGACGCTCCGCCGGCCGTATCCGTGCGAACGGTCCATACCTGTTCTTGTCAAATCAAGGTGGCCTCACCTGCCATTTTGTGGCTATACTATACCCAACAAGGCACGTCCACAATGAAGGCCGCCTTGAGCATTCGAATTTTTCAAACCGACCTGAATCTTAGTTCCGCCGGGTCAGAGCAATACAGGCTCCGGCAAAACCGACCAGCCCGAAAAAAAAGCTTTTCACCTTGACACCAGGAGAAAGATCATGAAAACCGTCCCCAAGCTCACCCTGGAAGATGCCCGGCTGATGATGGCCGCAGCCGAGAAGAAAGCCGTGGAGATCGGCGTTGACATGGACATCGCCGTCGTCGACGACGGCGGTCATCTGCTGCTCTTTCAACGCATGGACAACGCCCGCGTCACCAGCATCACCATCGCCATCGACAAGGCCTTCACCGCGGCTGCCGCGCGCAAATCAACACGTGCCTACGGAGAGGTAAGCGGGCCGGGACAACCGGTTTTCGGCATCCACACCAGTATCGGCGGCCGCTTCATGATCTTTGCCGGCGGGCTGCCGATCTTTATCGACGACCAGCCGGTCGGTGGGATCGGCTGCAGCTCCGGCAGCCCCGACCAGGACGAACAGGTGGCCCAGGCGGGCCTCGACGCTCTGCTCAAATCACTATAGACCACCGCCATCGCCGGATCAAGATCACTGCCGGCAACGCCTGCGTCGGCCCAGGACCGTCGGATCGACGGCTGCACGGGGGCGGGGCGGGAACAACAAGAGATGTTCATTGAAAAAAATACGTAAAAGAGGTACCTTCGTCCTGTTGCCGAGTTGGTTGCCCGCACCGCCGCCCGGCATGTTCCGATCCGACCCGACAGCGGTCCCAGGCGGCTCCCTGCGTCCCGCTCGACGCACAGTCTTAAATGTCAGACCGTCTGTTCACTACATGGCCATTTTTATGCCCGGAGGAAAACATGTTTACAATCGTGCGTCGTGAAGAAATGGCTGGCGGAACGGTGATTCTCAACGATATTGAGGCGCCGCAGATTGCCAGGAAAGCCCGGCCGGGGCAATTCGTGATCCTGAAGGCCAACGAGGATGGTGAACGGATCCCGCTGACCATCGCTGAAACCGACCCCGAGAAAGGCACCATCACCATTATCTACATGGTGGTCGGCAAATCAACCGCCCTGTTTCGGGACCTCAAAGTCGGCGACGATTACCAGGACGTGATCGGCCCGCTTGGCAAAGCCACCCACCTGGAAAAGGTCGGCAAAGTTGTCTGCGTCGGCGGCGGCACCGGCGTCGCGGTGCTCCACCCGATCACCCGGGCCCTCAAGGATATCGGCAACGACGTCGTCTGTATCATCGGCGCCCGGACCAAAGACCTGCTGATCCTTGAAGAGCAGATGAAAGATGCCTCCCACGACCTGCGGATCTGCACCGATGACGGCTCTTACGGCCATCACGGATTCGTCACCGACGTCCTCAAGGAGGTTCTCGAGCAGGGCGGTGTGCAGCAGGTGGTGGCCATCGGCCCGGTACCGATGATGAAGGCGGTCAGTGCCATCACCAAGACCTACGATATCCCGACCATGGTCAGTCTCAACCCGATCATGGTCGACGGCACCGGCATGTGCGGCGGCTGCCGGGTAACTGTCGGCGGCGCCACCAAATTCGCCTGCGTCGACGGCCCGGAGTTTGACGGTCATCAGGTCGACTACGACGAATTGATGATGCGCCTCAGGGCCTACCAGGAAGACGAGAAGAAATGCCACGAATCATTTTGCACCATTCGCGACGCCCGCTGATGAAACGACGACGACCGCTGCTGCTGATGCGCGACCGTCGCTCACGACACTGAATTCGGCGAATTCAACGGAGGAAATAATGGCCGACAAACCAGAGAAAAAGCCCCGCATTCCGATGCCTGAACAGGACCCGCAGGTCAGGGCCCGAAATTTTCTCGAAGTCCCCACCGGATATACCGCGGCGATGGCCCAGGAAGAAGCGGCCCGCTGCCTGCAATGCAAAAAACCGGGCTGTGTCGAAGGCTGTCCCGTGGGCGTCGATATTCCCGGTTTCATCGACCTGATCACCAAAGGAGATCTGACCGGGTCCATTCGCAACCTGTGGTCGCAAAACGCTCTGCCGGCCGTCTGCGGCCGCGTCTGTCCGCAGGAGATCCAATGCGAAGGCAAATGCATCCTCGGCAGAAAGGGCGAGCCGGTGGCCATCGGCAACCTGGAGCGGTTCTGCGCCGATTACGAGCGTGAACACGGCACCGGTGAACTGCCGCCGAAACAAAAACCGACCGGTAAGAAGGTCGCGGTTATCGGCTCCGGGCCATCCGGACTGACCGTGGCCGGCGACCTGATCGTCAAGGGTCACGACGTCACCATTTTCGAGGCCTTTCACAAGGCCGGCGGCGTGTTGATCTACGGCATCCCCGAATTTCGGCTGCCCAAGGCAATCGTCGCCCAGGAAATCAGCTTTCTCGAGCGACTCGGCGTCAAGATCGAGTGCAACGCCGTCGTCGGCCGGACCGTCTCCCTGGACGAGTTGTTCGAAGAGGGCTACGACGCCGTCTACGTCGGCGTCGGCGCCGGACTGCCCCGCTTTATGAACATTCCCGGCGAGAACCTGGTCGGTATCCTGTCGGCCAACGAATACCTGACCCGGGCCAACCTGATGAAGGCCTATCAATTCCCGAAGGTGGACACGCCGATCCCGATCGGCAAACAGGTGGTGGTGCTCGGCGCCGGCAACGTGGCCATGGATGCCGCCCGAACCGCGATGCGCCTCGGGGCAGACAACGTCAAGATCGTCTATCGCCGCTCCCGCGAGGAGATGCCGGCCCGCACAGCGGAAATTCATCACGCCGAGGAAGAAGGCATCGAGATGTTCCTGCTGACCAACCCGACCCGCTATCTGGGCGATGACAACGGCCGGCTGATCGGCATGGAATGTCTGCGCATGGAACTGGGCGAACCCGACGACTCCGGCAGGCGGCGCCCGGTGCCGATCGAGGGCTCCGCATTCACCATCGACTGCGACCTGTGCATCGTCGCCGTCGGTTCCGGTGCCAACCCGCTGCTCACCAGTGAAACGCCGGACATGCAGTTGAACACGTGGGGCTACATCGTCACCGACGAGAAGACCGGTAAGACCACGAAGAAAGGGGTCTGGGCCGGCGGCGACATCGTCACCGGCGCCGCCACCGTCATCCTGGCCATGGGCGCCGGCCGGCAGGCCGCCGACTCGATGCACGATTACTTGACCCTCGGCTGGTAAACAGACCGCCGTCCTCACCGATCAGCGGCCGGCGGGGGCTCCCTGCCGGCCGTCTCGTCGCTCCGTTCCCGAGCCCGCAGGTAGGCAAGCACCTCGTCAAATCCGCCGCGAAAGACCACCCGCTCGCTTTTCTTGCTGAGCTGATAATCATACATCGGGTCGTAATACTCCTGCAGCAATATCCGGATCCAGTCCCGATGACCACTGTGATCTCCGCCAGAACACTCTCTTCGCCAGGCGCTGACCAGCAGCCGTTTGACCCGAGCCAGACGATCGGCACCGAGCCGTTTCGCCAGCCGGTCGGTGCTGGCCTCCATATCGGCCAGCCAGCGAACCGGTCCGGCCTCGTCGCCGAGCACTCTTCGATAGGCAGTCTGCGCTTCATCGACATACTCGCCCAAGATAGTCTCGATACGTTCGGCCAGCGGCGTTTCCAATACGACCAGCGCGGCGTCGGCAAACAAGCCGGCCAGCTCTATGGGCAGGAAGCGCTTGCCGATGTGCCGGCCCTCGTCTTCGACGACCAGGGTGGTATAACGGCGGTGACGATGAATGGTCAGCGCGGCGGCCAGACGGTTCTCGAAATCAGCCTGACTAGGCTGCACCGTCAGGAACTGACCAAAAGATGAGCCGCGATGGTTGGCCAGCGCTTCCAGATCGACAGCGCCGGCCAGGCGATGGAGCAGCAGCGTCTTGCCCGATCCGGTCCGGCCGCCGAGCACCACCGGTACGCCGGTGATGGCCTCGGCAGCGAGCCGGCCGAGCAAAAACGAGCGAAACGCCTTGTACCCGCCGGCCAGACGGGGCGGCAGCCGGCCGGTCGCCGCTTCGATCCATTGTGCGGCGATGGCCGAACGACTTCCGCCGCGGGCACAATACAGCCGGGCATCGGGAAACTGATGAAGATAATCGCACCAGGCGGCCAGCGCCTCCTCGCGCCGTTGACCGCGCAGCAGCCGGTGCCCCAAGGCCCGGGCCGCATCCGCTCCCTGCCGCCGATAGCACAGGCCGACCTGGTGCCGTTCATCATCGGCCAACAGGGGCAGGTTGACCGCCCCCGGTACCGCGCCGGAGGCGAACTCGACCGGCGCCCGGACATCGATGAGCGAAACAGCGTCAATGAGTATCCGCTCGTAGGTCTCGGACCTTTCTTCCCTGCGTGGCGTGGCCGGCGACGACTGCCCCATCTCAGAATCCCGCCGCCTGCCCGTCCTTGCGGTGATCGGAGCCGGCCAGATACCAGCCGTTATTCATTCTGCGAATCAATTGGGCACCGCCGAAGGCGTGGGCCGGGACCCCGCCGACGACGCGATGGCCGCGCCGGGATAATTGTCCGGCCGCATCCGGAGAAAAGCCGTCCTCGACGCTGAGCGACAGGTCGTGATTGACCTGCCAGCGCGGCGCATCCGATGCCGCCTGGGGGTTTTGCCGGTAATCGAAGGAGCGGGTCATCATCTGCACGTGCCCCTGGGCCTGCATATGGGCGCCCATGACGCCGAAGGCCATGACCGGTTGCCCCTTTTTCGTGACAAAAGCCGGGATAATGGTATGAAACGGCCGCTTGCCGCCGGCCACCTCGTTGGGATGACCGGGCTCGAGGCTGAAGCCGGCGCCGCGGCCCTGCAGGCTGATGCCGGTACCGGGCACGACGATGCCGGAGCCGAACCCGAAGTAATTGGATTGAATCAGGGAGACCATCATGCCGCTCTCATCGGCGGCCGCCAGATAGACCGTGCCCGGTTCCGCAGGCAGTCCCGGCCCCGGAAATGACGCCTGCCGCCGGTCGATCAAACGCGCCCGCTGATCCAGATAGGCGGGGTCGAGCAGCGCCGAGCCCTCGATGCGCATCGCCTCCGGGTCGCCCAGGTGGTGGAAAACGTCGGCAAAAGCCAGCTTCAGCGCCTCGGCCTGCAGATGAACGGACCCCGCCGAGTCTACCGATTCACCGGCCAGATCGAATCGCTCGAGGATGCCGAGCGCCAGCAGGGCCGCCAGACCCTGGCCGTTGGGCGGCAACTCGTGCAAGGTATAGCCGCGGTAATCGATGGCCAGCGGCGACACCCAGAGCGGCTGGTGACCGGCCAGATCGCCGCTGCTCAACAGTCCGCCCTGCTCCTCGGCACACCGGCTGATCCGCTCCGCCAGGCCGCCGCGATACAACGACTCGCCGCCGGTAGCCGCCAGCTCTTCAAGCGTTTCGGCCAGCTCGGGAAAGCGGACCACCGTGCCGGGGGACGGCGGCGTGCCGCCGGGCAGAAAGACCCGGCAAAATTCCGGGAAGTGGCGTAAATCATCCGCCATTTCCCGCCAGCGTGCCGCGGTAATCGGCGCCACCGCAAATCCGGTCCGGGCATACCCGATGGCCGCCCGAAACAACGCCGCAAACGGCAACACGCCGAACCGCTGCGACAACGCCGCCCACACCGAAACCGCACCGGGCACCGTCACCGCATCCCAGCCGAGCAGCGGCATGCTGGCACAGCCGGCAAACCGTTCGGGAGTCCAGGCGGCCGGCGAGCGGCCCGAGCCGTTGATACCGTGCAAGCGCGTACCGTCCCAGACCTGGGCGAAACCATCGCCGCCGATACCGTTACCGGTCGGCTCGACCACGGTCAGCGTGATGGCCGCCGCCAATGCGGCATCCACCGCATTGCCGCCCTCCTGCAACATGCGCAGCCCGGCCTGGGCGGCCAGCGGCTGAGACGTGGCTACCATGTTTGCGGCCGGCACCGGCTGGCGCACCGTTCGATACGGATTGTGCCAACAATCATCCATCACGATCACTCAAGAAAACCTCTATTTATCGTTGCATTGCAAGATTTGGACAGCTTGAGGCTGGCCAAACAGGGCAACTTTTTGATGAAAATCAATTTCCCCGGGCTGGTTGGCGTACCCGGAGACTGCATCGCGAAGGCCCGGCCGGCCGGAGAATCCGGCCGCAGCGCAGCAGTCATAGGAAAGGGGAGGGCCAACCAGTCCTTCCGGCCACGAGCAACTTTCCTTGTTCGTTGTGACCATCGGAATTGGGGGTTAGAAGTAATACGTCAATAACGACCCGATGCGCAGTGATTCGGTTTCGTAAAAAGTGATGTCGTCGTCCCCCCGGCCATAGCCGGCCATCCCCTGCAGGGCCCAGTCCTGCCAGCCGAACGGCGCCCGGTAGTGGACCGTCAGATCGATACCGTAGGAGTCCTCCTCCCTGGTTATACCGAACATCGGATCGATCTCGTCATAGCTGGTGTGCCGATAGGAGATTTCCGGGATCAGGGTCAAAGCGCCGAGGCGATAACTCGCCTGCACCCTGATCCGATACCGGGTAAACGAGTTGCTTTCCCCGTCATAATCTCCCTGCAGGTAACTCGCCCTGGTCCTGATCTCAACCACCTCCGAGAGCGGTAGCCGATACGCCGCGGCCAGTGCATAAATCGCCCCGTCTCGGGCCAACTCGGGCATCAGTTCACCGATCCGGTCATTATCGACCTCGTCTCGCAGATAGACGCCATGGAGCGACAGGCCGGTGCCGCCGATCTCTCTCCAGGCGACGTGCGCGCCGTATTTCGGACTGCCCGTGGTGGAACGCCGCTGATTGACCAGGTAGGGATTCTCCCAGGCCTCTTCCAGCGGTGCGACCAGTCCATTGAGTTCGATGGAGCCTCCCGCCGGCAGATAATATGTGGTGCCCAGATTGACCACCAGGCCTCCGGCCTCCTCGATCGGCGGTCTTACCATGAATTGCACGACCGCGCCACCGGGCGCCCCGACATCATAACTGAAAAAGGGCGCCAGCAGCGGGATCACCGTCAACTCACGATCCGCCCTTCTGTCCAGCGTATCGATAGACCTCTTCGAACCGTTCGGATCCAGGTTATCGGCTCTATCGAAAGCCATTACCCCAAGGCCGACACCACCCCTGAACCGCTCACGTTCCTCCGCACCGGCGGATTGAACGTGCCAGCAACACATCCCGGCCAATACCAGCGCCATCGCCAAACCTCTTTTCATGATCTCTCCTTTTTTTTTATATGAAAATCAGTTCCACAGGCTGAACTCCCCGGGCTGGTTGATTC
>CAYSSK010000019.1:0-18431 GCA_964433645.1 uncultured Desulfofustis sp.
GGCGCCATAAGAAACAGAGCGGCGGACGCGGTCAGTTCGGTGATTGCTGGATTGAACTCTCGCCGATACCCGGTGAGAAATTCGAATTTGTCGACCAGATCGTCGGCGGTGTCATCCCGCAGCAATACCGGCCGGCCGTTGAAAAAGGCATCGTCGAAGCAATGGAGAAAGGGGTGTTGGCCGGCTATCCGGTGACCGATGTCAAGGTGGTTCTCTATGACGGATCCTACCATACCGTCGACTCTTCGGAGATGGCATTTAAGGTCGCCGGATCGCTTGCCTTTAAAAAAGCCGCCCCTGAAGCCGGCCTGGTCTTGCTCGAACCGATCATGAGCATTGTGATCACGGTACACAAGGATAGTGTTGGAGATGTCATGGGTGATCTTAACTCGCGCCGAGGCAAGGTCATGGGTATGGATTCGTCGCCGAAAGGAGAAATTATCACCGCCCAGGTGCCGATGGCCGAATCCCAAACCTACGCCAATGAGTTGACCTCTATGACCGGCGGCCTCGGTTCATTCTCCATCGAGTTCTCCCACTACGAGGAAGTGCCCGCACAAATCGCAGAAAAGATCGTCGCCGCGCGCAATGCAGAACAATCCTGATGCCCAGAGCCGGCTGAGCGATCGGTCGAAGTATCGTTTCGCCGTTATTACGATGAGCGACAAGGGTGCGCGCGGTGAACGGGACGATACCAGCGGGATGGCACTCAGGGAACTTTTAAACGAACAGGGATATCGGTTTTGTCATTATTCGGTCATCGCTGATGACGCCGTGACAATCGCGGCCACGATCAAACGGGCGATCGACATTGACGGCGCCGACCTGGTCATAACCACCGGCGGTACCGGGGTATCGCCATCGGATGTCACGCCGGAAGCGATGGACTCGCTCTTCGACAAGGAAGTGCCGGGCATCGCCGAGGCGATGCGGGCAGCAAGCCTCTCCATCACCCCGCAGGCCGTTTTGTCCAGGGGCCGGGCAGGAATCCGGGGCCAAAGCCTGATCATCAACCTTCCGGGCAGCCGTAAGGCCGCCCTGGAAAATATTGCTGTCGTGCTGCCGGCGTTGCTCCATGCCCTGGAGAAGATCAAAGGGTCCGAGGCAGACTGCGCCGTCGTGTAACTCGTTGAGATGATTAAACGAATCGGGCCGGAGCGAATTATTTGCGCCGGCCTGATTCGTTTACGTCCTTTTCGATCGCAGTGCTTCAATCGATCAGTTCAACCGACGGAGCTCCGTCATCACTGGCCACGATATCGCCGATATAATACGGCGTCTCGCCCAGAGCGGATAATTGCTGCATGACATCGCTGAGAGCCCGCTCCTCGACGATCAGCATGAAACCGATTCCCATGTTGAACGTACGATACATCTCCGTCTCGCTCACGCCTCCCTTTTCGGCAAGAAACGAAAAAATCGGGGGAACCGGCCAGGTCGATGTTTTGAGCACCGCTTTGCAACCGTGAGGGAGCACGCGAGGTGTGTTGTCGTAAAAACCGCCGCCGGTATTGTGCACCATGCCGTTGATTTTGAAATGTTTGACCACGTTCACTATCGCCTGGACATAGATCCGGGTCGGTCGGAGCAACTCATCGCCAAGTGTGGTTCCCAGTTGTTCGATATAATCATCTACCGAGAGGCCGAGATCGTCGAAACAGATTTTACGGACCAAGGAAAAGCCGTTCGAGTGCAAGCCGTTGGACGCCAGGCCGATGACCTTGTTGCCGACTCTGATAATGGAACCGTCGATAATTTCGTCACGGTCGACAATACCGGTAACGAATCCGGCCAAATCGTAATCAGCACCCCGATAAAGACCCGGCATTTCAGCAGTTTCTCCGCCGACCAGGGCACACTTGGCCTGACGACAGCCTTCGGCAATTCCCTTGACGACATCGGTCCCCATTTCCTGATCGAGTTGGCCGACCGCGAAGTAATCGAGGAAATAGAGTGGTTTGGCCCCACTGACGACGATATCGTTGACGCACATGGCGACCAGGTCAATACCGATCGTATCGTGTTTGCCGCAGAGGCCGGCCACCGCCAGCTTGGTACCGACACCGTCGGTCGAAGAAACCAGGACCGGGCTGTTATAAGCGTTTTTATCAATTGCATAAAAACTGGCAAAACCGCCGACTTCATTCAGAACGCCTCGCTGTTGGGTGGAGGCGACGATGCTTTTGATACCCTCGACAAAGGCGTTGCCTTTGTCGATATCGACACCAGCTTCACGGTATTTAGACCCTTTGTTTTCAGTCATGTCCGTTGGTGATGAGAAAAATTGATGATTGCGAATTCCACGCAGCCGGTTTACGCTGAACTCTTTTCTATAACGAATCGGTAAATCGCTTGCTGCACGAGACGGTTTCTGGTATTCACTGACTGCCGATTGGAAGAGAGCCTTTCTTTACCTTATTGGCTCTGGTTTGTAAATATAAATAGTGTCATTTCCGGTTCGTCGCAGTCCGGTCTGTAACTCAATAGTGTGTTATGAAATTATTGCTGCTTCTCGTGGGAATGGTTCTGATTGTTGAAGGTTTGCCCTATGCAGTCGCTCCAGAAAAAATGAGAGAATGGCTGACCACCCTGAGCGAACTGCCGCCGGCAACCATGCGCACCTTTGGTTTCGTATCTCTTGGCTGCGGCCTCCTGATCTGCTGGATTGTGCAGAAAACCGCTCTGTTTTCCTGACGTATTTTCCCTCGTTGTTTCTCTCCAGTGCGCCGGCGGAAGCGCAGTTCGCGCGATGGTGCGGGACGTCTAGCGCTCCTCGGTCAAACCGTCTCACCGTGCGTGCGGACTCAGCCCGTAGATGATGCCGGCAACCCAGTCATCCCGTTCCATGCGCAGCGCAATACGTTTCGCGGCGCCCACCGTCCAGCCGCATTCGGCGGCGCAGCGCCGAATAAAATGGTCCGTGTGGGCAAATCGGCCGCTTGCACCGAGGTGCAGTGAACAATCGGTACCGCTTAATTCTTCGATGGTGAAAAAGAACAGACCGTCATCGGTGGTGACGTCTCTGCTGTATTGAAATATATGATGCACATGACCGACATAGGGGAAGACATCGGCGGCAACGACCAGGTCATAACGGGTTGTACACTGCCGGAGAAAGTGCTCTATTTCCTCTACATAAAGAGCATCATAACACTTTTTTTTATCGGCAAGGGCAATCATTTTTTTCGAGAGATCAACACCGTGGAGCCGTTCGACACGATTCCGGAAACACTCGCCGATCAAGCCGGTGCCGCAACCAAGATCGAGCATGCCGGTGAAGATGTCTTTCTGCGTGACCGATGTTACCAGCGCCTCCAATAATTTCGGAACAGTGTAATGAAGTGTACCGAGCAGGCTTGTTTCATAATGATCGGCGTACTGGTCGAACATGTCACGAATATAGTCCGGTGGAGCGGAGGTTCGTTGCTCTCCGCTCAGGGCGGCCAGCATGTGTTCGGCGGAGGAACTGTCCGGACGAAGAGTCAAGAGGAGCTGGTACAATGCTCTGGCATTTTCTGTTTTTCCAGCAATATGGTTAAGATACGCAAAGTTGTTGAGTGCGAAGAGGTGGCCGGGATCGCGCCGAAGCAGCGCTTCATAGGTCTCGCTAGCCTCTTCGTAGAACCCCCCGGCCAGATAGCAGCCGGCAAGATTATAGAGATAATCAATGTCATCGGGTTGCAGATTGAGCGCTTTTTGATAATACCTGATCGCCTGGGCAAAATCCCCCTGCTGCTTACAGGTTAAAGCGAGGTTAAAATAAAGATCACCATCTTCAATACCGAGGCACAGGGCACGGCCGTAGATTTCGGCGGCCTCATCGTAGCGGCCCAAGTCGTACAGCAGCAGTCCGAGATTGTACAGCAGCTGCCAGCAGTCGGGAAGGCGGGACAGCAAAAGACGATAGCGCCTCTCGGCCTGAGCGTAAGCACCGGACTGGTGCAGCGCACATGCCTCATCGAGCTGGTTTATCAGATCTTGTTGCGACGGGGATTCGTTATGATACATGATGAGATGATTGTTGTTGTTTATGGGAAACACAGATACGTTGAATGCAGGTCGTTTGCCTGATTTTTTTGGGCGCGCTGTTTGTGCTTGAGAAATGGTGTGCAAATAGAATTGTATTGGCTATAAATGATGCACGTTACTATACAAGCTGCCCTTGTTCGCCGCAAGGGAGCTAAATTTTCGCCTGAGAGACCCAACCATGGCCATGATGCAGGGAGATAAAACGAAACGGGAATTGCTCGGCAATGAAGGAATGGTCCTGCTTGACATGGTGCGAAGACTTAACCGGCGGGGCGCCACCGGACATTTGCTCAAGCTCATCGAAAAGACCCACCCGGCCGACATGGCCTGGGTCTTCCGCCATCTCAATGAAGACGAGCGTCAAAAAATCTTCAATATCATCGCCCAGACCAAACAGATCGGTGAATTCCTCAGCGAACTGGACGATGCCATCGTGATCGCTCTCGTGCAGCAGCTTACTCCTCAATATCTCGCCGATATCGTTTCCGACATGGCCACGGATGATGCCGTCGACCTGCTGGAGACCATACCGATCGAGCTGGCCGATGAGGTCCGCAAACACATGGAGCAGCAGGACCGGGAGGAATTCGAGGGATTGCTCAAGTATCATCCGGAAACGGCCGGCGGCCTGATGTCGACTGATTTTATGAGCCTGGATGAATACCTGACGGTCAGCGAAGCAATCGCCATCGTGCAGCAGAAAAGTGAAGAGATGGAGATGGTGTTCTATCTCTACATCACTCATGGTGAAGGGAAGCTCGCCGGGGTGATCTCGCTTCGTGAACTGTTGATGAACTCACCGTCCATGAAACTCAAGAACATCATGAATGCCAATGTGATTTCGGTCAATACCGACACCACCCAGGGAGAGGTTGCCCACGTTGTTTCCCAGTACAATTTTCTCGCGGTACCGGTCGTCGATTCTTCCTATAACCTGGTCGGTATCGTTACCGTCGACGATATCATCGACGTTATCAGAGAAGAGGCGACAGAGGAGTTCCTGCAGATGGCCGGTGCCGGTAAGGATCGGGAAATTCTACTGAAATCTACTTTCGAAAACGCAATGCTGCGGGCGCCCTGGCTGTTTGCCTCCTGGCTCGGGGGCGTGATGGCGATGGTGATCATCGGCTCGTTTGAGGAAGAACTCGCCAAGGTATTGGCTCTGGCTTCTTTCATCCCGGTCGTCATGGGCATGGGTGGCAACATCGCGACGCAATCCTCGACAATCATCGTGCGCGGTATCGCCACTGGTCGAGTCAACATAAATGCGCTATTCAGAGTGGTTTTCAAGGAGATGCGGGTCGGGGTCATCCTTGGCTTCATCTACGGCCTTTTCCTCGGTGCCCTGTCCTATTTCCTGCACCAGGAAATGCAACTGCTCGGTCTGGTCGTCGGCATTGCTATTTTCTGCACCATGGTCATGGCGGCCACGCTGGGTACGTTGATTCCGCTGGTCTTGAAGCGATTCGATTTCGACGCGGCAATCGCCACCGGACCATTTGTCACGACCGCCATCGACATCGTTGGCGTTCTGATGTATTTCTACTCGGCAAAACTTATCCTCGGACTCTAACGGGCAGCACCGGCACGAACCAGCGAGTTGCCCTCCAGAACAGGAGCCAGAAAAGCGTGTCCCGAATAAACCCTTTTATCCTGCTCCTGCTGGTCGCCGTCGGTCTCTGGCTGATTTTCGGCGATAGCATCCGGCGACCGGTCACCTACAACGCCGAGCCACGGGCGGTAACGGCACGCGGAAATCTGGCCGAGGACGAGAAAACTACGATCGAGATCTTCCGCAACACCTCACCTTCGGTCGTCTACATCACCAGCACTGCGCTGCGGCGCAGCCTCTTTTCGCTCAATGCCGTGGAAATTCCGGCCGGTACCGGATCCGGCTTCGTCTGGGACGAAGAGGGACGGGTGGTGACCAATTATCATGTTATCTCAGACGCCAACCGCATCCAGGTCACCATGGCCGACCAGTCCTCGCACAAAGCGGTATTGATCGGCGCTGAGCCGGATAAAGACTTGGCGGTTTTGCAGGTCAGCGCGCCCAAGCGGCTGCTCAGGCCGATTCCGATCGGTGCTGCCGGCGACCTGCTGGTCGGGCAGAAGGTCTTTGCCATCGGCAACCCATTTGGTCTGGACCAGACGATGACCTCCGGTATCATTTCCGCACTGAACAGAGAAATAACCGCTATCACGGGGAGGACTATCCGCGAAGTAATTCAGACCGATGCGGCAATCAACCCCGGCAACTCCGGAGGGCCGTTGCTCGACAGCGCCGGTCGGTTGATCGGCGTCAATACGGCAATCTACAGCCCATCCGGCGCCTATGCCGGTATCGGTTTCGCGGTCCCGGTGGAAGAGGTGAATCGAGTCATCCCGGAATTGATTCGTCACGGCCGGCTGATCAAACCGGGAATCGGCGCAACCCTGGTCGACGAGCGGGTTGCCCGGCAGCTCGGTATCGACGGCATCCTGATTCGGGACGTAGAGCCCGGTGGACCGGCCGAACAGGCCGGCCTGCAACCGACCAGACAGCATCTGGGCGAGATTGTCCTGGGCGATATCATCGTCGAGGTGGCCGGAAACCGTGTAGACACCTACGATGAAATCCGGACGATCCTCGAATCATACCGGGTCGGCGACACGATAGAGTTGACCTGTATCCGCGATGGCCAGCCGTTTACGACAAACGTGGAGTTGACCGCGGTCCAGTAACGGGGCGTACCGCGGGGCAGCCTAAAAACGACCGCGCCGGCGAGCCAACTCCCGCATATCTCTGGTCCGATCGGACTCATCGATGATCTCTTCGCCGACGATCTCTTCCAGGACATCCTCCATCGAAATGACCCCGGTGACCGAGCCGTATTCGTCGACGACGACAAATAGATGTTGGCGCTGTTCGAAAAAATCGATGAGAACCAAATTGAGCGGCATCGATTCAGCGACGAAATGGATGGGCCGTTTCAATTCCGTCAATCGGCTGTCAAGCTTTTGCTGGGCCGCGGCCAGTAACACATCTTTGCGCATGATGATCCCGGTGACGTTGTCGGAATCCTCGCGATACACCGGTACCCGGCTGTGACTTGTCAATTGGGCGAGCATCTGCATCGCATCGCTGACCGTCATCTCTTCCTCGAGGGAAAAGGTTACGGTTCGCGGCGTCATGACCTGGCGAACCGTTTTTTGCTTGAGTTCGATGATATTGCTGATGACTCGTTCCTGCACCTCTTCCAAGTGCCCGGACTGCCGGGACATCGCTGCGATAGTCTGAAGTTCCTGGGCGGAGATCATGCCATCTTCTCGGTCCTGCGGAAGAAGACGGGTTATCGCCCGGCAGAGGATGATGATCGGTTTCAGGATGACAACCATCAGGCGCAGGGGCAGCGCGATATACGCCGCCAGTCGAAACGAATAGGAAACACCGATGGTTTTTGGGATAATCTCGGAAAAAATCAGGATCGATAAGGTAAAGGCAGCGGAAAAAGCGAGGATATTTTCTTCCCCGTACAATTTGGCAAAGGTGGCCCCGGCGACGGCGGCACCAATCGTGTTGGCAATGGTGTTCAAGGTCAAGATCGCCGTTATCGGTTCATCAATATCCTCGCGCAGTCGATGCAGAATCGAGCCCGCCCGGAGGCCCGATTTCCGCAACATTTCGATCTGACTCGTGGTCAAAGAGTAGAGCACGGCCTCACACAGAGAGCAGGCGGCGGAAACGACAATAGCCAGGGAAACAGCCAAAATGAGGGTTTGCAACATGTGTTTTCTCCGGCAATAAGAGCGGCTCGCCCGAAACAGTCGTCTGTACGTGAACTCGATCACCACAATGAGCCGTCATCGTCACCTCCGCCGGGTACTCCAGCCAATCACCTGCTGGCAGGCACCCCGGCGGGTGCCTAAAAACCCGCTGTCGCGGCAAGCGATGTGATGAGATGAACCTATAATAGTAACCTCGTGATGTTATTTCTAGGTAAAAGGGCGTCGCGGAACCTCCGGTAGCGAGGAAACGATAGACTACAGACGTGCCGGCGTGGCGCGATGGGGCTTCATGCCGACTGCCGGCATGAGCACTGAGTCGAAAATGCCGCGCATTTATGGTATGGTGGAATCGACTGCCGGCACTTCAATAATCAAGAAATCAATGACTAGGATTCGTGTATGAAAAAAACCAAGATAATCGTCTCTGATCACCAGGCAGCCGCCTATCCGGGATCTTTACTCGTTTTTCCGACCGGTGAACAGAAGAATGCTCCGCCGATCGCTGACGAAGTGATCGACAGACTCGTCGCCGATCTTTTTCATCTTGGTGACTTCAAAGGAAAAAAAGAGGAAACGAGTCTGCACTACGCACAGCACGGCCCGCTTGCCGACCGCTTTGCCGCCCAGCGGCTGCTGCTTGTCGGTCTCGGAGAGATTAAAAAGGAGTTGCCGCAATCGGAAATCCTGGAGCGGTTGCGCTGTGCCGGCGGTGTTATCGCCGGAACGGCCCGGCAGGTCAGGGCCGATTCGGTGGTCGTCGTCCTGCCTCACTTTTTACCAGATATCTTGGCCGGGGGCGCTGAACAGATCTGCGAGGGGATTCTGCTTGGCGACTATCACTTCACGAAATACAAGAAGAGCGAACCGGAAGAGCCATTCTTTTCAGGAATTAAAGAACTGACACTGCTCACCTCTCAGGTGCAAGCGGCCCGCACGGCGGTCAAGCTTGCCGCCGTGGCCGCCGAAGCAACGATCACCGCCCGTGATATGGCTCATGAACCGGGGAGCTCCTGGACGCCGCAGTCCTTTGCCGACTTTGCCCGCGGCCTTGGTACGGCCAGGAATATGAAGTGCACCGTTTTGGAGAAAAGCCATCTGCAGAAGGCCGGCATGGGCGGGATTCTTGCGGTAAACCGGGGGTCAGCGGCTGCTCCGAAACTCATCATCCTCGAGTATTCGCCAAAAACCTATAGCCGGACCCTGTTACTGGTTGGTAAAGGGCTCACCTTCGACTCCGGCGGGGTCAGCCTGAAACCAGCCGCCGGCATGCAAGACATGAAATACGATATGTGTGGAGGGGCAGCCGTTCTGGCGGTCATGCCGGCGGTGGCGAAGGAAAAGCCGCGCCTGCGGGTCATTGCCATCGTGCCGGCAACTGATAATATGTCCGGCGCCGCTGCGTTCAAACCGGGCGATATCATCACCCACTACAACGGTACGACAGCCGAAGTGATCAATACCGATGGGGAAGGTCGGCTCATCCTCGCCGATGCCATCGCCTACGGCATCAAAAAATTCAAGCCGGACGAGGTCATCGATCTGGCCACTCTGACCGGGGCGGTCATTATCGGCCTCGGGCATCATCGCAGCGGTTTGTTCAGCAATGACGACCAACTTGCCGCGCAGGTCCTGGCAGCCGGAGACGCGACCGGCGAGCCGGTCTGGCGAATGCCGCTCGGGCCGGAGTACAGCAAGCAGATTGAATCAGATGTTGCCGATATTAAGAATATGGGTGGCAAAGAAGCCGGCGCGATAACCGCGGCGGCGTATCTGGAAAAATTTGTCGGCGATACGCCCTGGGCGCATCTCGACATAGCCGGAACGGCCTGGGATTTTACGAAAAAATCCTATATTCCCAAAGGTCCGCCCGGAATCTGCGTGCGCACCCTGCTCGCATTGATCAGAAACCGAAAAGACTGACCTGATCATGACTGATCACGCGTTATCACAGACGACTGCCGGAAATGGGCGGCCGGCGTTTCCCGACTATCCGTTCGCCGCCAATTACGCGCAGACACCCGGCGGCGCCATGCATTATGTCGACGAAGGGTCCGGCCCGGCCGTGGTTATGCTGCACGGCAATCCGACCTGGTCATATTATTACCGGCACCTGGTCACCGCCCTGTCGCCACACTTCCGGGTCATCGTTCCCGATCATATTGGATGTGGTTTTTCAGATAAACCGATTAGATACGACTATTTCTTAAACAATCACATCAACAATATATCATATCTGCTCAACCACCTGGGCATCGACAGCTGTTCGCTTGTCGTGCACGATTGGGGCGGGGCTATCGGGATGGGGTATGCGACCAGGCGTATCGCGTCCATCCGGCACCTCGTCATCCTCAACACCGCTGCTTTTCGTTCCCGACGCATCCCCCTGCGCATCAGGATCTGCCGGTGGCCGCTGGTCGGTGCACTCATCGTCCGCGGTCTCAATGGATTTGCCCGGCCGGCGACCTTCATGGCCGTGCAAAAACCGATGGCCAAAGAAGTGGCGGCTGCCTATGTCGCCCCCTACCGTTCCTGGCGGCAGCGGGTCGGCATCCATCAATTCGTCAAGGATATCCCACTGAAGCAGGATCATCCGTCTTACCAGACCCTGGTCCATATCGAACACGGTCTCCATCACTTTGCCGCGTTGCAGACCCCGGCTTTGATAGTCTGGGGGGGCAAGGATTTTTGCTTCAACGATCACTTCTACAAACAATGGACAGCACGCTTACCCCACGCCCGCAGTCATTACCTCGCCAACGCCGGCCACTACGTCCTGGAAGACGGACACGGTACGGTGGAACCGTTGATCGCAGCTTTTCTGCGCGCCTAAAAAAGGCCCGGCGACCATGATAAACATCGCTTCCACGCTGACCACCGTTGCCCGGCAGCAGGGCGACAAAACCGGACTTATCGAAGCGGGCAGCGGCCGCAGCCTGAGTTTTCACCAACTCGACGAGAGCGCCCGCCGATACGCCTCCTTTCTCTGTAAAAACGGAGTCGGCGAAGGTGATCGGATCATGCTGATGGTCCGGCCATCGGCGGAATTCATCTCGCTGGCCTTTGCGCTGTTTCGCCTCGGGGCACCGGTCATTCTTATCGATCCCGGCATGGGGTATCGTAATGTGTTGCGCTGTATTGAGGCGGTCAGCCCCGATCATCTGCTCGGCATTCCGGCGGCAATCCTGCTCAGTCGTCTGTTTCCGGGGCCGTTCCGTTCGATCAAGAAGCGGTTTTCCTGTGGTTCCGCGCCCGGATTGGGGGCGATAGAGGTCAGAAAACAAGCGGCCCGACACGACTCATTGGCCCACCCGGAGTTCGCCCCCGATGATGATTCGCTGGCAGCCATTATTTTCACGACGGGATCGACCGGTCCCCCCAAAGGGGTTCGTTTCGAGCATAGCATCTTTGCCGCTCAATTGGAGCATATCCGCTCATTTTATAACATCGGGCCGGGCGATATCGACCAACCGGGCTTCCCGCTGTTTGCCCTGTTTTCCGCAGCTCTTGGCGCAACAGCCGTGATTCCGGATATGGATCCGACCCGGCCGGCTCAGGTAAATCCGGAAACCTTCGTGGCCTCGATCAATCGCTACGGCGTCACCTATTCATTCGGTTCGCCGGCCATCTGGAAAGTGGTGAGCAGCTGGTGCCGACGGCAACAGCGATCCTGCCCGACGCTGAAAACAGTGCTCATGGCCGGGGCACCGGTGGATGGTGAACTCGTCGCCGCAGTCGCGGAAATAATTGCCCCTGACGGTACTATCCACACACCATACGGGGCGACGGAAAGCCTGCCGATCGTTTCTATTGAAGGCAGAGAGATCATCCACCAGACCTGGTCGCAGACGAAGCAGGGCAGGGGAACCTGCGTCGGCCGAACCTTGCCCGGGATCGAGCTGAAGGTAATCGCCTGCTCGGATGAGGCCTTCCCGTCGTTCTCGGCGTGCCGGGAACTCGCGTCCGGGGAGATCGGCGAGATCATCGTCAAGGGTGATGTGGTAACAAGGGCCTACGAGAATAATACCGCTGAAACGACGTTCGCGAAGATCCCCGACGATTCCGGCTTCTGGCATCGAATGGGGGATGTCGGCTACCAGGACGGGCAGGGTAGATTGTGGTTTTGCGGCAGAAAGGCGCACCGGGTTCATGGCCGTGACGGGATACTTTATACGATCTGCTGCGAGGCCGTCAGCAACGTCCACCCTGACGTCTTTCGTTCCGCTCTCGTCGGTGTCGATACCGTCCTCGGCTGGCAGACGCCGGTGCTCATTATCGAGTTGGAACCAGGCGCGCGCCGGCGAAAGCGCCTGGTGATTGAAGAGGTAAAAAAGCTTATCGGACGCCATCCGTTGACCAAGCGCATCGAACATGTTCTCGTCCACCCGTCGTTTCCCGTGGACATCCGCCATAACGCCAAGATTTTTAGAGAAAAGCTAAAGATCTGGGCACAACGTCAACTCCGCTGTTAACGATGAATACGGTACTCGTCACCGGCGGCGGCGGTTTCGTCGGTTCCGCCCTGGTTGCCCGGCTCTGCCGGCAGGGGTGCCGGGTTACGGCCCTGGCACGAAATCATTACCCACGTGTGGAAGAGCACGGCGCCCGCAGCCTGGTCGGTGACATTACCGATCTTGCTTGTGTCCGGCGCAGCTGCCGCGATGTCGAGACCGTCTTTCATGTCGCCGCCAAGGCCGGGATTTGGGGGAGCCGGCGAGACTATGAACAGGTCAACGTGCGCGGAACCGCCAACGTTATCCAAGCCTGCCGGGAACACGGGGTTGCCCGGCTGGTCTATACATCGACACCGTCGGTGGTCTTCAATCACGCCGATATCACGGGCGGCGACGAGACACTGCCGTATGCGGACAGCTTTCTCTGCCACTACGCACGCAGCAAAGCAACTGCCGAACAACAGGTCCTGGCCGCCAATTCAGACCGGCTGAAAACCTGTGCCATCAGACCGCATCTGATCTGGGGACCGGGAGACCCCCACCTGATACCTCGCCTTGTCGACCGGGGCCGACGAGGACAGCTGAGCATTGTCGGGGACGGCACAAACCAGGTCGATATCAGTTTTATCGACAATGTCGTCCATGCCCACCTGCTGGCTTGGCAGTGTCTGGAAAAGAGTGACAAATGCGGTGGTCAGGCGTATTTTATCGGACAGGAGCAGCCCGTTCAACTCTGGCGGTGGATCAACGAGTTGTTTGCCGGTCTGCAGATCCCGCCGGTGCAGCGGAGTGTCTCCCGCCCCCTGGCCTATGGCATCGGAGCAATGCTGGAAACCGTTTATCGACTGCTGAACCTTCGCGGCGAACCGAAAATGACACGATTTCTCGCCGAACAGCTGTCCCGGTCACACTATTTTTCCCATGCCAAAGCCCGCCGTGACTTCGGTTACCAACCGATCGTCTCGCTGGCTGAGGGACAGCAACGATTATTGACCTGGATTCACCGTCTATGATGCGCACCAAAGTCAAACAAGGCATCAGCATCCTGCTCATCGTTCTTCTCGTCCACACCGGCTTCTTGCCGTCGGCCCAAGCCTTTACCATCGGCGAAGAGCGCGAGCTTGGCGAAAAACTGCTCTACCAGGTACGGTCCGCCTTTCCGATCATCGGGGATCCCGACCTGCATCGCTATATCAACGATCTCGGCCAGGAGGTTCTCGACGTCGCCGGCATTCAATTTTTCGATTACCGGTTTTTTATTGTGAAAAGCCAACAATTCAACGCTTTTGCCGCGCCATCAGGGCTGATCTTTTTTTATACGGAACTGATCCAGGCCATGGAGAGCGAAGACGAGTTGGTCTCGGTGATCGCCCATGAGATCGGCCATGTGGCCAAGCGACACCTGGCCTCCCGGATGAAAAAGGGAACCATTGTCAATATCGCCGCCCTCGGCGCTGCTCTGGCCGCTATCGCGCTGGGGGGCGGCGGGGTCGCTTCCCAGGCGCTGTTGACCGGATCCCTGGCCGCCGGGCAGAGCGCCCAGCTCTATTTCAGCAGGGAGGATGAGAAGGAGGCGGACCTGCTGGCCTACCACTGGCTCAAGGAGCTTGGCAGAGATCCGGAGGGGCAGCGTAAAATGCTGCAGACCATGCGCAGAATCGCCCGTTATCGGATGGGTCAGGTCCCTCAATACCTGCTGACCCACCCTGATCCGGAGGCCCGCCTCGATTATGTCGAATCTCTGATCGCCGCAGAAGGGGAATCAGACGAGACCTCGGATCAGACGGAGGATTTTTCCTTTCTGAGGTTCAAATACCGGATCATGGCCCTTGTCGAGGACAACGCCGCGGTACGGGCCTACTGCACCAACCGTCTCAACGATCCGAGGTCCACGGCTTTTACAAAAACCATGGCGCGTTACGGACTCTCCCAGATCTATAGGCAGGAAAACAATTACGAACAGGCACTCTCGCTGTTGAACGAGGTTATCTCGGCACTGCCGCAACAGCGTATTCTCCGTATCGACCGGGCCATCATTCTTGCCGAGCAGGGGGATTTTGCCCAGGCTCTGAACTTACTGGACAGTGCCCTGCAAGAGAAGCCCACTGATATGTACGCGGCATTTCACCTCGCCGGCGTCCTGGAAAAAACCGGGGAGTTGGAACGTGCCGAGGATCTGCTGCGCGAGGTCGTTGCCCGGATGCCGGAATTCTCCAGCGCCTTCTTCAACCTGGGCCGAATTCTCAGCCACCGGGGGAAAAAGGCGGAAGCCCGCTTCTTTCTCGGGAAATACAACCTCTACGAAGGCAAGCTCGATCTCGCACAGGCAAATTTCAAGGAAGTGATTGGTGCACCGCAGATCGATACTGCGGTACGTGCAGAGAGCGAAACGATGCTTGAACTGATCGAACGACTGAAAAAATGATGAACGGTGTTATTCGGAGCAGGATACGCCGAGCAGATAAAGTAAATACTCCTGATTGCCTTTGGCTCCGGTTATCGGGGAGGCGATGATTCCCTGGCAGGACAGTCCCAGAGACGTGCCGAAATCGCGGATGGCGGCCACTGCTGTCTGCTGTGCCAGGCCATCGCGAACAATTCCGCCCCGGTCGATCTGGCTCGAGTGCAGTTCGAATTGCGGCTTAACCAGCGCGACAATCCGTACCTCGGTACCAAACAGCGGCAGCAACGGTGGAATCAGTTTGGTCAGGGAGATGAAGGACGTGTCGAGCACCGCCAGATCGAGCGGCCGATCGATCTGGCTGGCGGTCAGGTTGCGGGCATTGACCCGCTCTCGAACGACAACCCGGGTATCGTTTCTCAATTTCCAGTGCAAAATACCGTAGCCGACATCGACGGCATAAACGATTCGCGCTCCGCGTTGCAGCAGACAGTCGGTGAACCCCCCGGTTGAAGCACCGATGTCGGCGCAGACCCAGTCGT
This sequence comes from uncultured Desulfofustis sp., assembly GCA_964433645.1. Taxonomy (GTDB): domain Bacteria; phylum Desulfobacterota; class Desulfobulbia; order Desulfobulbales; family Desulfocapsaceae; genus Desulfofustis. Next base: position 15,192 of record CAYSSK010000019.1, read on the forward strand.
GCGGGTCGATGGCAAAGCAATCGAGCGCCCCGGCAAGTTTCACGCCGCCGCGGGAAACATAGGCGGGTTGTTGGCGAATACGGATGGCGACGTTTTCAGGGTAGCTGTGGCCCGGTTTATCGACAACGACCTCGGCAACCAATACCTTGCCGGCCCGGATGAGTTGTTCGGCGTGCCCGAGGTGCTCGACAAGCTTGCGCTGGACCAGCAACGCATCGAGCCGCTGTTTTCTGCTCCGCCCCACCTGCTGCCGGTCAGCTACATGCTCGCCAGTTTTTCCTGAGCTTGCGCCGCCTCCGGTGAATCCTTGTATGAGGCGATGAGTTTCTTGTAGAGTATTTTCGCCGTATCCTCGTCGTTGAGCTTTTCAAAGGCGAGAGCCTGCCGGTACATGGCAGTGGGTGCCTTGGCACTGGAGGGGTAATTGGTGATGATGGTCTGATAATCGAGAATGGCCTGGTCAAATTCTTCCAGGGCAAATAAACATTCTCCCATCATATAGCGTGCTTCCACTGCTTTGGCAGTATCGGATGATTGAGCCAATTGCTCGAACACCGTGTATGCTTCCCGATATTTGCCTTGATCAAACAGGCTTTTAGCCCTGGCGCTGTCGCCGGAGGAAGCAGCTGGAGAACGAACTGCGGCAGTCGGTGTCTCCTCGGCCCGCCGAGACTCTGCTTTCGCTGCCGGTGCTGCCGTTTCAACCTCAATTGGGGCCAGGACTTTTTTTTCTTTGTCAGCTCGGATAGTTGGAATGGAGCCGCTACTCGCCGCAGCGGACGTCGCCCGCCGCCGCGCCTCTTCAGCCGCCTTGGCCGCCGCCGCCGCCTTGCGCTTTGACTCTTCGACGCGAGCCTGCTGGATTGCTTTGAGGTTTTCCTGCTGCGCTTGCAACTGCTCCGCGAGTGTTTCGAGTTGCAGGTCCTTTTGCGAGATTTCCTGCTCGAGGCGCTGCATTTCCGAGAGCCGTTTTTCTTCTTCCTGCCTGGTATAGTTGCGAAAGGCCGTTTCCAACTCCTTGCTCTGTTCGTTGAGTCGGCGGTTGAGGTGTCCGGTTTCTTCAAGGCCGCTGCGCAATTCCAGTAAATCTTGCTGCAGGCGGTCGATTTGATTAACAGAATTGGCCTGTCGCTTCTGCAGCTCATCGATGGTCGACGATTCAAGATCAGCCACCTTTTTGTTGAGCATACGCAGCTGGTAATGAATCTGCTTGAGATCGTCCTGGGAAGCGCATTGAACCAGGAGCGGTGAAACGACAAAAGCGCAGAGAACGGTAAAGGGAATTTTTTTCATAGTCATTGCGAAGCAAAGGATGTTAGTAGGTTTTTTTCTGCCAGCGCGGATAAGACTGGCTGCCGGGCAACGAGAAGAGCAGCCGCTGGTATGAACCGTTTTTCATTATTCCATAGATCTTATGGCCGGCGCCATCTCTTTTTGCGAAGATGATCTGGTTACCGTCCGGCGACCAGGACGGCGACTCGTGATGGGTCTGATCGGTGGTAACCTGACTCTCGGATTTGTCCTGGAAGGGGTTGACGGTGCAAATCTGATAAATCCCGCCACGCAGGCTGGAATAGGTCACCAGGTCTTCGATGGGCGACCAGGACGGCTCCGCATTTTCCGTGCCTTCGTAGGTAATGCGCTGGGTGTTGCCGGTAGCCAGCTCCATCAGGTACAGCTGCGGCTTTTTGCTCCGGTCAGAAACGAAGACGATATGGCGGCCATTCGGGGAAAAAACCGGAGAGACGTTGATCCCGGCGTTGTGGGTAATCTGTTTGAGGATCTCGCCGCTCCGGTTGATCAGATACAGATCCGGGTTTCCGTTGTGGGAAAGGGTCACGATCATCGAGTTGCCGTCAGGCGCCCAGGCCGGGGCAAGGTTCATGCCGGGTCGACGGGACAGGGCCCGCGTTGTTTTATCCTGCCGCAGGTCGGTGATATAAAGATTTTGATTGCCGCTGTGATAGGATGTATAGGTCAGGAAAACGCCGTCCGGAGAAAAACGGGGTGAGACGATGAGGCTCTGATGCCTGGTTACCTGGCGCAGCGAACGACCGAGAATATCGGTGATAAATACCTCCTTTTCCCGTTTGTTCGGCGGTTGCGAGACAAAAGCTATCTGCGTGCCGGCTATACCCGGGGTACCGGTCAACTCCTTGATAACCGCATCGGTGAACTTGAACAGCATCACATCGGTCTGGTCGGATGGACCGTTGTAGGATTTGCCGAGCAGCATATCACCGGTTGCCCCATCAAATAATCTGATCTCGAGCATGATCTGATCTCCGGTGATCGTGTACCTGCCGACAGTCGCATAATCGACGCCAAGACGTTTCCAGTCGGCAGCAGTGGTACCGGTTTGGCCTTCAGTTGAAGCAATGTCTATGATTCCGTGAAATTCAAGAGCATCTGCCAGGGTAACAGCCAGATTTCGACCATAGGCCTGTTGGCCGGAGGCCAAGCCGCTGTTTTGAAACCACGGGACGGCAAAAAGAATTTTCCGGGCATCGGGTGAGGTGATATCAAGGTAGACCCGCTGGGCACCAGCGGTAACCGGTACGAACAGAAACAGACAAAGCAGGGGCATCAGTAATCGTTTCATGGGAGCACGTCACTCACGGTTTAATTGATACTACCGGGCGAAAATCGGAGACCGATCTCGAACCTGTTTTTTTTCAGTGCCGGCGGGATAGCCGGCAACGGATTGGCATCCTGAACGGCCTTGCTGACGAATTGATCGAACACCGGATCGTTGGATCGTTTTTCGAAAAAATGGTTGGTAATCGTACCATCTCGAGCGATGGTTATCACGACAACGGCCTGGATCGACGGATCCCATCGCTTGAACTCGGGCAAGGCCCAGAATTGGGTGATCCGATTGACGATGGCCGTGTAATATTGCCTCTCCAGGATCGTCAACGTGCTTGCCGATCCGCCCCGGCCGGTAGACGAGGCCGTGTTCTGTTGCGCCTGGCGGCGGATCTGGGCCAATTGTTGCTGGAGCAGTTTTTGCGCTCTGGCTGCTTCTTCGGCTGCCAGCCGCGCCTGCTGTGCGGCCAGTTGTTCGGCACGCAGGGCTTCGGCCAATTGCTGCCGGCGCAGTCGTTCGGCTTCTCGCTGCCGGGCCTGATCGCGATTTTCTTCCGGGACGACGGTCTTCTTGATCTTCTTTTTCCGCGGCTTGAGCGAGACGGGCTCGACCGGCTTCGGCGGCGGCTCCACTTGTTCAGGGGCGATAGA